>WFWT01000010.1 GCA_015490995.1 Anaerolineae bacterium | reverse complement strand
GTTCTGGGGGTGGGGAGGACTCTTCGCCGGTCGGGTGAAGGGGACTTCATCGCGCGGGGTGTGGGCGTGGACGCTGGGCGTTGGCGGGGGATACGTGGTGAGCACCCTGGCGCCCTGGGACCGGTATTTGCTGGTGCTGGCACCTCCCGGTGTCCTGCTGGTGGCGGTCGGGTGGTACCGTGCGGAAAGGCGGTTAACAGCACGCGGACGCGCGTTGCTGTTGGCGATTGTGATGGTGTGGGTTTTGGGCACCGGCGTCCGGGCAGCACAGGCCGCGTATCCGGTGGGTGGCGATCACGGTGCATACGATGGCATAGACCACCTGAGCGCGTACATCATGGCCGAACTTCCTCGCGGAGGGATCGTCTATCACCGGTGGTTGGGCTGGCATTACGGGTTTTACCTCTTCGGCGCGCCGTATGACTATCGGTGGTGGTCGGACATCGACTGGCTGGTGACGGATGCTTCCCGCGGCGATGGGGTGCCACGTGTCATCGTCTTTCCGGCCTGGGCGGAGGCCGCGCGACAATGCGCTGTGGCACGGTTGCGGGCTGCGGGGGTGACCGTGGATTTGGTGCGCCGGGTGTATAGCCCTACGGGGATGCTGCGATTTTACCTGTATCGTCTGCAGGTTACGGATAAGGAGGTGCCTCCTTCCCCTCACGTTCCCCGGCCATGCACCTGGCCGGGATCGTGAGCGAAGTTTTGTCCCTCTTCCCGCTATCTAAGTATAATGGGCTCGGCCTTGTACGTGCCCACTTTGGGAGGTGTCTAACATGAACGTCTTTAATCGCGTTGTCGTCGTGCTGCTTCTCCTGGTAGGGCTGCTCGGTGGTATTCTCGTCGCCCTGTTCCCCCTGAGCACATTGCTGTTCATTGACCAGTGGGCCAGTGCGTTGTACGACATGTTATCCGCGGTGTACAACACCAACCCGTGGATGTTCTATTTTGCCCAGGGGGTCCTGATCGTAGGCTTGCTTCTGGTCTTTGGCACCCTGCTTTTGCTGGAGCTGCGAAGAGGGGGAACCCGTACGGTTACTGTGGTGACGGAAGAGGGGCAACGGGCGAGCATCGACCTGGATTCCGTGGCCATGCGGTTGGCCTATCACCTGGGCCAGCTGGCCGACGTGGTGGATGCCACCCCCCGGGTGCGGGCACGGGGGGACGCGC
Organism: Anaerolineae bacterium; assembly: GCA_015490995.1. Taxonomy (GTDB): domain Bacteria; phylum Chloroflexota; class Anaerolineae; order JAADDB01; family JAADDB01; genus S141-23. The sequence continues at coordinate 15,910 of WFWT01000010.1, read as the reverse complement.
TCTACGTCACTGTGGAAGTGGTCACGTCCCCCGACATCGATGTGCCCATGAAGACCCACGAGATCCTGCACCTCCTCCGGGAGGTCGTCGAGGAGCGCATGGGATTGCGATTGGGACGGGCAGATGTGCGTTTGAAACACGCGCCGTACACACCGGTCGCGGAAAACACGCGGGTTATCGGGTCAACACCACAATGATTTCACCTTCGAGGATCTGAACATCGCGCAGAGTGACGGGGCCTATGGTGTTGGACAGCCGTTCGTTGGCCAGCGTGTTGAGCCGTTCCAGGACCTGTTGGGGAAACGGTATGCCGGCGATGAAAAGCTCCCGAAAAGTTATCTGTAGCCGGTTATTCTCCACTTCCACGGTCAGCACCAGGATCATCTCTTCCTGGAAGGAAAAGGGCGGTAGCTGGGCCAGTCCCTTCACGTACACTTGGCCCCCACTAAACCAGACCGTAGGATCTTGGATGGGTAGGGGGCGATCTTTCAGCACCCGCAGTCGCAAATACGATGTGATCTCCGATTCAGTGAACGTGAGTTTGACCTCGCCGTTGGGCAAGTCCTTCAGCGCGGCCAATCTCTCCACAACTTTCTGGGCAGCGGCCTCGGTGACGGGCACCTCCCGTTCCGGTATTGTGACGGTAGGTTGTGTACACGCGGTGACGAACAGCACGATGATAATGAGGCTACCCCATAATCCCAGGTTGGTTTTGGCCATGGACCTCTCTCCTGTACCCGTGCGTTCGAAGTACACCGGCAACGGTCACACAGGTTTCGGGATATTTTACATTGTCGATGCGCCAAAGGGTAAAGGCTTATGACGGACATGAACGGTGCACCGGCAGAGACTCCTGGTCCTGAGAGGGTCTCGCCTCCGACCGGAGAGACGGATGATCCGGTGGCCGTGCTGGTGAGGCGAGTTGAAGCATTGCTTTTTGTGGCACCGGCGGCCGTGCGGGTCGCTGAGTTAGCCCGTGTTCTGGGGGTGTCCGCGGAGCGTGTAGAAGAGGCGTTGGCCCGTCTACAAGCAGAACGGGCCGATGGTGGAGTCGTAGTGCAGCGCCACCGCGATCAGGTTCAGTTGGTCACCGCTCCCGATCTGGCCGAGGATGTGGAGCGCTTTCTGGGCCTGGAACCTGTGGCGCGCTTGAGTCAAGCCGCGTTGGAGACCCTGGCCATTATTGCCTATAAACAACCCATCACACGCGCGCAGATTGAGGCCATTCGCGGGGTGGGCAGCGACGGCGTGCTCCGCTCCCTCCTGGCCAAAGGACTTATTGAAGAGGTAGGACGTCTGGAAACGGTAGGACGTCCTATTTTGTACGGCACCACCCCGGCGTTTCTCCAATACTTCGGCCTGCAATCCCTGGAAGAACTGCCCCCTCTGCCGGAGGAAGCGATTGCCGCGGAATCCCTGGAGCGCGTTCTGGTGGAGTGGGCTGACCGTCACTCGCAGGCTGGCGAGACGGACGAGGGGAAGACAGATGTCACTGACGCCAACGTTTAAATTGTCGGCACATATCCGATGGGGGTTCTCGCGGCTGCGCGGGAACGGTGACCATCGGGTATGATTTCACGGTCTAACCGTGCCGGACAGATTTTCACTCCATTTCCTTGGGAATGCAGTTCGGAGGCAGGTTGACCGGGAAATAAAGGGGGGATGGATGTACAACCTGTGGGAGATTCGACAACGTAAGGGCATGACGTTGAACGCGCTGTCCGCGCGCACCGGGATACCGGTGCGCGTTCTGGAAGATTACGAGCATGGGCGGAAGCCCATTCCGTATGATGACCTGGCGCGTTTGGCCAAGGCACTGTACGTGGAGGAATGGGAGATAAAGACGCAGTCGGATCCCCCGCCCCAACCGGAGAAGAAGTCGGCCCCACCTCAGCGGGTACAGCCCAAGGCGCGCGGGCGGGGTACCCGTCAACCGGCACGACAAAAACGTCGGCGTCGCACTCCACCACCCCCCGCACCCATCAAGGAAAGTCAGCTGGCCCAAATGCGACAACTCGCGCCCATGCTCGGAAAGACCATGGCAGATTTGGAACGCATGGCAGGGAAACCCCTGGACAAGCTGACCCGTAAGGAGGCTTCCCGCATTCTGTTCCAGCTCCAGGAAGCCCTGCGAGAGCGCAAGAAACAAGAAGGGGAAGAGGGTACCCACAACCGCAAGCGTGCTTACCTTCCCGAAGGGGTGGATCGCTTCGAGATGGATTACCTGATGCAGCTTCAGAAATCGGGTGAAGCGGTGCGCTTCCACCTCTTCGACGGGTCAGAGGTGGTGGGTCAGGTGGTTGGCTTCAGCGCGTATACCATTACCGTCCGCTCAAGTGAGGAGGAACGCACTTTGAACAAACTGGCCATCGCCTGGTACGCGCGCGAAGCACCTTCGTCGGCGGAGTGGGGTGCTCCCTCCTCCTCATCGGATGCCGAACCAACCGAGCCACAGGAGGAGACAGGCTCATGAGCAGTGGGGATTACTTACGGTTTTTGCGTGCCGTTCATGGCGGCAAGGATTTCTTCACCATCGAGGCTGAAACAGGCATTCCCTCCGGAGTGATGCGTCAGATCGAACAACGATATCGCGCGATCGGGGATGAGGATACCCTGCGGCGGCTGGCTGAGTATTACAACGTGCCGCCGGAAGAGGTTTTGTGGCGACACCGATGGTCCCGGGCGAAGTTGACCTTCGCGCTGGAAGACGCCATGCGCCAGGATGTGCCCATCCGCCTTTACTTGCGTACCGGTCACATGTGGGAGGGCAAGGTGCGGTGGGTAGACCTGGGCGCGACCTGTTTGGTGGTGGATGGACGCGAAATCATCGTCCAGCGCCACTGGGTGGACAAATGGGAGCTGTTGACAACAGAAGAGGCCGCCCCGGCTCAGGAGGACATGACGTGAGGGCGTAGGCGCTCCCACAGTTCAGGGGGAATGCGTTGTACCTGCCCGTCGTGGCGAATGCACACGTGCTTGCTGAACCCCTCCACCAGGAGGGCATTGTCGGCCGCGCGGCGAACGTGATACACAAACGTTAGCCCACGACTGCGCAGTTCGCCGATGCGGGTCTCCACGCGGATGAGTTCGTCGTACCGGGCTGGTTGGTGATACCGGGCCTTGACCTCCACCACCGTGAAGTAATACCCCATACGCTCCACCTGGCTGTAGGGGAAATTAATCTGACGCATGAAGTGTGAACGGCCTTCCTCAAACCAGACAATATACGCAGCGTGGTGTACAATGCCCATCGCGTCGGTTTCCGCGTATCGCACGTGGAAAGTGGTGGTTGCCACGGTCATCGGGGCCTCCGAGGGCAAGCGGTTTTTACGTGTCCCAATCCTGTCTCGATGCTACTCGGGGAAGGCCGGTTCTGTCAAAGTCCGTTAGCCCGGCGGCCAGCATGGGGGCTTGTGCCGGTTGGGGAAGGCGGCCGCACGGCTACCTCCCAGGGATAACGTTTTGGCAGTCAATTATGAAGAAGGACCTTGCCGGGAGAAGAATGCATGTTTCGCAATCGTGAAGAGGCCGGGCAATTGCTCGCCCAGCGACTGATGGACCTGAAAGGGGACCCCAACGTGGTAGTGTTGGGTGTACCCCGGGGAGGCGTGTTGGTAGCCGCGGAGATCGCTCGTGCGTTGCAGGCTCCCTTGGACGTGTACATAACCCGCAAGTTAGGTGCCCCGGGCAATCCTGAGCTGGCGATAGGGGCTATTGCTGAGGATGGGACGCTGGTTCTGGATCATGAAACCATCGCGATGTTGAACGTGCCTGAGGCCTACTTGCAGGAAGAACAACGTCGTCAACAGGCGGAGATTCGAGCCCGGACGGCTCGGTACCGGAGTGGGCGTGGGCCACTCTCCCTGACAGGTAAGCGGGTAATCCTGGTGGACGATGGCGTGGCTACCGGTAAAACGCTGGAAGCCACCATCCAGGCCCTGCGACAGCACCCTGTGCGGGAGTTGATTCTCGCCGTTCCGGTGGGACCACCCAGCACCATAGAACGCCTACAACGCCTGGTGGATCGCCTGGAAGTCCTGGAAACCCCGGATGTTTTCTGGGCCGTAGGTATGTTCTACGAAGACTTCCACCAAGTTGACGACTCGGAAGTCCAAGATTGTCTGCGCCGATATGGGCTAACTGCTACGTCCACAGATCGACCCACGATCCAAGAAGGAGGGGACAGTAATGGCCCTGCCACCTGATGTGGTGGCCGTCATCGGACACCGTAACCCGGACACAGATAGTATCGCTTCGGCGATGGCGTATGCCTGGCTTAAGGGCGTGGAGGATCCCGATACGCCTTACCAGGCTTTTCGGTTGGGAGATATTAACCGCGAGACCGCGTTTGTGTTATCTCACTTTGATTTAGCGCCGCCGCCGCTGTTGGCCCACGTGTACCGTCGGGTACGGGAGGCCATGGTGGCAGATGTGATCACCGCGCCGGTGGATGCCACCTCCTATGAGGTAGGCTTTCTCATGCGCGAGCGGGGTATCCGTTCTGTCCCGCTGGTGGACGCGGCCGAGCGACCACATGGTGTGGTGACCACCCGGACCCTGGCAGAGCTCTACATCCATGAAGCAGGGACGTTTACCCTGGCCGTGGAGCCGCCTACCGTCGCTCAGGTGCTTCGCACGCTGGAAGGTACGCTGTTGGTCGGCGAACCGGACCGCCGGCTCTCCGGTCGACCTGTTATTGCGGCCATGACCCCCGCGCTGATGCGCAAGCACCTGCAACCCGGTGACGTGGTGGTCGTGGCCAACCGGACGGATGCCCAACGCACCGCGGTGCAGCACGGGGCCAGCGCGCTGATCGTTTCCGGGGGCATTCGTCCACGTCGTGACGTGCTGGAAGAAGCGCGACGTCGCAACGTGGTCGTGATACTATGCCATCACACGACGGCTACCACCATGCGGCTTTTGCGCCTCAGTCTGCCGGCCCTTGCTATTGCCGAGCGACATCCGCTGACCTTTCACCCGGATGAGGTGTTAAGCGAGGTCTCCCCAGACCTAATGCAAGACCGCCATGGGGTAGCGCTGGTTGTGGACGAGGATGAACGCCTGGTGGGTATCCTGACGCGACATGATCTATTACGGCCTCGACGCCGTCGAGTCATCTTGGTGGACCACTCCGAACCTTCTCAGTCGGTGGAGGGGCTGTCTGAAGCCGACGTGCTGGAGATAGTGGACCACCATCGTCTGGGCGGTCTGGAAACCCGCTCCCCCTTGCGTGTGTACGTCCTGCCGGTAGGGTGCACGGCGACCCTGATATGGCAACGTTGTCGGGAAGTGAATGTGACGCCGCCACCGGCCATTGCCGGCCTGATGATGGCCGCCATCCTGTCAGATACCATGCTCTTGCGCTCCCCTACCACGACGCCGATGGATCGGGCCGCACTGGAGGCGTTGAAGACGCTGGCAGGAGTGGATCCTCAGGCCTTTGGAGTGGCCATGTACCGGGCCAAGACCGATCTTTCCGGCCTGTCCGCGTGGGATATGGTCACGGGCGATATGAAGCCCTTTACTTTGGGAGGCCACCGTATCGCTGTTGCCCAGGTGGAAGTGGCTGATGTGGAAGCGGTGATGGCCCGTCGCGAGGAAATCGTGGCCGCGCTGGAGCAGTTGTGTGCCCAGGGAGGGTACGATCTGGCCATGCTGCTGGTGACGAACGTCCTGGAGGAGGGCAGTGTGGTGATTGCCGTGGGTAACACGCGGTTGGTAGAACGGGCGTTTCAGGTCACCTTACAGGATCATTGGGCGTACCTGCCCGGCATACTGTCCCGTAAAAAGCAGGTGGTTCCGGCCTTGGCCGCGGTGGTATGATGTGCCCGACCACCCGCGAGACCACGTACCGGGACTGTCGATAGGGAGAGGAGACGATGCCCATTCGCATTTTGCCCCCGGAAGTAGCCGACCGGATCGCGGCCGGGGAGGTGGTGGAACGGCCTGCATCTGTGGTTAAAGAGCTGGTGGAGAACGCGCTGGACGCAGGCGCGACGTACGTACGGGTGGAAATCACAGAGGGAGGGCGTCGGCTTATTCGGGTGTCAGATAACGGTTGTGGCATACCGGCCGCGGAACTCCCTTTGGCCGTGCGGCGTCACGCGACCAGCAAGATCACGACGGCGGAGGATCTGGCGGCCATTTATACCCTGGGCTTTCGCGGGGAAGCGTTGGCAGCCATCGCTTCTGTTGCCCGGTTGACGCTGACCTCCCGTTATCGGGAGGAACACGCCGGTGCTCGGGTGGTGGTAGAGGGGGGACACATTGTGCGGCAGGAGACGGTTGGCCACCCGATAGGTACAACCGTGGTCGTGGAGCACCTATTCTTTAACACTCCTGCCCGTCGAAAGTTCCTGAAAGCGCCTCGCACCGAAGCCGGTCACGTTCAGCGGGTGGTGACTCGCTATGCGCTGGCGTTTCCCGAAGTCCGTTTCGCCCTGGTGAGCGATGGCCGTATCGCCTTCCAGAGTCCGGGCACCGGTCGTCTGGCCGATGCGGTGACGGCCGTTTATGGTGCGGATGTCGCCCGAGAGCTGGTCCCCCTGGCGGATGAAGAGGTGCAGCCAGAGACCGAAGATGTGCTCTCCTCGGTGCCCCGCATTTGGGGATATACTAGTAAGCCTTCGTACACGCGACCCAACGCCCAGAGCATCCTTTTTTTCCTGAACAAGCGCTGGATCACCGATCGTGCCCTGGTGCAGGCAGTAGTTCAGGCATATCACACCCTCTTACCCACGGGACGGTACCCTTTGAGCGTGGTACACATTGCCCTCGATCCCCGGCAAGTGGACGTGAACGTTCATCCGGCTAAAGCGGAAGTGCGCTTCCGAGAACCGCGCGTGGTCTTCACCGCGGTCCAGCGCGCGGTGCGCGCGGCCGTGACGGCGTCCAGTGGCACACCGCTGGGACCGGTTGAAACCACGCCTGTCTCCGGGTGGACGTTGCCTGCCAGTTGGGCCGAACGTCAACGGTCAGCGGGTTCCCTTGCCCCCTCATTTCCCTCCTTATCGGAAGACACACCAACTCAGGGTGAGCTGATCGCCCAGAAAGACACGTCATCCCGTGCTACTTTATTGCCCTTGTTGCGGGTAGTAGGACAGGTGGGAGGGGCTTACATTGTGGCCGAAGGGCCGGATGGGTTATATCTCATCGACCAGCACGCGGCCCACGAGCGGGTCCTGTACGAGAAATTGATGGCCGAGCGCGAGCGGGCGGGTCAGCTGCCCAGTCAGCACTTGCTAGACCCCATTCCCATCACGGTGGACAGCGACCAGGGCAGTTTGCTGGCTGCACACCGGGAAATGCTCCACCGGCTGGGGTTCGTGATAGAGGTGTTTGGGGAGAGCACATATCTGGTGCGGGCAGTGCCCGCAGTGCTCAGCGGCCAGCACCCGGCCCAAGTTCTGGAGGATGTGCTTGAAGGCTTGCGGGACGCGCGCGACCTGGTAGGTGAACAGCTGGAGCGCGCGATCGTGGCGCGCATTTGTAAGCGAGCTGCCGTGAAAGCCGGACAGGTCCTTAGCGATGAAGAGATGCGCTCCTTAGTGCGGGAGCTGGAAGCGTGTCAGGTTCCTCATACTTGTCCGCACGGTCGTCCCACCATATGGCACATTTCGGCCGCGGACCTGGCCAAGCGTTTCGGTCGCACGTAATCGGGGGCCTTTCCCGTTCCCGAGGGAGCGGCTTGCCATCTCGACGGCGCGGTTTGGCAACCTCCTGTGCCCGTGGCACAATCCCGCCCCGGGTGGAATCCTTCGGACAGCGGACACATGGCACGTTATCATGTCCTCAACGCGTATCGCGTGCAAGTGTTTGTGGCTGGAAGGGGGAATGCTGGTCGCCGCCGTCGTGTGGGCGGCTTGGTTGCGGCTCGGATGGCCGGAGGCGTACCCCTTTGCCTATGATGAGGCTCGCCTGAGCGCGCTGGCCCTGGCTCTGGCCCGAGAGGGCCGCTGGCCCATCACGGGGATGGTGAGTTCCACAGGGATACCCAACTTTCCCGCCGCGGTATGGCTTTTTGCCTTGCCGTACCTGTTTTCCCCAGATCCGTTGTTGGCCACCCGGTTCATCGCTTTTCTCAGTTTGGGCGTTGTGGTAGGCGTGTGGTGGCTGGCGCGACGCTGGTGGGGACCGTTACCCGCGCTGGCAGCTGCTTGGGGAACTGCCGGCTCACCGTATTTGGCGTTCTATGCCCGCAACATTTGGGCGCAGAACTGGCTGCCTATTCTGGCCGTGGGGTGGGCCATATTGGTCTGGAAGACGGCAAAGCGCTCCTGTCGGGGATGTGCGCTGGGAGTGGGGCTCCTGACGGCCTGGACCCCCCAAGTTCACTACGCGGGGGTTGTGTTGTGGGTGCCTGCCCTTGTCTTGGCCTGGCGCCTTCCCCAGGCGCGACGTCTCATAGGCCTTGGCTGGATAGTGGGGACCCTTCCGGCCTGGCCAACCCTGGCCGCGCTCTGGTCTGTTCGAAATCGCGTGGAGGCGGCGTTGCAGACCGTGGGCGGCGACGCTTCCCTGTGGTATCCCTGGCAGTTGTTAACTGGCTATGGATGGGATCGGTATCTAATTGGTCCGCGGTGGGGCCTGGGCACGCACCCTCTCCTCCTGGCAGCCGGAGCGCTTCTCTTGGCAGCATGGTTGGGCGGCATGGGGTACCTCGTGCGGGAGATCAGACGACGGCAGGCCCTGACACCATGGGTGGCTGTGGTGCTCGCATGGATGGGGGGGAGCTTGGTAGTGTGGCACTTGCCGGTCACGCCAAACCGATTGCACTATTACCTGCCGGCTTTACCGGCCTGGTGGTTGGTCACGGTAGGCGCTTTCCGTTGGTCACGTTCGGCCCGAGTACATCGGGTGCTCCTGGCCCTGGCAGTGGGGATAAGTCTGGTGCAGGGCATGCTATTCCTGCGCGGGGTCCAGGTGAGTGCCCAAGTGTACACGCCGGGCGGCATTAGCACACCGTTAGGCTACCTGCAAATTGCAGCCCGCACGGTCCAGGATGGCCGTCTGGTGACGGTGCTCGTCCCAGGGGATGACCCGACGGTTGACGGAGATGCGGTGGTATGGGATGTGTTGTTGTGGGAGACGCCGCACCGGCTGGTGGACGGTCGGTCCGCGCTCCTCTGGCGAGAGGAAGAGGGCTGGCTTTTGCTGGTGGCTCCCTGGTTGCCTGCATGGGACGTGTTGCAGACGGTATTGCCGGAGGCCGCGGCCACTGCCACGTTCATCCCTAAACGTGAAGGGGAATACCCCTTTGTACGGGTATCTGTGGGAAAAGTCCTGCCTACCACGACACGCACAACGATGGTCCCTCTGGCCAATGGGGTTTCCCTGGTGGGATGGCAGCTCCTTCCCTCCCCGGAGCGCACGCGGTTGATAACGCTCTGGCGGGTGTATGAAGCCAGTACGGTCCGTTATCACCAGTTCAACCACGTGTACGTGCCTGGACAGGAGACGCCGCTCTGGGTGCAGGATGGGCCTGTGTCCTCTCTGGCCTGGCAGCCCGGCGACTGGCTTATCACGTGGGCGGATTTTCCACCGGATCTGCCGGCAACGGCCTGGTTTGGCGTGGGGATGTACACCTATCCGGACCTACAGCGGGTGCCCCGCCTCGACGCAGCCGATCCGTACGCGGCCATTCCTTTGCGCCCGAAGCGTCGATGATGGAACACGATGCGCGTCTTGCGCGGCTACTGAAAGGCCGATGTCCAGTACTCCTCAGGCATGGGGGGCTTCTTTTCCTCCGCGCTGATAATGCGATACAGGAGGGCAACCGCGGCAATCCCGTACATCATACCGCCTGGCACCCACATGATGGCTCCACCTAGGCGTTGATCGTTCAAGGGGGGCAGGTCCCAGAGTCGTGGGACTGTGGTGTAATAGGTGTACCAGAGATTGCCGGCGAAGGTAATGGCCACCGCGAGGATGGTGTTCTGGACAAGCGCGGCCATCACGTAGGCGATACGCCATCCGTAGCCAATACGGCCGTGGATGTGTGGGGCCGCGGCGGTAACGTGCCACCAGAAGAGCAAGCCGGTGACCAAGAAGGTGAGGTGTTGCAGGTCTTCCAGCCCCTGGCGGCGCATGGCCGCGTCGTAAAATTCAGGGGTGTGCCACGTCCAGAACGTGCCCGCGAACAGCAGCCAGGACACCCCCGGCGCGGTCACGTACCGGAAAGCGGTACGCGCTGTCCGGTTGCGGGCCAGCAGGGCGGGAAGCAAGCGGCGTAGTGCGCGGGAAAGGGCCCACACCATGAAGGGAAAGGGCCGCGCCAGCCAGAACAACGGTGGGGCGACCATGATCAGCAGCATGTGATGGGCCATGTTGATGGAAAAGAGGTACCGGCTGAGGGAGTAAAGGGGCGTTTGCAAGGCCGCGAACACGGCCAGCACCGCGAGCGTGTGAAGGCCCAGTCGGCCGATCGTCGCCAGCCGTCGACATCCGCGCTGGTAAAGACGCCACCATCCCAGGGCATAGATGCCCCACCACAACAGCAATGGCACCCACACCACGAACCGCCAGGGCCAGCTGTAAGGCCCTTCTACCCACGTCACGTTCATCCCTTATATCCGTCCCGAGCCGTGTCTCATACCCCCTTGGGGGCCATCTGGCCCATTCGTCCTGGTTTTCCCCCTTCGGTGACAACCGTTACCGCGCATCGTGCCCGGGGGAAAGATGGGTACCTTCCCCCGGGCACGTGACTCTCACCAGCTTACCGGACCAGGTAGAGGGCCGGGTAGAAGAACACCCAGACGACATCCACAAAGTGCCAATATTTGACCGCGGCTTCTACGCCCCAGTAGTTGTCGGGGCCATACGCGCCCCGGCGGGCATTGAAGAACACAATGAGCAACAGCAACACGCCGGTCAACACGTGGAAGGCGTGCAGTCCGGTCATGGAGAAGAACGCGATGCCGTATCCCTCCTGGGGCACGATCCCCAGGTGAGGCGCCTCGCGCCATTCCCAACCGACTACCCCCACGAGGAACAGGGTACCGAAGATGATGGTCAACAGCAAGTTGCGTAACAGGCCGCTCCGGTCACCGGTGGCAATGGCCGCCTCCGCCCGATAAGCGGTGAGGCTGCTTACCAGGAGGATCACCGTCAGGCCGAGACCCAGGGCCTGGTTCAGTTCCTCCGGCCGGGACGTGCCGAACAGGGCGAAACGGGTGATCAGCAGAATGGCGAAGATCAACGCGTCCGAGAAGATAAACAGCCACAGCCCCAGCCGGTTAATGGCCAACCGATCGTACGTGGCGTGGGATACGTGCGTGCTCATCAGTGGCCTCCCTCTTCCGAAGTCCAGAGCTGCTTAATGTGCATGAAGTAAACGACAATCAGCCACGCCTTGATGAGCGCGACAATGGCCAGAGGGACCAGGGGCCGCGCCAACCCGACGGCGATGTAATACTCTACCACGGTGGTGACAGCCAGGCCCGCTCCGACCAGCCAGCCAACGCGCATTTTCTTGGCCCGAAGTTGTTCTAATGTGTTCACCGGTTCGCCTCCTTTGTTTCGTGCGCGGGCGTGGTCGTCTGTGAAGACCGGTCACTCCCCCCCGCAGGGGCCAGGCGGACGAAGGTCGCGTTGGGCACGCCGTAGTCATAGGGATGGCCCACAACCACCGGCGGAGTAGGCCACGAGACTCCCTTGACGGGCGAGGGCAATAGCCATTCCAGAGAGCGGGAATTCCACGGGTTGGCCGGTGCTTTCTCACCTGCCACCAAGCTGCGGATCATGTTGTAGGCGAAGATGAGCATGGAGAAGAACACCAAGTATCCGCCGATGGAGCCGATCAAGTGAATGGTGTCAAACCCGAGGGACGGGTCATAGTCCGCAATGCGGCGACGCATGCCGAACAGGCCCGTCTGGAACATGGAGCCGGTTTGCGCCACAAACCCGACCAGCATCAACCAGAAGTGTACCTTCCCCAGGCGTTCACTGTACATGCGGCCCGTGACCTTGGGGAACCAGTAATAAATGGCGGCCAGGAAGGGGAACACGAACCCGCCGAACATGGTGTTGTGGAAGTGGCCGACCACGAAGTACGTGTCATGCAGGTACTGGTCCACCGGCACGACGGCCAGGAAGGGACCCGTCAAGCCGCCCAACAGGAAGGTGACAAAAGCACCCAACAGGAACAGCATCGGGGTGCGGAATTCGATCTTGCCTCCCCACATGGTGGCGACCCAGCTGAAGAATTTTACCCCTGTGGGTACCGCCACCAGCATGGTGGTGAACATGAAGAACGTGTTGGCCTCGTTGGGCAGGCCCACGGTGAACATGTGGTGAGCCCACACCAGGAAACCTACAGTGGCGATCCCCATGCTGGACAAGGCTACCCACTTGTACCCGAAGAGTGGCTTGCGCACGAATACCGGCAGCAACTCGCTGATCACTCCCAGGCCGGGCAGGACGAAGATGTACACCGCGGGATGAGAGTAAAACCAGAAAATGTGCTGGAAGAGCACCGGGTCACCGCCCTTCTCCGGGTCGAAGAACCCCATGCCCAGCAGCCGTTCCAGGACCACCATGAGGAAAGAGGTGCCGATAAACTGTGTACCGGTGAGCTGGATCCAGGCAGCGGCAAAGACGCCCCACACGAAGATGGGCATTCGGAACATCGACATGCCCGGTGCCCGCATCTTGAGGGTGGTGGTGATGAAGTTGATAGCACCCAGAATGGAGGAGAAGCCCAAGAAGAAGACCCCCAGGTAGAAGAACTGCTTGCCCGTGGCACCCACCGCTCCCAGGGGTGGGTAGCCGGTCCAGCCGGTGTCAAACCCACCAAAGGCCAGGCTGAGGAAGAGAAGGATCGCTGCCGGGGGAGCGACCCAGAACGAGAGCGCGTTCAGGCGGGGAAAGGCCATGTCCGGCGCGCCCAACATGAGCGGCAGCAAGTAGTTGGCCATACCCGCCACCCCCAGCAAAATGGAACCGATCATCACAATGCCGTGCAGGCCCATCGCGCTGTTAAACTGCTCCGGTGTCACAAACTGCAACCCGGATTGGGCCAGTTCCAGGCGCATGATCAGGGCCATAATCCCGGCAGCAAACATGAGAACCAGAGAGGTGATCGTGTACTGTACCCCAATGATCTTGTGGTCCGTGTCGAAGTTGAAGTAGCGGACCCACTCGGGACCTTCGTGGTGGTGAGGTGGGTCGCCGGCCTCCTCGCCGGAGGCCCAACGCCACCAGTCGGCAAACGCGCCCACACCGGCCAAGAACGCCAGGGTGCCGAAGACGGCGGCGACAAACGTCACCGGCGCGGTCTCCCAGGCGGGTTTGCCCAGCGCCATCCGAACAAGCATCGTGAACCCTATGCCGATCGCGGTGCCCACGATGCCCCACACCAACCCGCGAATTAATCCTAACGACCACAGCAAACGCATGGCTCGCGCCTCCTACTTCAGCGTTTTGATGTACTCGATGATGGCCTCCAGGTCTTCGTCACTTAAACGACCTTCATAAGCGGGCATAATGTTCTGGTATCCGGCCACAATCTGCTCACCCGGGCGCAGGATGGAAGTGCGCAAGTATGCCTCGTCCACCAGCACGGTGGTCCCGTCGGCAAGGGGTTCCTCCTTGCCAAAGAGACCCTTCCACGTGGGGCCGACGCTGGGTGACCCATCGGTTGTGTGGCAGGCCAGGCACCCGAGCTGGTCAGAGAGCTCCTTCCCGCGGGCGGCCAGCGGCGACAAGGTTTCCTCCGGAGCTTGCGCGCCGCTCTGCTGGGCCACCCACTGGAGAAACTCACTGCCTGAGACCACCCGCACCCGTGCCAGCATCGCGTAGTGGCCCGCGCCACACAGCTCCGCACAGCGCAGCGTGTACTCACCAATGCGGGTGGGGGTGTAGCGCTTCACGTTAATCCGTCCTGGAATTGTGTCAATTTTCATGCGGAATTCCGGAACCCAGAACGAGTGAATCACATCCGTGGCGGTCACTTCAAATTTGATAGGCTGTTCCACCGGTAGCACCAGTTCGTTGGTCCGGATCCCATACGCGGGGTATTCAAAGAGCCAGGCAAACTGGAACCCGGTGACCCGAACGGTCATCTCGTTGGGCTTGGGGCGGTCGATTTCGAACAGCACCCATGTGCCCAGGAACCCCACGCCGAAGATGACCAGCAAGGGGACCACCGTCCACGTGACCTCCAGGGGCACATTCCCGTGCATGGGTGGACCGTCGCTGGTGTCCCCGGGGCGCCGCCGGAAGGCGATCAGGCTGTAGCCTACAAAGGACACAATCAGCGCGAACACAAAGCCGGCAATGGCCGCGATGAGACGGAACAGAAAGTCTACCAGATCTCCTTCACGGACGGCGTTTGGAGGCAGGAGAGGCGCCTTCCACAGGAGGACCGCCAGCGGGATGCCAAGGAGAAAAGTTAACACCGTGGGTATGAGGACGCTGTGTCGCTTCATGTTTCATCCGCCTCCTCCGAAAGATCTACACCAAATCGTCTGCCAGCCTCCCGATCAACTGGACTGATTCTAATGATTGAAGGAATGAAAAGCAAATTTCGTTTCGACCTGTGGTCTCCCGCTTACACTCCACGCACCCGTTTGCTGAGATCTTTGGCCGAGCGGGTGTAAAGCACACCGCTGCGGGCCAGAGCTTCGGCCACCAACTGCTCGACCGTGGCCCGGTCTGCGTGCGAGATCACCGCTTCCTCGTGAGCTTCCTGCAACACGGGGGGGTACCCTTGCCCGCGGCGACACTGGTCGACCACCACAGCGTGTACCAGGTCCCGTAGATCTGGGGACCGGGCCACCCAAGCCGGCATTTCGACGCGGGCGATTTCTGTCCCTGTGTGGACGTAGAAGAAATAGATGCGGTGATCGACCCCGTCCGGGTCCACGTACCCCTCCTGGAGGGCGGATGTGCTGCGAAACAGGGCACTGCGTTCCCCGGGGCGCAGGCATTCGGCCAGCAACCATTGGTCACGCTGGTTGCGCAACCAGCGACAGAACTCGGCTGCCTCCTGAGGACAGCTAGGGCAGTGACCGCACTCGCTGTCCCGACGACAGTGACCGCACACCCACATCCGCAGGCTGTTAATGAGATCCCGGCTGCCGGGGTAAGAGATGTAACTGGCCACGGGGATCCCCATGTCATGGAACGCGCGCAGGCCGCGCCGGATACGGGGCAGAAGTCGTTCCTGGACCGCGGGGTCTTCATTCTGCAGGGGCCACAGGATGAGGGAGCCATCGCGCAGGGCTACCAGGGGACCGCTCTCATGACGGGCCTGTGCTGCGAGGAGGTCCAGCTCATGAAGGGCCATAAGCGCGGCCAACCGGGCGCCCTCCACCGGGTAAAAGAGGCCGTTGGTCCCCTCCAGGTGAAGGTCCTCCTCCCGGTGCCAGAACCACGCCCGGCTGCCCATGTCCGCACCCGGTTGGGAGCCATAACGCAACACAGCCCAGCCCACGTTCAGCACAATGTAACGGACGGGGCTGTGACGGTCGGGGGCAATGTGAGAGCCATCGGTGGCAATGACGGTGTAGTTGGCAGGAAGTGCAGGAGGAGGGTAAACGGCGCCAGGAGGCGCTTCCTCAGGAATCGCGACCAGCCACGGAACACGCTCGCGCGCTTGCGCTATCCGCCGGGCCAGGGCCTGTGCGTCCAATTCCTGCAGAAGGGCCCGCGCGTGTGCCAGACGTTCTTGTCGGACATGCCTTCGCGCGTCCGCTGCCAGCTGCTCGATCGCGTCCAGCAGCGGTGTAATGTGCAACGGCATATAGATCTCCGGCCGGGTGCGTGGTGCTTGAAATATACCATGTCCGAGGGAAAACGTCAAAAATGGGACGCCATTCACGAGACTGTATCAGTTTAGTCGGTGACGGAGAGTGTGTTCTAACCACAGACGGAAGGGATTACGGGCGTATGAGCCTTGCAAGGCGGGCAG
>WFWT01000009.1 GCA_015490995.1 Anaerolineae bacterium | reverse complement strand
CCCCCACACCTACGCCCGGCCCACCGCCAGAGCGATAGAGGAGGGCACACGATGGTGGGAGAGGCGCTGTGGCTCCGAATTGAGCGCACGGTGGGCGTACCGTTACGCGTGTTCTTCACCCTGGTGGCCGTGTGGGTGTGGCAGGACGATGTGCGTGCCCCCTTTCAGGGGGCCGGCCTCACCGGCTGGTGGGTCTACTTGGGGTTTGGCGCTATCAGTGTGGTGGCTCTGTGGAGCTTGGCCGCTCCCCACGCACGTCGATGGACCGCCTTGGCCCAATGGGTTGACCTCGCTTTTCTTGTTCACGTGATACGTCATGCGAACAGTCTTACCGGACCGGCAACATGGTTGCTGGCTTTCTGGGTTACTAAGCAGGCTTTGTTGGCTGCCGCTTACCCGCGATGGTATGGAGCGGCTTTCCTTAGCGGGCCCGCGTATCTGGCCGGTGCTCGCTGGCAAACCCAGACCTGGGGCGTGGTCATGGATCCCTTGTTCCAGCAAACGTACGCGCTCCTCTTTGCCTGGGTGTTGGGCAACTGGGGGTTGGCCCGTTATCTGCACACGCTGAGCGCTACGCTGGTACGCGAGCGGGCCGACCTCGCCGAGAAAACACGCGTCTTGCAACAGACTGCCAGCGACCTGGGCGCTCGTGTGCTGGAGCTGCGTTCCTTGCAGGAAGTCGCCCACCAGCTATCCACGTCCTTGCACCTGGAAGAAGCTATTGACATCATTATCAGTCGGGCGCAGGAGTTCTTTGCTGCCTCGCGCGTGGCCTTGCTCCTGCACGATGAAGTGCATAGGGTATGGCGCCCTTTGTACGCGGAAGAGGCGGAGCGACATTGGGGTATCCCTCATCCCGTCACCCCTGCTGTCGTGCGCCACTTCACCCGCGCTACTGCGTTCATCATTCATCCTGATACCGAGGACACGACCACAACCGTATACACGGCCCTACCGCCGGAATGGCGTTTCCTATCCCTGGTGGCCATTCCCCTCGTCACCCGAGGGCGTTTGATAGCGTTGCTCCTGCTGGCCACCGCCCACACTGCTTTCGACGAACGCCAGGAACAATTTGCAGAAAGCTTTGCTTTTCTGGCTGCCACGGCCATCGAAAACGCACGGCTGTACGAAAATGTGGTGGAACAACGTCAGGAACTGGAGGCAGTCTTGCAAGGCATCGGCGACGCGGTTATCGTCACCGATGCGTCCCTCCATGTTCTTCTGGCCAACCCCGTAGCCCGACGTACACTCCGTTTGCCTTCGAAGGTGACGGGGCGGGCTCTCAGTGAAGTGGTGGACAATGCACAGCTGGTCGCTCTGATTCGCGACGCGTTAGCTGCACCCGAGGACGTTCATATCCGGGAGGTCGAGGTTGTATTCCCCGATGAGCGTCCCCGAATGTACCAGGGTGTGGCCTCGGCCGTACGCATCCCCGCCCGGGAGACACGGGGGGTGGTGACGGTGCTGCGGGACATCACGGCCCAGAAAGAATTAGAACGGATGAAGAGCAACTTCCTGTCGGTGGTCAGCCACGAGCTGAAGACGCCCCTCCACTCCATCAAAGGGTTCGTCGAAATCATCCGAATGGGCAAGGCCGGTCCTGTGACGGAACTCCAAGCGGACTTTCTGGCCACCGTCAAGGAACAAACGCAGGTATTGCAACGGATGATCGAGGATTTGCTGGTCTTCTCTCGGCTGGAGGCCGGGCAGCTTCACCTGCAGGTGGAGACCATCTCCCTGGCAGAAATTGCCCGTCGGGTCGTCCAGAAGCTCGCGCCTATTGCTGAGGAAAAACGCCTGACGTTGGAAAATCGCCTTCCAGATACGTTTCCTCCCATCGAAGGGGATTACATCCGCCTAGAACAGGTTCTCACCAACTTGGTGGAGAACGCCATTAAGTTCACCCCACCGGGCGGTCGCGTCGTGATCGGTGGTGAGGAGAGGGTCGATCACGTCCGTATCTGGGTTCAGGATACCGGCATCGGTATTCCGGAATCGGAACACGAGCGCATCTTTGATCGGTTTTACCAGGTGGACACTAGCGAGCGACGGGCTTATCGAGGTGCAGGTTTGGGATTAACTATTTGCAAACACATTGTGGAGCGACATCACGGACGCATCTGGGTGAAAAGTCGGCTTGGTGCGGGCAGCACGTTTTATGTGGAGTTACCCAAACAGTTGCCCACGGTCAGTGAGCCACTGGATTTCTACACCGAGCGGTGAGGTACACTGTCACGACCTGGGAGGGGACATGACCCGGCAGATATGGGGAGTTATCCTCGGCGCTGCGGTGTTGTTGAGTGGGTGTGCAACGCCTGTTCCTGTCTACCCTCGCGTGATCATCCGGGAAGCGTGGGCTGAGATGTGGCAATGGCCGGACGGCCGACAGGACGTGGTGATCTATCTTACTCTGGTGAACCAGGGTAACCGTATCGACCGTCTCCTCGGAGGAAGAAGTGACCTGGCCCCGCGAGTCTCCCTTCTCCGTCAAGTTGATAGGACCTGGGTCCCGGTGGAAGGGGGGCTGCCCGTGCCTCCTGAGACCACGGTCACCTGCTCGCCGTACACGGGATGTCCTGTTCTGACCAACAGTCCGGTCCTTCTTCGGCCGGGTGACCGGTTTTTTGTGGTGCTGGAATTTGAGCGCAGTCCTGAACAAGTTGTTGAGGTGGTCGTGCGGGCGATGGCCCCTGTTCCCTAGGGAAGGGGGCGCTTTCCCAGCGTCGTGCCGGCGGGAAGAGGTTCCTTGGGAAACTGATGGGCGGGTGTAAAAGGCCATATTACACAGTTACGCCCGATGAGGGTTCCTGGGGGCACCGCGGCACCTTTGCCGATCAGGGTTAAGCCTGTGTTCAGCACTTCCGGCATCTCCGCGTTAGGCCGATTGGCTCCGTCGTCCACGCCGACCTGTGCTCCTTCCCCGATGATGGCTGTCTTGTCCACAATCGCGTGATCTACCACCGCGCCTGGTCCGATCACCGCGTCGGTCAGGATTATCGCGTCCCGCACGACTGCGCCAGACGCCACGTGAACGCCGGGTGAGATCACCGAGCGCTCGACATGCCCTTCCACAATCGCGCCGTCGCACACCAGGGAGGAGGCCACCATCGCGTCTGGCCCCATGAGCACCGGCGGCCGTTCTTCGCTGCGGGTATGGATGACCCATTCCGGGTCGTCCAGATCGAGTGCGGGCGTTTCCGCGAGAAGGGCCATGTTGGCCTCCCAGTACGCCTGCACTGTGCCGATATCGGTCCAGTAACCGAAGAAGGGATATGCGTAGACCCGGCGTCCCTGCTCCAGCAACCGTGGGATTACGTGGCGGCCGAAGTCCATATCTTCCCGGCCGGGTCCGGTCAGCCAGTCCACCAGCAACGTGCGGTTGAACACGTAAATTCCCATGCTGGCCAACGTGCTAGGAGGACGCCGTGGTTTCTCCTCGAAGTAAGTAATTCGCCCTTCAGGATCGGTTATCACCACGCCAAAACGGTGCGCGTCGTGCCGCGCGACGGTGTGGACGGCAACCGTCACATCCGCACGCACGTCCCGGTGGTAGTGCAGCAGAGGACGGTAGTCCATCTTGTACACGTGGTCGCCGGCCAGGATCAATACCAGGTCCGCATCCTGCTCTTCCACGAAGTCGATGTGAAAACGGACCGCGTCGGCCGTTCCTTCCTGCCAGCGCACGCTTTCGTGTGGGTCCTTTAAGTACGGTTGGAGGAGACGCACCCCACCGGTGGTGCGGTCCAGGTCCCAGGGGCGACCGGTGCCGATGTGTTCGTTCAGAGAACGGGGCCGATATTGGGTGAGCACGGCCACGTTGTAGATGTCGGAATTCACGCAGTTTGAAAGGACGAAGTCAATGATGCGATACTTCCCGCCAAAGGGGATGGCCGCTTCTGTACGCACTGCCGTGAGCACACTCAAAGCCTCGCTGGCGCCGCCAGCCAGGATCAGGGCCAGAGCCGGGGTGCTTGTCATCCATGCGCCTCCGCCATTGTGCTTTGCCACTTTCCTTGCATTCGAGCCTTGTTACCGATCCCCGCCAGGTTTTTGAAGAACAGATCAGGGTGCGGTGGCTGCACTGCGACCGCCGACCGTTTCTCCGGAGGGGACGGTTTCCCCAAAGGGGGCAAACTCCTCGTCCCCGGCATCGGGACGCACAAGTACGTTGCGGCCCACGCGCACGTTAGCGGGAATGTGCGCGTTGCGACCCACCACTGTGATGCCTGTGTTCAGCTTGTCCGGCTCCTGTGTGTTGGGGATGTCCATCTCATTGCCCGAGCCCACCATCGCTCCCGCGCCGATGACCACCCCCTTGTCCACGATCACGCGATCCAGCACCGCTCCGGGGCCGATCCAGGTATCGTTCATGATCACCGACTCACGCACTACCGCGCCAGGGGAAACGTAAACGCCCGGCCCAAGCACCGAACGCGTGACCTCGCCCCGCACAACACAGCCGTTACAGATGAGGCTCCGGCGTACGCGTGCTTGAGGTCCCAATTTGGCCGCCGGACGTTCATAACTGCGGGTGTGGATGATCCACTGGCGATCGTAAAGTTGTAGAGGCGCGTTGGGATCCAGCAAGGCCATGCTGGTCTCCCAATACGCCGCGATGGTGCCCACGTCCACCCAGTAGCCTTCAAAGGGATACGCGTATACCCGATCACCGCCGGCAACCATGGCGGGAATCACGTGCTGTCCGAAGTCCAGATCTTCGTGTTGTTCTCGCAGTTGGGCCAGGCGCTCTGCGAGCACAGGTGCGGAGAAGACGTAAATGCCCATGTTGGCCAGGGTTCCTTTGTCACGTGTTTGGGGCTTTTCGTGAAAGGCCACCACCCGTCCCTGGCGGTTGGTGCTTAAAATGCCAAATCGGTGGGTTTCCTCCAGGGGCACATTCATCACCGCCACCGTGAGGTCGGCTCCCTTTTCCCGGTGAAATTGCAGGAGAGGGCGGTAGTCCATTTTGTAAATGTGATCTCCCGAGAGGACCAGCACGGTGTCCGCGCGCTGGGACGCGATGTAATCCAGGTTTTGATAGACGGCATCCGCGGTGCCTCGATACCAGAGCTGGCGTTCACGACCCACATAAGGGTGCAGAATGCGCACGCCCCCGCGCGAGCGGTCCAGGTCCCACGGTCGTCCCAGGCCGATGTGTTGGATTAGGGAGTGGGGCTGGTACTGGGTAAGCACGCCGACCGTGTAAATGCCTGAGTTCACACAGTTGGAAAGGGTAAAATCTATAATGCGATACCGACCGGCGAAGGGGACTGCAGGCTTGGCCCGGTGTTCCGTGAGGACACTCAAGCGCGTTCCCGCGCCACCGGCCAGGATCAGGGCGACCACCCGCATCGCGAGCCCGCCTCCTGTGCGTGTTGTAAATACCTGCGATCCGCGCGGCAGTAATTCACCGTCCGTCGGGTACAGGTTTCCGGCGCTTTTGGCTTAACGGTACGCCATGGTCCTTTCACCCCTCGCGCATGCCTTCTTCCAGCGCGATGCGCACGGGTGCGTGTTGCCGATAGGATTGCCACGCCGCGTGCCCCATAATCACGGGAATCAGCCCATCGCGGCCGGTGACCGGTGGAGGTGTATCCTCTACAACCGCCTGCACAAAGGCCCGCGCCTCCTCGATATAGGCTTCGGTGTACCGCTCAATGAAGAAGTACACCGGCTTGGCCGTGTGAAGCCCCTCCCCGTCCGCGAGCACCACCTGGTCGGGCATCCGGTTGCCCACCACCACCATCCCTTCGGAACCAAACACCTCCACCCGCTGATCGTAACCGTAAACGGCACGGCGGCTGTTGTCGATGGTCACCAGGGTTCCTTTACGAAACCGCAGGGTGATGAGTGCGGTGTCCAGGTCACCCGCTTGTCCGATAGCCGGGTCCACCAGCACGGAGCCGGTGGCATACACCTCTTCGGGCTCGTCGTCGAGGAGGAAGCGACTCATGTCAAAGTCGTGGATGGTCATGTCCAGAAATATGCCGCCGGACACCTTGATGTACTCCAGTGGGGGTGGTTCCGGATCGCGGCTGGTGATGCGCACGATGTGCGGCGTGCCGATATTGCCCTGGGCGACCAAATCACGCGCCCGACGAAAGCTGGGGTCAAAACGACGTTGAAAGCCCACTTGCAACTTCACCCCTGCGTCCTGGACCACGGTCAGCACCCGTCGAATGCGGTCGACGTCCAGGTCCAGGGGCTTTTCGCAGAAGATGTGCTTTCCTGTCTGCGCGGCCTGTTCAATTAGGGTGGCGTGTGTGTCGGTACTGGTGCAGATGAACACAGCGTCGATGTCGTTTCGCTCCAGCACGTAGCGGGGGTCCCCGTAAGCGTGAGGCACATTGTACTGGGCTGCCACTTGTCGGGCTGCCTCCTCCACAATGTCGGCCACGGCCAGCACACGTGCCTGTGGCACAAACTGTTGTAGATGGCGCACATGCATACGACCGATGCGGCCGACACCTAACACCCCGATCGTGATTTGTGATGTCATCACAGTTGTGCCTCCACAGGATTTAAGGTTCGGCTGTGGGGGTAGGCAGCGGGGAAAGGGGCGGGATCTCCTGAGCTACCGGGACGTCGTCCAGGCTGGTGAGGGGGCGCACATATTGCAGGGAGATCCACCCCGGCCGACCCGCGAAACAACACACGTGCAACCATCGTCCGTCGGGGGAGCGTTCTTCTACCACCAGCTGGTCTCCTGCAGAGGCCAACCCGGCCAGTGGGTAGTTTTCCCCAGGCCCCGTGTAGCCGGGAGCCTGGCTGACCACTACTTCCACCATGACGTCCCCTGCAGTCGGGGTGGCTTCCACCTCCTCCACCGTCACTACGGGCGTTTCGGGCACTACGGCTCCTTCGCCCGGTCCGGCGGGAGGGGGCTGTGTAGGCAAATATTTGGGCGGCGCGGGTTGGGTTGGCACGGCCGGCTGTGCCGGTGGCCTCTCCCCTTCGGCCAGTGTGGGTACCGGTGTCGGTTTACGGTCACCGCCACATCCGGCCAGCACAAGGATAACCATCCCGACGACGATGCCCAGCAGGTACGCTCGGTGTGTGCGATTCATTGAGTGTTCCTTTCGTAGCTTCATCAGGTGGTGGAGGTGGTGGATTCATCGGTGGCGGTGGTCTCCGCCTCTACCGTCGCCTCCCCGGTTTCTCCCTCGGCGGGCGCGGGCGCTGCTTCCGCCTCTTCCCAGTCCGTAATTTCCGGCAATTCTCCCTGTTCGTTCAACACCCGCACCGTCACCTCACCCATAACACCGGCGGCCAACCGCACGGGCACCACATACTCGCCCAACTGGCGTAAGGGGCGCTGCAGGAGAATGCTGCGGCGATCGATTTCAACGCCTGTCTTCTCCTGAATCGCGGCTGCGATGTCTGCACTGGTAATGGACCCGTACAAACGGTTGCGCGTGCCCGCCCGCACGCGAAATTCGACAACTGTTTCCTTCAACAGCGCGGCCACGCTTTCCGCATGACCCCGCTCGCGGGCGCGACGTTTCTCCACTGCCTGTCGAATTTGTTCGATCCGTTTCAGTGCACCGCGAGTGGCAGGTTGTACCAACCCACGTGGGATCAGGTAATTGCGGGCGTATCCATCCTTTACCTCCACCACATCGCCGGCGCGACCGAGGTTGTCCACGTCCTCCAACAGAATTACTCGCATCGGTATCCTCCGTTCTTCCCTTGAAGTCCTGCGTGTAACGACCCGACGAAATACGTTCTCGTCGTCGTCAGACTGCGGTCAACTCCGCATCGAAGAGCGTTCGGAAATCCGGGGGAGCCAAAGGACCGATACGGAAGTTTCCGAACGCCCTCGCATCGGCAAATAGGCACGAGATCAGCGAAACATGGTACACAAAAACATCCGGACTGGCAAAACCGTTCTGCGGGTGGGGGCGAACGTCTTCTACCAACCGCTTCGTGGTCGAGTAGGATGCCAATCTCACCGGGAACGTCCCTGATTTTCCTGTCAGGCCAGGGGTTCAGTTGGGAGGGAAAACTCACTTGTGCTATACTCTCGCCGGTTGTGAAGAGACCGGAAGTCCGGTGTTCGGTGCCCTCCGGTGGCGTACGAGGTATGACGGCTGTGGTAACGTTATTAGCACCTGAAACACCCTGTGAACGGAGAGGAGGCAATAACGAACAATGACCGTCCGCTGGTGGTTTGGGAACATCCGGTGGCTTTTGGTGTTGCTCGGTCTGAGCGTATTGGTGGTGGGTTGTGCCCCTGCGGTGGCGCCGCCCACGCCTACGCCGACGCCGTCCCCTATCCGTCCCCTTGTTCCTACGTTCACGCCTACGGCCACACCTACGGCCACGCCGCTCCAGGCGATGGCCACACCGGTGCCGGCAACAGTGCCACCGCCTCAGGCCACAGCGCCGGCGCCCCCTTCCCCTACTCCCATGCCTACGCCCACGGTCCCGGTTACTCCATCTCCAACGCCCACTCCCACCCCTTATGTGGAGGTCGCTCGGCCGCGGGTGAACGTGCGTAGTGGCCCGGGCGTTGTGTACCCGCTAGTAGGCCAATTGGCTCAAGGCGCCCAGGTGCCCATCATTGCCCAGGACCCGGCAGGACAATGGTGGCAGGTTTGCTGTGTTAACGGCCAGGAGGCTTGGATCGCCTCTTGGGTGGTGGAGACGTTCAACGACACCAGCGGTGTGCCTGTAGCCCAAAACATTCCTACGCCACCGCCTACACCGACGCCGCGGCCAACACCTACACCGGCCCCCACGCCCACACCACCGTTCCTTTTCGAACGCGTGTTTGGGCCGCATCCTATTTTAAACACTAACCCTATTATGACGGTCTGGGTATTGGTTGCCGCGCCTGACGGCGAAACACCTGTCGGAGGTGTGCAGGTGCGCTTGTATTATGGAGGTAGCATTATTGCCGAAAGCCCGGCGACGACCTTAATCGGTTATACTCGTCCCAGTCCGGATTACGGCTTTTACTTCCCTTACAATGCCAAGCTGGAAGTCTTCAACCCACCGTCGGGAGAGTTCCAGATCGTTGTTGTGCAAGGTGGACAGGAAGTCTCCCCACGCGTGCCTTTTAACCGGGGCGCGGAAGCACCCGGCGCGGAATTCTACTTCAAATTCCAGCGTAAATGAGCCTGACGCGGGGCCCGGAAAAACCGGGCCCCGACCTCCTTTCTTCCCTTGGGTGAGTTTTCCCGCATTGCTATCCGAAGGGCTATATCCCAAGTTATCCCAAAATATCCCAAATTATGCCAAATCTATTTGGGATTGGCCCTTTGACAAGGCCTGGTGGCTTTGAGAAGGAAACGAGAAGAGAGGGGGCAATATATACCGTGCTATCGCCTCAGGCACGTTTATGCGCCAATACCCCAAACGCGCGCGGAACATTCTGCACGCGGAATCCGGCTGCACGTAACCGTTCAACCACCCCTCGCGTCACGTTGCGGGCCATCTTTTTCTCCGGGCTCCCCACGTAGTGGAAAAGGCGCCCTCCCGGACGTAGGACACGATATACTTCTCGGTAAAAAGTCAAACTGTACAATTCCCCGGCTAAGGCAAACATGGGTGGGTCGTGGACGACCACATCAAATGTCCCCTGGGGTAGCGCTTGGATGAGCACGGCCACGTCCGCCTGGATTACCCAAATCCGAGGGGAGGAGAAGAGTTCCTCGGACCAGGGGTTCTCTCGGGCCAGCGCGAGCACAGCGGGGTCCAACTCGACTGTCAGCACAAACGCCCCTCGTCGGGCCGCGGCCAGGGCCGTGTAACCGAGCCCGGTGCAGGTGTCCAATACCCTGCCCCGGGGGCGCACCGAGCGTATTTTGGCCTCTGTATCCTGCCACGGGTCAACCTCTTTGATGCGGTGCATGGGCACGCCCGAGAGGGTCACGGTAGGTGCGGATCCTGTGGGATAAAGGGCCACTACTCGACCGGTGACGGGAGAGAACACCTGCAACCGGCGAATGCCCTTCCCGTCAACTCGGTAACAGACTCCCTCGTGACGGAGGATCTCTTGAACTGCCTCCCAGGACAGGCACACCTTGTTGGGGTACACGATACCCCTTGGTGTCAGGCGCACTGATACCCGAGTGCGACCGAGGTCCGGGGTGGTCACTGCCTCTTCCCGGCCTTGGCGGTAAGCTTCCCACAAAGGGCGTAGCTCCAAATGTGAGACCACAACGCTCATGTCCGTTCCGCCCACGTCACCTGTCCTACGTCGAATTTGCCGGGCAGATCGGCATGGTAGGGGAACGCGCGCACACCGTACACAAACGCCCCTCCTTCATCAACCTGTAATGTTCCCCGGTAGAGGACCCACTCCCCTTCTTCGCCTATCTGTTGCAGGGGCAGGGTGCGCACCTTGCGCAGGCCTGTTTCCGGATCGGGTATACCCCACACCAGCTCCACCTGTACATCAGCCGGGGAAAGCGAGCCGAGTTGGACCCGGGCCTGCACGGTGAGGGTGTCCCCAACGCGCAGATGACACCATTCCGGCCCGGTGGCCTGAAGGCGTACCTCCGGCCAGGCCGCGTGTACCCGGGTTCGCCACGCGGCCAACGCTTTGGCCCGACGGTACCCATCGGCCTGGAAGGCCCGCGCATTGCGCATGGCCGGTAAATAGTACATGTGCAGGTACTCCTTCATCATGCGCCGGGTGTTAAATCGGGGCGCGATGGAACGAATGGCCTCCCGGACCATGGTCAGCCAGGGCCGAGCTTCTCCCTCTTTGACCGCGGCGTAGTATAAGGGCACGATGTCCTGTTCCAATCGGGCGTAGAGGGATTGTGCATCCGCTTCATCCTGCAGTTCCTCGTTGGGGTACGTGCGCTCATCACCGATCACCCATCCGTTGTGGCCGTTAAAGGCTTCGGGCCACCATCCATCCAGCACACTGCACTGAGGGATACCGTTGATAGCAGCCTTTTGGCCGCTGGTACCACTGGCCTCCAACGGACGACGGGGCGTGTTCAGCCACACGTCGACCCCTTGTACCAGGTAGCGGGCCATGTCCATGTCGTAATTTTCCAGGAAGATGATACGCCCTTCCAGGCCGTTCTCCTGGGCCAGTTGATGAATGTACTTGATGAGGGCCTTGCCGGGTTCATCGGCCGGATGTGCTTTGCCGGCGAAGATGATCTGTACCGGGCGCTCCGGGTCCAGCAACAGTCGGCGTACTCGTTCCAGGTCGCGAAAGATGAGGGTAGCCCGCTTATAGGTGGCGAAGCGACGGGCAAATCCGATCGTCAACGCTTCGGGGTCAAACAGGTGTGCCACCCGCTGAATGCGGGCTGGAGACGCTCCATGTCGCCACAGCTGTTCCTGGACACGCCGTCGCACAAAGTCCACCATGCGCCGTTTCAAGCGCAGCCGGACCTCCCACAGCGTCTCATCCGGTATGTTCTGTACCCCTTCCCATACCTCCGGGTCATCCACCCGTTCCCGCCAGTCCGACGGCAGATGGCGGTCGAGCAGCGCAGCCAGCTCCGGTGCCAACCATGAGGCCAGGTGTACCCCATTGGTAACGTGGCCGATGGGTACCTCCTCTTCTGGCAGCCCGGGCCACAGGTTCTTCCACATGCGGCGCGAGACCTGACCGTGTAGCCGGCTTACACCGTTGATGTACGCTGACTGTCGGATGGCCAGCACCGTCATACTGAACTGAGGCCCCCAGGGGTAATCGTACCATCCCAGGGCCAGAAAGGTTTCTCGGTCCAGCCCTAGCTCCTGGCGGTACTGGCCGAAATATTTTTCCACCATCTCGAAGGGGAACGCGTCGTGGCCGGCTGCTACCGGTGTATGAGTAGTAAAGAGGGAAGTAGCCCGTACCACCTCCATCGCCTCTTCGAAAGTCAACCCTTCGTCCTGCATGAGCAATCGGATGCGTTCCAGGCCCAGAAACGCGGAATGCCCTTCGTTCAGGTGGTACATCGCAGGCCGCAATCCCAGCGCGTGTAGTACCCGCACTCCTCCGATACCCAGAATGATCTCCTGGGCGATGCGCTGTTCGGGCTCGGCAATGTATAAGCGGGCTGCCAGTGTGCGGTCCTCTGCCGCGTTTTCGGGTACATCGGTATCCATCAGGTACAACGACACCCGTCCCACTCGAATTTCCCACACTTTGGCATACACCCGCCGACCGGGCAGGTCTACGTACACCATGAGCTCCTGGCCGTCCGGAGTGCGGGCCGGTC
Source organism: Anaerolineae bacterium (assembly GCA_015490995.1). GTDB lineage: Bacteria > Chloroflexota > Anaerolineae > JAADDB01 > JAADDB01 > S141-23. The sequence goes on along the minus strand of WFWT01000009.1, from coordinate 32,708 downwards.
GAGCCGGTACCTCCGCGAAGTTGATCTTCTCGTATACCGCCTCCTGGGTGCCGTCCGCAGCGATGCGCTGTGTAAAGTATCCCTGAGGGTACAAAAAACCCACACCTACCAGCGGGATGCCCAAATCACTGGCTTCCTTGCAATGATCCCCGGCCAGTACACCTAACCCTCCCGAATAGATGGGAAGCACTTCGTGCAGGCCGAACTCCGCGGAGAAGTACGCGATCACGTGGTCTTTGAACTCAGGAAACATTTGAGCAAACCACGTGTCACTGGCCGACATATACGCGTCGAACGCGGTGCACACCGCGTCGTAATGGGCCAAGTAGTCCGGGTCCTGCGCTGCTTGGACCAACCGATCCTGCTGCACGGTTTGTAAGAGCTTGACCGGATTGTGATGCGTTGCCTCCCAAAGGGCTGGGTCCAACTTCGCGAACAGCTCCTGCGCTTCGGGGTGCCACGTCCACCAGAGGTTATAAGCCAGGGTTTCCAACCGGGCGATACGTTCCGGCAGGGTGGGTTGTACTGCAAACTGTCCCAGCACACGCATGGTCTCTCCTCCGCGGTGTGATATCGGGTCCTCCCGGTCGGGTGAGGGGCGGGTCACCATCCTCAGGGGGCCACCATCCGATTGTAATCCGGGTGGATTGTAGGCAAAGGGAGGCAACTTGTCCAAAGCGCCCCCCGCCGGGGCACACGCGGGCACCTGGTGGGGGGTGACCGTAACGCTTCCCTTGCGAGCGTAATGTTTCGCGTTCCGCCTGTGGGCGGAGTACAATGGCCTTTGTGGGCTGAGCCCACCACTCCAGAAACAACCAGGGACACACATCATGGACTATCCGGAAGCGTTGCGGTACGTGCTGAGTTTCACCAACTTGGCCTTTATGCGTCACATTCCTTACGCGGAACGCACTTGGAACCTGGATCGCATTCAACACCTCATGGCGGCGCTGGATTATCCCCACACCCGTTTTCCTGTGGTGCACATCGCGGGTTCAAAGGGGAAAGGGTCCACCGCGGCCGCGGTAGAGGCTGTCCTGCGGGCGGCAGGGCTCCGCCCCGGATTGTACACTTCGCCCCACCTGCACACCTTCCGGGAACGGGTGCGGGTGGATGGGCGGTTGATCTCTCGCGACGATTGGGCGCGCCTTGTCACCTGGATGCGCCCTCGTATTGAGGCCCTGCCCGAACGCCCGAACACCTTCGACGTGTTGACCGCGCTCGCATATCAATACTTTGCGGAGCAGCGCGTGCCCATTGCCGTCGTGGAGGTAGGTCTGGGCGGACGGTTGGATTCCACCAACGTGGTACGACCGATCATCGGTGTTATCACCACCTTGGACCTGGAACACACGGCCATTCTAGGCCCAACCTTACGTCACATTGCCCGGGAAAAAGGTGGAATTATCAAACCCGGCGTTCCGGTGGTGGTCGCCCCCCAACCGCCGGAAGCGATGGAAGTCCTGGAGACCATTGCCGAAGCGCGCGGGGCGCGGTTAATTGTGCTGGGTCGTGAGTGGCACTATCGGGTGGAGGATGTGTTTCCGGAGGGCATTTGGGTGGATGTGGAAGGGCCCACAGCTGCGTATCGTCGGGTGTTTGTCGCCCTGCGGGGTAAGCATCAGGGGCTGAACGCTGCTTTGGCCATTGTGACCCTGCACACTCTGGCTGAAGCCGGTTGGCCTATCGACGAGTCGCACATCCGGGCCGGGTTGGCGACGGTGCACTGGCCGGCTCGCACGGAACTGCTTCAGGAGCGGCCTGCCCTTTTACTGGACGCGGCCCACACCTTGCAATCCATGCGTCTCCTGGTGGACAGCTTGAACCGGTGGTTCGTGGGCCGACGGGTGCATGTCCTCTTTGGCGTTTCCGAGGACAAACCCATTACAGAACTGCTGGAAATTCTCTGGCCACACGTGGAAACCCTCTTCGTCACCCGTTCAGAACACCCTCGCGCGGCCTCACCGGACCACATTTTGTACCACCTGCCGGACCGAGTTGGCCCGGAGGTGCGGGTACATGCGCGCGTGGAGGAAGCGCTTCAGGAGGCTCTGGCCTGGGCGGATCCTGAGGACGTTATTTGTGTGTGTGGGTCGATCTTTCTGGCTGCGGCGGTGCGAGAATTGTGGGCTCACCGGTACGGCCGTCTACCCGTGAGCGACTGGGCTTATCAAAGTGATTTCCCCATCCTCCGCCGACTGCTGGCGGCCCCCTCTTCCGGGGCTTTGCGCAATTCAGACAGGGAGAAGTAAAATAAGCAGCGTCGATACCATCCGAGGGGTGTGCAAGGGCACCTTATGAAGCACTTTCACAACGATTGGCTGGACCAACTGGACTTTGATGAGGACCTGGCGGAGACCATCGCGCGCTTTAAAGCCGAACGACACGCCATCCGCAACCCGGAAACGCACGAAGGTGACGAGGAGACGTACATTGTCCTGGCCTCCCGGGACACGGTCGTTTTCCCCAACATGGTAATGCCCCTTTACATCGGCCGTGAGCGTTCCCTGCGCGCAGTGGAGGAGGCATTACGCCTTGACGCTCCCCTCCTCATCGTGGCCCAAAAGGATCCCGAGATCGAAGAACCGGAACCGGAGGACCTTTTCACCGTCGGTACCGAAATTTCCATCGGCCGTACCCTGCGCCTGCCCGACGGCACCATGAGCATCCTGGTACAAGGCATTCAACGGGTGCGGGTGCAGGAATTTCTGCAGACCCAACCCTACTTCACAGCTCGTGGGGTGCCCATCATCGAAGGCCAGCCCGAGGGCATCGCGGTGGAAGCCCTCATGCGGGTGGTCCTTTCCCTGTTCAACAAAGTGGTGGATTTGAACCCCAACCTTCCTGAAGACGCGTACATCGCGGCCATGAATGTGGACGAGCCGGGCTGGCTGGCGGACTTCGTTGCCCACATTCTGGACTTGGACCTGGAGGAACGCCAGGACCTTCTGGAAACTCTGGACCCGGTGGAACGCCTTCATAAGATAGCAGTGCTCCTGGGCAAGGAGCTGGATGTGCTCGAGCTGGAGAACGAGATCCACGCCCAGGTCCAGCGAGAGGTGGACAAAACCCAGCGGGAGTACTTCCTGCGGGAACAGATGCGGGCTATCCAGGCCGAACTGGGGGAGCTGGACGACCTGCAACGGGACATCAACGAACTGCGGGAACGCATCGCTCAAGCCCCCCTGCCGGACGCCGCACGGGAGAAGGCGGAACGAGAACTGAATCGTCTGGCCGCTATGCCTGCTGCTGCACCCGAAGTGGCCATCATTCGCACATACCTGGATTGGATCCTTAACCTCCCGTGGAACACGTACACCGAAGATAACATGGATATTGAACATGCGGCCCGCATCCTGGATGAGGAGCACTATGGCTTGAAAAAGGCCAAAGAACGCATCCTAGAACATATTGCCGTGCGCAAGCTCGCCCCGGACAAAATGCGTCAGCCCATTCTCTGTTTTGTGGGACCTCCGGGTACAGGTAAGACCAGTATGGGGAAGTCCATCGCCCGCGCGCTGGGGCGCAAGTTCGTCCGTCTCTCCCTGGGCGGCGTGCGGGATGAAGCCGAAATTCGTGGACACCGCCGCACATACATCGGTGCGATGCCCGGCCGTATTATCCAGACCATGCGCCAAGCTGGCACTTCCAACCCCGTGTTCATGCTGGACGAGATCGACAAAATGGGGATGGATTTTCGCGGGGACCCGGCTGCCGCGCTCCTGGAAGTTCTGGACCCGGAACAAAATCACACCTTCCTAGACCATTACCTGGATATTCCTTATGACCTTAGCAAGGTGATGTTCATCACCACCGCCAACACACTGTACAGCATTCCCCCTGCCCTGCTCGATCGGATGGAGATAATAGAGTTTCCAGGCTACGTGGAAAGTGAGAAGCTGGAGATCGCGCGGCGTTTTCTGATCCCGCGACAGCTGGAATCCCACGGTCTGGAAGACCAGGGGATAACTTTCCCCCAGGCCACTCTGTTACGCCTGATTCGCGAGTACACCTATGAGGCAGGGGTTCGCAACTTGGAACGCGCCATTGCCAACATCTGCCGCAAGGTTGCCCGACGGGTTGCAGAGGGCAAACGTCCTCCCAGACGTATTACCCCGTCCATGCTGGAGCGATTTCTGGGGCCTCCCCAAAATGTCCACCTGCAAGTGGAAAAGGAGCCTCAAATCGGTGTGGCCACGGGCATTGCCTGGACGGAAGCTGGTGGGGACATCATGCTGGTAGAGGTTATGGTGATGGACGGGAAGGGCAATCTGATCCTTACGGGCCAGCTGGGCGAGGTGATGCAGGAATCGGCCCAAGCGGCCCTTTCCTACGCGCGTGCCCATGCGGAAGATTTTGGCTACGGCGATCTGGATTTTGAAAAAGTGGACATCCACATCCACGTGCCGGAAGGGGCCGTTCCCAAGGATGGCCCCAGTGCTGGTGTTACCATGCTGGTGGCCCTGGTCTCCGCGCTCAGCGAACGTCCGGTGCGGGCCGACGTGGCCATGACCGGGGAAATTACCCTTCGGGGCCGTGTGCTGCCGGTGGGCGGTCTCAAGGAAAAACTGATCGCCGCCCAGCGCGCCGGCATCACCACGGTGATCATCCCTCGTAAAAACGAAAAAGACCTGGCGGAGATCCCGCGACACATTCGGAAGGGGCTGGAGATTGTGCTGGTGGATCATGTAGATCAGGCCCTGGCCCTGGCGTTGCTGGACAAATCTTCCGGAAAAGACACCTCTCACCCATCAGAAGAAACCCTACTCTCTGACGCGCCGAGGGATGAAGAAGAGCTGGAAGAGGTCGTTGTGTAGCGTGCCCACCCCCACTGCCCCATAATTCAGTCATAATGCAGGAGGTGACACAACCATGTATGTGGCAACCCTTATCCTTCATTCGTGGCTACGCTGGTTGTTCATCGGTGTGTTGCTCCTCGTTCTCGGACGGGCATTGTGGGCCTGGCGGCGCCGCCTCCCTTGGACCACACAAGATCGTAAACTGCTGGCCTGGTTGCTAGGCCTTGCCGATATCCAGCTGCTGCTAGGCATCCTGCTGATGGGCTTCTTGAGCCCGCAGGCCTCTCGGGTCTTTCGGGAAGGACGAGATGCCCTTGAGGACCCAGCCACCGCGTACTGGGTCATGGAACACGGCATTCCGATGATCCTGGCCGTGTTCCTTATCCACGTAGGTCATGTCTTCGTTCGCCGCGGACAGGATGACCTGGCCCGCCACCGACGCGTGCTGGTTTTCTTCGGTCTGGCAGCAGTGATCGTGTTGACATCCATTCCCTGGCCCTTTATGCCGTATGGGCGGCCCCTCTTCCGCCTAGGCTAATCTCGGACGTGCGGGGGCGTTGCGGGTCTTCCCGGCGCCCCCGCCACAAACATCATTATGGCCGGAGGTCACTGTACCGGATAGCGAGATTGGAGGTAGACCAATGACTCGACCTACCCGTGAAGAGGCCTGGCAGCTGCTGTGTGAGTGGGTCCATTCCCCGAACCTGCGGCGTCACGCCCTGGCCGTGGAAGCAGCCATGCGGGCTTATGCCCGCCGGTTTGGCGAGGACGAAGACCTATGGGGCATCACTGGTTTGGTCCACGATCTGGACTACGAGCGCTATCCGGACATGAACGATCCTGAACACGGGCACCCGCGCACAGCCCTTCGTCTCTTTCGGGAGCTGGGCTGGCCTGAAGAGCTCATCGACGCGGTGGCCGGCCATGCCACCTTTCTGGGAGTGCCCCGGCGTACCCTCCTGGCCAAAACTCTCTACGCAGTGGACGAACTCACCGGTCTGATCATTGCCGTGGCCCTTGTGCGACCGGACAAGGATATCCGCAATGTGAAGGTAAAGAGCATCAAGAAGAAATGGAAGGATAAGCGTTTCGCCGCAGGTGTCGACCGGGCTGAAATCGAGGAAGCTGTGCGCGAATTGGGCGTGGACCTGTGGGAACACGTGGGGTTCGTGTTAGAAGCCATGCAGGCTGCGGCAGATGTGCTGGGTCTGGCAGGTGCTAGTGCTTCGGCTCCGCCTCATCAGGTGGCAACTGCAGGGAAAGCTGAATCGTAGGTCCGCCCTCTCCTTCCCGCCCAAGGGCCGCGGTCAGCGCCAGGAGGAACAGCTCATTCATCGTGTGGGGCCGGATGCGAAACCGGCGACTGAGTTCCCGCAATCGCCGGTAGAGGGCCTCACCTTCTACGGTGGCCTCCTGTACCTGTTCTAGCGTGTCCCAAACAGCAGGCAACGGTTCGAAGTAATGCCAGTACAGGGTTTCGGCGATAACGCCCAAAGTGGCCAGGGCGGGCTGTGCTTGAGCCAGTATCTCCTGCTCTAGGGCTTCCAGCCCTTCCCGGTCCCGCACATCGCGCCAGCGTTTGTCGCGCACACACCGCAGCAGCGTATCGTGCACGATCTGTTGGATCTGTCGCTGCCAGTTCTCTTCGTTAAATCCCATGAACGTGCCCGGAGCCACGTTCAACTCGTGAGGCGCTAACCGACATCGCACATATACCAGACAGCGTACCTGAACCTCGTCCCGCGTGGTGGCACTGTTCACACCCACAGGCACATCCCACGTGTGCAGGGGAATTTCCCGCGCTATTCGCCAGAGGAAGGGTATAACCCACACTACCTCCTGGGGTGGCACCCATTGCAGGTGATCGCCTCGCCGGTAAATAGCTACCCGTCCCCGAGGCGGGGAATACACCACCAGCATGTAGACGCTTCCCAACACCAGGACCGTCAACACAAAGGAGAGAATTCCTGCCAGGAGTACCGCGTTCACCAACCGGTGAACGACCACCCCTACCCCTACTAAACCGGCCATGAAGGACACTACTCCGGTGGTAAGGATGGCCAGGTGACGCAAACGCTGGGAATCCATGGTTCCCTTCCCGGATAGACACACCGGCATGGACGGCGGGTTTAACGATTAAAGTGTACATCCTGTTGGCCAGATGTTGCAAATCCTCATCCTGGCGGCCACGTGTTACTTCCCGTGGATACGCCCGTGTTCTCGGAGGTGTTTTCGGAGGAAGGTGACGCCACGGCGGACCTCCTCTTCGGTGAAGTACCAGTCCACTTCAAAGGTGATTACCGTGGCGGTGGCCATAAATGTTGCTGCTTGGTGCCAGGGCACATCTCCCGTGCCCGGCACTAAGTGATCGCGCAAGCCTATCACATCGTGGACGTGTACGCCCACCAAACGATCGGGTACACGGTGCCACCACGCGTCATGGGGAATCATCCCCAGGTTGGACAGGACCTGACAGTGCCCTACATCGTACCAGAAACCCACCACGGCGGGATCACTGTTGGCCAACAAGTACTCCAGTTCTGCCAGCGTGGGGATCTCGTGAAAGTAACGACGGGACTCCAGCCCTAACCGCACACCCTCGCGCGCGGCACAAGCAGCCAGCGTGTCCAGGCTTCGGCGGGCAGCTTCCAGGTACGGGGCAGCCCACCGGCGTCGGATGGCCTCTACTCGCGAGCGGTGGGCTTCGTACACCGGCTGGCCACGTTGTCCGGCCAAATACCGTTGTTCCAGAACCCACACCTCCCTGGCAACGTGCTCCACCACGCCCAGGTGTACGCACACGACCGGTGCTCCCATCCTTGCGGCCCAGCGGATGGAGTGTTCCACCTGGGCTACCGCCCACTGACGGGCGGATTCGTCCGGAGTGCTGATAAGGCGCATGGCGTCCCACCCTGCAGGGCCATCGCGCTTGGGAGCGGGCGCGTGCACGGCCACGATGGGCACCTCATCCGGCCGTAGGTCTTGTACGTCTTCCTCACGGACAATGTGGCTGATTTCGATGCCCTCGCATCCTAGGGACTGGGCAATCTCCCAAAATGCCTGTAGGGACCATCCTTTGTGCTGCCAGTACATAGTAGAAAGGGCGAAGAGGGGACGTGATGAAACGCCACCCATGGCTTGACCTCCTCCAGTGTCGGGCACTTTCAACCCATCCACGCCCGAAGTTATTTCACTCCTGTGACGCTACCGTCAGGGAGGGATACAGCTGTGCCAAGCGAGCTTGTACTGCCGGTGTGCGCCACGCTGCCAGCCACACCTGCGCGGCTAGGGTTGGCGGTTGTGCCGTGGCCACGTACATGGTGCGCACCAGGGGATAAGTGCCTGTTCGAACGTTTGATGGTGTGGGAAGGACACCGTTCAGGGCCAGCACCTGTACCCGTCGGTCAACCAGCCCCATACTCACATATCCTACCGCCCCTTCCCGACGTGCCACGAACGCCACCATGTCCTGTCCGGAAGGGACCACTCGCGTGGTCAGAGCGATAGGCATGTCCGCCATGAGCAGGGCTTCAAAAGCCTGACGTGTGCCTGAGCCTTCCTCCCGGCTCACCAACCGTACCGGTACGTCCTGTCCTCCCAGGTCGGCCCAGGAAAGGTACCGACCGGTAAAGAGCCGGCGAGCTGTTTCTACGGACAGGGAGGTCACGCCCACTCGTGGATGCACAATGAGGGCAATACCATCCTGGCCCACGGGGAACAGTGTAAAGCCTTGAGGGACGGCTTCCGGTGGCCAGGAGAGGAGGGCAACATCGGCTTTGCCTTGCCGCAGTTGGCGCCATCCTACCGTTGAATTGGCAGGTGTGAACAGCACCTCAACCGGTTCGGCCGTGTTTGCCAGAGCATCCTGCACCGTTTCTGCCAGGGGAACCAGGTCGCTCGCGCCCACCACCCGTATTACCGTGGGGGTAGTAACCGGCATAGGGGTCGGCGTCGGCACGCACGCGGTCAGCATCACCCACAGTACGGTGATCCAGAACCATCCCTTGCCCATGGTCGACATCCTTACATTTTGGGCCGGTGTCCACGCTTGACCTGCCTGCCGGTTTTGCTCCTGTGCGCTTGGTGTCGACATGTCTACCCAACAACCAGCACCATTGTTCCCAGGAGAAAGCAATACACGGCAAACCCATATAGTGGGTAGCGGCGCACAAAGCGCAACAGGGCGTGGATAGCAGCTAGGCCGCTGACAAACGCGGCCACAAACCCGGTTAAGAGGAAGGTAGCTGGCTCGGCCTGCTCAACGCCCGTCATAAGCTGGGCCACCTGGAGCAAGCCTGCCCCGAAGATGAGGGGAATGCCCAACAGGAAGGAGTAACGGGCTGCAGCCTCCCGTTCCAGACCGCGCAACAGTCCGGCCGCGATGGTGGCCCCGGAGCGGGAGATGCCCGGGGTAATGGCTAATGCCTGTGCCAGGCCCACGATCCACCCATCGCGCAGTTGAACACTCTCCAGCGGCCGGACTCGCCGTCCCATGCGTTCGCTCATGGTCAGGAGAAACGCGGTGACCAAGAGGAAACCACCCACAGCCCGAGGGGATTGAAACAATTGCTCAAACTGAGCTTCCAGGAGCATTCCTGCTAACACACCGGGTATGGTGCCGACCGCGATGGCCCATGCCACCCGTGCGCCCGGGACGTTCAACGAACGAGAGCGCAGGCTGTGAAGGGCTGCTCTGAGGTAAAAACTCACCTCTTGCCGGAAGTACAACACCACTGCGCCCAGCGTGCCCCAGTGTACCAGCGTGTCAAAGACCAAGCTGGCATTTGTCCACCCCAGCAGCCACGGAACGATGACCAGGTGTCCCGAGCTGCTGATGGGGAGGAATTCTGTAACCCCTTGTAATACCCCTAACACCAATGCTTGCCACCAGCTCATTAACCTGCAGCCTCCTTGTGGGGTGATGTGTGTGTAGTTTGGTTCAGGGTGCTCTTATTTATGAGGGGTCCGCCATCGGGTCAGGAAACGCTCCTTGTTGCGATGTCGGGCCTCTTGATCGCTGATGCGGTAGCGGGCCAGAAAAGCCGCCTTGAACTCATGAAATCGTCCCTCACGAATGCTTTCCCGAATCCGCATCATCAGCTGTTGCATGAAATGCAAGTTATGAATGGTCGCCAGCCGCAGGCCCAGAATTTCGCCCGCCTTAAAGAGGTGACGTAAGTAGGCCCGGCTGAAGTGACGACACGTGTAACACGTGCAATCGGGTTCGATGGGTTGTGGGTCTCGGGCATAGCGGGCGTTGCGAATGTTGATGCGTCCCTCGTGGGTGAGCAGGCCACCGTTACGGGCCACCCGTGTAGGGAGCACACAGTCGAACAGATCCACTCCTCGTGCCACGGCTTCCAGGATGTCCTCCGGGGTGCCTACCCCCATCAAATAGCGAGGGCGATCGGCGGGTAAGAGGGGCACCGTGGCTTCTAGGGTGGCGTACATCTGTTCCTTGGTCTCGCCCACACTTAACCCACCAATGGCATAGCCGGGGAAGTCCAATTCCACCAGGAATGCGGCCGCGGCTTGCCGTAAGTCGGGGAAAATGCCCCCTTGGACAATGCCAAACAGGGCCTGATCGGTCCGGGTATGGGCTGCCCGCGCCCGCTCTGCCCATTGGTTTGTAAGCCGTACAGCAGACTCCACCTCAGGTCGGACGTCGGGGGGTGGGCAAATGTCCAGGGGCATAATGATATCCGCCCCTAGGAGTTCCTGGGTGCGCACTACCATCTCGGGGGTGAACCGGTGCAAGGAACCATCGATGTGTGAGCGAAAGGTGACCCCGTCCGCGTCCACTTTGCGGCGATGCGCCAGGCTGAACACCTGAAATCCCCCGGAGTCGGTGAGGATCGGGCCATCCCAACCCATGAAGTGATGTAAACCACCTAACTCGGCGATGAGCTCTGCGCCGGGCCGCAGGTACAGGTGGTACGTGTTGGCCAGAATGATCTCCACGTTCAGCTGGCGCAGTTCATCCGGGGTGAGGGTTTTGACCGTGGCCTGAGTGCCCACAGGCGCAAACGTGGGTAACGGGATGGTGCCATGGGGCGTGGTGAACTCTCCTAGGCGAGCCGGGCCGTCGGTGGCCAAGCAGGTATATCGAAACCATGGTGTAGGCGTCTCTGTTACCGGCACCCCATCCTCCGCAAGGCTGGTGAGCGCTGCGTTCCTTGGACCCGGCTCAACGGAAACGCCGGGAGACGCTCTTGCGTAATTTGTGGGTCCATGTGTAGAGAGGCAGTAAGGCCAGGGTGGCTTTCTCCGAGAGCGCTACCCGGGCGTTCCAGGCACGGGACCGCACCTGCCGCAAGCCAGCTTGCAAGGCCTGGGGCAAAGGCCAATCTTCCACCAGGATGGCTTCCGTTTCTGGGACGACCGGCTGCCAGTGCCAGACCAGTGCTCCCCAAGTTAAGCCCGCACCAAACCCCACCATTACGATGTTATCCCCAGGACGAATCCGTCCCTGTTCCAGGGCTTCCACCAGGGCTATGGGAATGGAGGCGGCCGATGTGTTCCCGTATCGGTCAATGTTCACCATCACCTTGTCCATGGGAAATCCTAACTTCTTGGCCGCGTACTCGATGATGCGAAGATTGGCCTGATGAGGAATGAGAAGACTGATATCTTCAGGTGTCAGGCCGGCCTGCGTGATCACATGCCGTGTTGCCTCGGTCATGACTTGAGTGGCAAAACGGAACACCGCTCGACCGTGCATGCGAATGGTGTAGAGTTTTTTGTCAATCATTTCGTGGTCGGGGGGGTGTGCCACACCACCGGCCGGGATCATGAGCACATCCCACTGGGTGCCATCTGCTCCTAACTCAAAAGCCAGCATTCCCCCCGGCGTCTGGGTTGCCTCCACCACCACCGCGCCAGCGCCATCACCGAAGAGCACACACGTGGTCCGGTCTTCCCAGTTCACGGCCTTGGAAATCGTCTCCGCGCCGATGACCAGGACCCGCTCGTACGTTCCGGCGACGATAAATTGATGGGCGGTGACCAGGCCGTAGACGAAGCCGGTGCACCCGGCGACCAGGGCAAACGCGGGCACTCCTTCAGCACCTAAATCGGCCTGAATCTGCGTGGCCACGGTGGGCAAGAGGTGGTCAGGCGATGAGGTCGCCACAATAATAAGATCCAGGTCGCGAGGGGACAGGTTCGCCACTGCCAGTGCCTGCCGGGCCGCAGCCACGGCCATGGTGCGGGTGGTCTCCCCCGGACCGACGATGCGCCGTTCCCGGATACCGGTCCGCTCCACTATCCATTTGTCGCTGGTGTCCACCATCTGTTCGAGGTCGAAGTTGGTTAAACGTCGTTCTGGGACGTACATGCCCCAGCCTGTAATGCGACTGTAACGGTTCATCAATCTGCCTCCTCCACGCCCACCGCGTGCTGCGAGGGGGTAGGCGCTATACCATCACCCCCTCTCCAGGATGTGCTGAGGCACCATTGATGGAGAAACGTATTTTTCTGACATCACCGGAAGTGCCGAACCACACCCTCCCGGCTCGGTTCTTTTCGCCCGTACGTGACGTACTGACGCCCACCAGCCCTACATTGTATCTATCCTCCGGATTTCAAGCCAGTGGAAACACGAGCGGGGGTCAGGCGGCTTGCGATCGGCGCATGAAGAAGAAGTACCCGACACCGCCCGCTACCGATAGGACGGACGCGACCGCACCCCACACCCAGTAGCGTCGCCACACCGGACGTCCCCACCAACGCCATACCCACCGATGACCGCGGGAATGGAGTAAGGCTTCCCGCAGTTGACGACGGAAGGCAGGGTGAGGGCGCACCGCTGTGTACGCGGCGTGTACCCGTTCGGCCAGGTCCATGAGGGCGAGGATGTCCTTTCTGGCTGCTGCGCGGGAGCGCGCTTGTTGCCGCATGGCATCGTCGCCCTGGGCTAAGGCCCGGGCGTGGATGTCCAACAGGTCCGTCCATTCCATGGGGTCACTCATGTTTTGTCTCCTCCCTTCTGTGCCGGATATGCCACGATGCCTACCGTGCCTGGTCCCAGGTGTACGGCTACCGCGGTGGAAAGGGGCGTGATCAGGTGAGAGGCAACGTTCAACCGTGCCTGGGCATGGCGCAACAACTCCTCAGCCCACGCGGAGGCCCGCGCGTGGACCACCGCGATGTGGACAGGAACATGGCCGTACTCGGCAGCGACCAAGTCTACCAGGCGCTCCATCGCCCGCTGGCGAGTCCGGACACGGTCCGCCGGTTCCAAAAGGCCATCCCGTACGGTGACAATGGGCTTGAGCCGTAACATGGAGGCCATCATGTGTTGTACAAAGGTCACACGACCGCTCATCTGGGCAAACTTGAGGTTGTCCAGCATCAGGTAGATGCGCATAGCCTGGCGCATCCAGGAGAGATGTTCCACCGCTTCGGGCAGGGGCACGCCTGCTTGGGCCATGCGTGCGGCTTCCATGGCCATAAATCCTAAACCGGCGGACCCCGATTGGCTATCGAAGACGGTTACGGGCACGTCCTCGGCCACCAAGGCTGCTGCCTGCAGCGCGGACGCGTGGGTGCCGCTCAACCGGGAGGAAATGTGCAAGGAGAGGATGGCATCTGTCTCTCGGGCGAGGTCACGATACACTTCCACGAACTCACCTACCGATGGTTGCGATGTTTTGGGGATTTCCCCTCGTGTTTCGATAAGATGATAGAAGGTCGCTTCGTCGATCGTCTGTCGGTCTAAGTACGTCTCTTCCCCGAAGTGGATGTGGATAGGTACCACCGTAATGTTCAGAGAACGGGTCAACGTTTCCGGCAAATCCATGGTGGAATCGGTTACCACACGCCACATCTCACCACCCTCGTTGCCGCATTTTTCGGCGGAGTGTGACCAATGTCCGGTGATAGAGGGATTTTACTGCGCCCTCGGTACGGCCAAGCACCTGGCCTATCTCCGCGTTGGTGGCCCCCAACACGAACTTCATGTACAGGAGCGTCTGTCGATCCTCCGGCAGTTCCCGAATGAGGTCCATCACCGCTTCCTGGGCCTCTCGGGTAACGACGATTTCCTCGGGCTGTACGTTCATTTCGCCGTTGATGCGCACTGCCTCCAAGGGCACTTCGGTGCGTCGGGCCTGATCACGGCGCCAGTTGGCCAGCATATTGTGCGCGACGCGATATAGCCAGGCGGCCACCGGTACACCTCGATCCTCATACAGGTGTAAGCGTTCCAAAACCCGGTGAAAGAAACGGGCGGTCAGCTCCTCTGCGTCCTCGTGGTTGCCCGTTCGGTAATAAAAGTACGCGTAAATCCGATCCACGTAGCGCTCGTACAGTTCGCCGAAGGCTTCAGGATCACGCCGCGCCTGTACGATGAGCTCGTTATCACTCAGGTCCGCGTAGGGCTGTGTTGTGCTATAGCCGTTCTGCCGACGCCGTGTCACACCGTGTCTCCCAATTGAGAGCCCGGTGCACCAGGAAATAACACCGGGATGCTCCTTTCGTTGCCCCTGAATGTACGCGCCAACCCATCACAAGCCGTTCCGGAGTAGCACATCGCGTCTGCTGGTGAAGGAGGTCCACTGTTTCGGGCAAGCGGTTAAGACAGCTTTCTAGTATAAACATCTCCTCGGCAGAGACCAAAGTTCTCGGCTATAAGGACATCGGCATCACGTTTCTGCCCGTTCCTCGAGAAACGTGGCTATTGCTCGGGCGACCACCTCGGGCGCTTCCAACATGACCATGTGGCCTGCTCGGGGGATGAGCATCCAGCGGGCGGTGGGGATGTGCTCGGCCAAGTACCGAACGTGTTTCGGGGGGGTGAGACGATCGGCTTCGCCGGCAATAATTAACGTGGGCACGGAAATGCGGTGTACGTCCGCCATTCGATCCCACGCGTCACAGGCGAGGAAGTCCCCCAGGATTACTTCCGGGGGTGTGGCCAGCAGGCGGCGGACATACAGTCGCAACTGGTTGGGCGAAGGGTGTTGGCCGTAAGCCCACTCGGCCAGCAGTCGGGCCGTTGCCTCGGGAGCGTGGCGCAATCCGTCCAGAATTCGAGGATGCACCCGTAGCCGCGCGGCCGTGGCCACCAGGATCAGACCTGCCAGGCGATGGGGAAACGTCAGGGCCAGTTCCTGAGCAATTGCCCCACCCATGGAATGTCCTGATAGGACGAACCGGGATAAGCCCACTGCGTCTGCCCACCGAAGCACCACATCGCGATACGCGCTGATGGTCTTACACCCTTCGCCGGCGGATCGGCCGTGGCCGGGTAGATCCAAGGCGTACACTGTGTGGCCGGCCAGGCGGCGTATTTGGGGCGGCCAGTGGAGGTGAGTACCTCCTGCCCCGTGCACCAGCACGAGGGGGGGAGTACGTGGGCGCGGCACAGGCTCATGGGCCGCGTAGAACATCCGTTGCCCGTTCAACGTGATGTATGGCATGGTCTTGTCCTTCTCCTGCCCTGAGTCATAATACCTTTTGGCCCCTACCGCAGGCCGACGACCCGCCGGCGTTCATCTAAGGATCCGACGGGGTGACATTGTCCATGTACAAGTTATGTTTGTAAATGTAAGCCTCCACTGCGGGAGGAACCTGGTACCGAATCGTGCGCCCTTCTCGTACACGCTGCTGAATGACGTGAGAGGCCAGCTCCAACTCCGGCATGTCCAGGATACGAACGCGTTGCCGGATACCCGGCAACTGTTTCTCCAGGTAATGCCAGTCAATGCGCACGTTGAAGCGGGTTAGCGCTACCAACTGGCACATGGCGATCAGCTCGGCTGCTTGATGCCAGTTGGGCAGATCCGCCAGCGAGTCGAATCCCATCAAGAAATACAGTTCAACGGGGGGAGGATATTGTTCCCGCAGCAAACGCACCATGTCCACAGTGTAATGGGGGCCGGGGCGGTCCACGTCCACCCGGCTGAGGTAAAAGGCTGGGTTATCCGCAATGGCCAGAGACACCATGGTTACCCGGTGTCTTACCGGGGAGAGACGGCGGTCTCGCTTGTGTGGTGGGTCACCGGCCGGCACGAAGATAACCCGGTCCAGGGCCAGCTGGTCTCGCGCTTCCTCGGCCAGGATGAGGTGTCCCATGTGGGGAGGGTCGAACGTGCCTCCCAGGATGCCCACCCGGCGTAGGGTCATACATTCCCCCTCACCGCATCGGACCAGACGAGTTCTACATCACCGATGCGCACCGTATCCCCTTCCTGGACACCGGCCTTGATGAGGGCGTCGGTCACGCCCATCCGGTCGAGGATGCGCTGGAAGCGGAGGATGGCGTCGTAATAATCCCAATTGGTCATGCGCGCCAGCCGTTCCACCTTCTTGCCCCGCACTATCCACGCGTCGGTGGCCGGGTCCCGTTCGACGGTGAAGTGATCTTCATCTTCCTCCAGACGCCACACACGGGTGGGTGTGGCGTGTTGGGCCGTTTCGACAGGGGTGCTGTCCAGCATGCTCACCACCCGACGCAGCATGTCATGTACTCCTTCACCCGTCACAGCGGAGATCGCCATCGGGTCTCTTACACCCCGTGCGCGTAACGCGGCGGCCACGTCAGGCCATCGTTCCCGGGCGTGGGGCAGGTCTATCTTGTTGTACACCACCAGCTGGGCCTTGTCGGCCAGGGCCGGGTTGAAGAGGGCTAATTCCTGGTTGATCGCGTCAAAGTCGCCCACCGGGTCGGGGCTATCGCCGTTCAGGAGGTGGATCAGCACCCGACACCGTTCCACGTGGCGGAGGAAAGCGTGTCCCAGCCCTGCGCCGGCATGCGCGCCCTCGATTAGGCCGGGAATATCTGCCATGACGAAATCGCGACCGTCCACTTCCACCAGCCCGAGGTTGGGCTGTAGGGTGGTGAAGGGATAATCCGCGATCTTGGGCCGGGCGTTACTCACTCGCGAGAGCAGGGTCGATTTACCGGCGTTGGGAACGCCGACAATGCCAACGTCGGCCAGGAGTTTGAGTTCCAGACGTAGCCACCGTTCTTCCCCGGGTTCTCCCTTCTCCGCGATGCGTGGGGCCTGTCGTACGCTGCTTTTAAAGGCCGCGTTTCCTCGGCCGCCCCGTCCCCCGCGGGCTACCCGGACCTTCTGGCCCGGCGTGGTCAAGTCGGCCAGTAGTTCACCGGTGTGCGCGTCGTAGACCAGAGTACCCGGCGGCACCGGCACGTACAAGTCCTCTCCGGCACGGCCGTGCTGGTTTTTGCCGCGACCGTGCCGGCCGTTCTCCGCTTTAAAGTGGATCTGCTTACGGAAGGGCAAGAGGGTGTTCAGGTGAGGGTCCACCACCAGGTACACATCCCCGCCTTTTCCCCCATTGCCCCCGGCCGGCCCACCGCGGGGGACGAATTTCTCGCGCCGAAATGCGACGGCACCATTGCCGCCGTCTCCGCCCTTCACGTAGATTTTGGCTTCGTCGTACAGCATCCCTTTCATGGCTGAACCTAACTTTGTCGCCGCGCGCAACTGACCACGCCCATCTCCTTAACGTCCAGCAGCTCCCTTTTTGTAAATAGTATAACGCACAGATGCTGCTCCCGGCCTCCTGGCGATCTTGAGAGGGGTTATCCCAGGGCAAGGAACCGGTACAGTTCTGTGAGGTCGACCTTTAAGTCCTCATATTTGGCCTCCAGGGCCGCGTACAGTTCGGCCTTTTCAATGGCCAGTGCTACGAGATGGGCCACGGCAGTGAGGAAGTGAATTCCCACTTCGGTGAAGTGGCGGGGTTGCGCGGAGTACACCCGCATCACACCCAGCACCTTGTCGTGCAATCGCAGGGGCACCACCAACACCGATCGGATGCCCTCAGCTACTGCCTCTTCCGGATACTCGAAGCCGGGTTGTTGTTCGACATCGTATAAGACCATCGGCTCTCCGGCCAGCGCTTTCTGGTCCACAGGGCTTTTATCCACGTGTACCTCCCCTTTGCTCAGGTAGCGCTGGCTCAACCCGTAAGCGGCCACCAGACGTAAGATGCCCTGTTCGGCGTCCAACAGGCGAATGGAGGCGGCTTTGAGGCCCATCTCACGGACCGTTGCTTCCAGCACTTGGGGAAGCATTTCGTCCAGCTTGGGGGAGCTGTTGAGCGCGGCGGCGATAGCGTACAGGCTCTGGTGTAAACGTACCTTTTCCAGAGCCAGCGCGCCCATGTCGGCCATGGCCTCGACAAGTCGCACGTCCGCCTCGCTGAGCGCGTCAGTGTGCTCCACGTACACTCGCAACACGCCGACGACCCGAGTGCGCACGGTCATAGGCACCGCCAACATGCCCTTTAACCCTTCCTCCGCAGCGGCTTCCGGATATTGGAAACCCGGATGACAGGTCACATCGGGAATGATCACTGTCTCGCCCCGAAGCACCTGTTGGTCAATTCGGCTTTCTGCCAGGCGAACGACCCCTTTACGTAGGTATGTGTCACTTAGACCCACGGCACCCATAAGGACCAGTTCGGTGCCGTCGGGGTTCAACATCCGCATAATCGCGCCTTGCCCGTGCAACATTTCGACCACCCGGCTCAGGAGGATGCGCACCACGTCTTGTTCGTCCAAGGTGCGGCTGAGATCGTGTGCCGTTTCGCGAATGACACTTAAATATGATGCTGCGCTTGTCCCTGTCATGGTTTTGCCTCCTATATTTCCACCGCCACCAAAGAGAATCGCCATCCTCCACCCTGGTCAGGGCCCGTTCTGTTGAACCGCACCAACGTGACGTCACGTCTTACCACCGTGTCGACGGTATCCTTCACTGTGCCTGCAGCCATATTTCGATATCGCGCACTACCCGGTCCCAGTTCATTTCCTCCTCAACCCACCGACGACCGTTACGGCCTAGATCTTCCCGCCAGGGGGCGTCGTCCAGCAGGCGGTGTACCGCGGTGTAAACCGCTTCCTCATCCCCTGGGGCGACGACCAACCCGGTTTCCCCGTGACGTACCGCTTCGGCAGCGCCGCCGCTGTCACCGGCTACCGCGGGGACGGCAGTGGCAGCCGCTTCCAGGAAGACCATCCCGAAGCTTTCGACGCTGTTGGCCACCCCCTCTTCTCGCAAAGGGAGCACAAAGACGTGTGCCCGGCGATACACGGCCGGTAAATCTTTCGGTGCGACTGCTCCTAAGAAGTGCACATGGTCCTCCAGGGCGAGATCACGTGCCAGACGTTGAAGGTGTAGCCGTTCCGGTCCTCGCCCTACAATCAGGTACTGTACATGTGGGTGGTGTTCCCGCAGGCGCGCCATGGCTCGAATGGCCACGTCCAGCCCTTTGCGTTGCACTAACCGTCCCACACTTAACAAGGTCCACGGAGGTGAAGGGGGGGTATCCGGAGGGGTGAAGCGACAGGGATCGGTGCCGGGGTAAATGACCACAGGATTAGGGATACCCAGCCGTTGCAGGCGACGCGCGCTGCTTTGGGAGACGGTGATGACCGGTCGGGCCTGGGCCAGCAGGTGATTTACAAGGGGACGATACCAGAGCCGCTGCGCGCCCAGGAAGTCGTTTCCGTACGCGATGGCGAAATACGCCCGTGGCGCGGCCAGACGCGCCGCGATGAGAAGCCGGACATCCGCGTGGCCCACGATCACCCGGTCTGGTTGCCATCGGCGCACCTGACGTACTACCCCCCACATCGTGCGTGGGAGCAGGTGCCACTCATAGGTCCTGCCATTGGCAGGGGGGCTTCCCTCAACGGGAGGGGGCGCCCACACCCCTACAGTGTGTCGGGTGCCCAGGCGTTGCGCTACCTGACCGATGTACTCCGCAATACCCCCCACCGTGGGGGGAAATTCTCGCGTTAGAATGGCCACGCGCATGGCAAGGCTCAGTTCGATTCCCGAGGGGGTGGGGGTGGGGATGAAACGTCGGAGATCGGAGATTCCCCGGCCGAGATGTCTGGCTCCTCCGGTTGCTCCTCCGCGGCCGGTGAGGTTGTGGAGGGTGCGGGGTGGGATTCTGATATTGGTGGCGGTACCCCGGTATCCTCCCCGGACACCGGTATCACACTGCCTATCGGCGTTTCAGCCACCGGTGCCGGCGAGACCATCACGGGTCGTTCGGGGGCCCCCGCACTCCACCGGGCAACAGTCCAAATGAGCACACCCAGGCCTAGCGCGATGATCCCCACGGGCCAGATGCGAACCCATATGCTTTGCTCCCTGGCCACAGCGGTGAGGATGAAACCGGCCGCTACCAGTGAGAGAACCGCGAGCATTAACGCCCACCAGCGAGGCATTGTACGGGGCATGAGAACTCCCCCTAACCCGACAACCACACCCAGACCGCTCAGCAAGGCCACGCCGATAAGTGGACTGCGGAACGAAAGGCCTACCCATAACAGGAGTGCGAGCACCAGGAAG
Source organism: Anaerolineae bacterium (assembly GCA_015490995.1). Classification (GTDB taxonomy): domain Bacteria; phylum Chloroflexota; class Anaerolineae; order JAADDB01; family JAADDB01; genus S141-23. The sequence goes on along the minus strand of WFWT01000009.1, from coordinate 12,574 downwards.
GTACCTCCAACCCACCAGGCCCACCACCGCGCTTCACGGTCGGTGACAAACAGGGCCAAGTATCCTAAACCTAGGGTCAGAAAAAGCACGGCCGCTTGCAGGGTGCCGTTGGCTTGGGCCAGTACACTCAGATACACCAGGGCTGCAATGCCCAAAAGGAAGAAGCCCGGCAGGACCAGCCACCATGAACCATGGCGCAGCAGGGCACCTCCCAGAAAGGCCACCCCTCCCAGGGCCAATACGGTCACGGTGCCCAGGACCACCATCTGCGTGTAAGGGGCCAGTGCCCCCATGCTAAAGAGCAGAAACACCACTCCGAGGATAATCAACCCGATGCTCCAGTATATACCGGTCCAGGAGCGTCGCATGAAGTTGTCTCCTTCCCCTGCGTGCGGAAGAGTCGCTTCCCTGTACCTTCAGGGATCCGAACCATGCTTGGGCACAGGCGCTTACTGCGCGAGGGCTTTCTCCACCGCCTCTGCCAGTCGCTCGTAAGGTTGAACGCCTACAAAGCGTTGTATCTCTTGGCCGTCCTTAAACACAATCACGGTGGGGATGCCCATGATGCCCAGCGCACTGGCCACCTGGGGCTGTTCGTCGACGTTCAACTTGGCAATCACTGCAACGTCGCCATATTCTCCGGCCAGGCGATCGATGGCAGGTGCCAGTAAGTGACACGGCTGACACCACTCAGCCCAGAAGTCCACCACCAGCACACCGTTTTGTTTCAACGCTTCAAACTCAGCGGCATCAATGTGACGGGGCTCAGGCGCTTCAAAATCTTCCGGCCGAGGAGGTTCTGTGTCACGTTCGGTTCCAGATTCCCCCAACAGCCGCTTGAAGGTGTCTAACCATCCCATGTCAGGTCTCCTCGTGTCACGAGTTTAAATGGTCTCTCCTTGAGGCCCGGGGAGAGCTCGCACAGAGTACATGCAGGCGCATGAGCTGGATTTAGTATACCTGAACCCCCCGCCCGGTCAAACATGTGTATAACGGATGAGATGGTCTTTCATCATTGTACGTCATCCCAAGCGAGCCCTCGTCGTCAGGCCCGTCACGGTGAGGTGTGCAGCCTGCGACGTCATCCCTGTATCTCCGGCGGCAAGCTATCGTTGCCCCTCACCGCGCACGGCAGGAGCAATTTGAGCCGGATCAAGGATAAGCACATCGCATTATGGTACGGTATACAGAGCGCCCTCCTTAAGGGCCGTCGTCGTGTGACCGGGAGGGCGGTGTGGCATAGCAACGGGGGGAAACCGGTATGCAACGCCTGTACCTGCGCACCCTGCTGCTTATTGGGGGGCTCTTCCTGATTATCACCACCACCATGGTTATCTTCGTCTACATTTCCGGCAGCCGTCAGATCGAGGTGGAAGGGCTCAACCGCGCGGACACGTTGAACCGTCTCGCCTTTGAGGCCCTGTACGCATCGATGCGCGAGGGCGGGGGACGTGAGGGCAACCTAGAGGTCATCGCCCGGTTACAACAAGTGGGGGCCTTTCGGGAACTACGGGTCATTAAAGGGCCGCCGGTAATCCGTCAGTTTGGTGCTCTGCCCGACGAACTTCCCCGTGATGGAGTGGAACGTCGCGCGTTGCAGGGCGAGGTGGTGCGGGAAATTCGTTGGGAAGGGGATTACCGGGTCATCCGCTATGTGACTCCGCTCTACGTGCAACCGGAGTGTCAGCAATGCCACCAGGCCCGAGTGGGGGAAATTAACGGCGCCATTGCTACCGAAATTTCGCTGGCGCAATACGACCGTGCGCTCCAGTGGCGTCGCAATGTTCTGCTGGCCGTTATTGCCAGTGGCCTGTTAACCTTGGGGGTACTTACGTTCTACGGCCTTCGTCTGACCGTACTACGGCCCCTGCACGTGATCCAGCAAGGTGTTATGGCCCTCAGCCGGGGTGACTTGAACTATCGCCTGGAGCTTCGCACCGGAGACGCGTTTGAGACCGTGGCTACAGAGTTCAATCGCATGGCTGACCGTCTGCACCGGATGTACACACAGCTTCAGGACGCACAGGCTAAAGTGGCCGCAGCGATTGAGGCCTCTCGAAATCCCATTTGGGTTAGCGATGCCCATCGACGCATTGTGATGGTCAACGAAGCCTTGGAACGCATGACCGGCCGCTCTCGTGAGGAGCTCATAGGCCAGACATGTCGGTATCTCTTCGGCGTACGCCTGCACGATGGCCGTTCCATTTGCGATGTGACCTGTCCCTTCCTGCGTTCCGATCGTCCCGATGGCCGCGTGGCAGGGTGTATGCCCACAGCGGGTGGAAAAGAAGCGTGGGTGGAGATCACGTACGGTTACGTGCAGGACAAGGATGGCAACATTAACGGTGTGGTTCACATCGTGCATGACCTGAGCGAACACAAAGAGGTGGAACAGCTTAAAGATGAGTTCCTCTCTCTGGTATCCCACGAACTGCGCACGCCCCTTCATCACATCAAAGGGTTCGCTTCCACCCTGCTTCAGCCAGATGTCCGGTGGGATGCTGAGACCCAGCGGGATTTCCTGGAAAGTATCAACCATGAAGCCGATCGCCTGGCCGACCTGGTGGACAAAATCCTCCACTTCTCGCGGTTGCGATCCAACGTGATGCCGATGGAGAAAACCTGGTGGTCCGTTCACGACATTGTGGAGGCCGCGCTGCAGCACCACCGTCGAGTGTACCGCCGCGACGTTCACCTGGACGTGCCTGAGAACCTGCCTCCCATCTTTGTGGACGGCCGAGAGATCGAAATTGTGTTGCGCAACTTGCTGGAAAACGCGGCTCGATATTCCCCGCCGGATACGCCCATCACCTTGGGCATACGCCATGAGGCCGGCCGACTCCACGTCTGGGTGGCGGACCAAGGACCGGGTATCCCGCCCGAGGACAGGGAGCGCATCTTTGAACATTTCTATCGGGGACATCGAGATCGTCGTCATACGCCGGGGACGGGCCTAGGGCTGGCTATTTGCAAGCGCATTGTAGAAGCCCATAACGGTACCATCTGGGTGGAGAGCGCATCGCCGCGAGGAGCCTGTTTCCACTTCACCCTGCCCTTGGTCCACCCTCCCTTAGGGCCTACCCCCGCTGATGGATCCTGCGCTCCCGACACGGGTGTCCTGGGAGCACAGCACGCTAACACACCACCCCCTGACACGTCGCCATCATAAAGGTCATGGCGGGAGGTAAAGGTGTTCCGTTTGAGGAGTCGGTTCGTTAAGGGGCTGTAGGTCGAGCAACTTGTGGCGAGGTGTATAGAGCCTGGAGGCGCATACCATGAAGAAAACACGGGTTTTAGTCGTGGATGACGAACCTCAGACGTTGAAGTACGTAGCAGCCAACCTGCGCGCGCGGGGCTATGACGTGCTCACCGCGCAGGATGGTCGGGAAGCATTAAAGTTGTTTCAAGAGACTCCCGTGGATCTCATTATCTTGGACATCATGATGCCCGGACCGGACGGGTTCGAGGTGTGTCAGGCCCTGCGACGCGTGTCCGACGTTCCCATCATCATGCTGAGCGCGCGGGGGCAAGAAAAGGACATTGTGCGAGCGCTCAATTTGGGCGCGGATGATTACCTGACCAAGCCCTTCGGAGTGGAGGAGATGTTGGCGCGTGTGCAAGCTGTCTTGCGACGCACGACCCGCGCCACATATACCCCGCGACCGCCCGTTCACATCGGCGAGCTGGTCATTGACTTTGGCGAACGCCGGGTGACCATGCGAGGCCAGGATGTTCACTTGACTCCCACAGAGTATGAGCTTCTGGTCACCCTGGCGTTGAACGCCGGTCGGGTGCTCACCCATCGAGCGCTCTTGCAGGCGGTGTGGGGGCCGGAATATGGGAGTGAGACCGAGTACCTCTGGGCCTACATTCGTCGCTTGCGCCAGAAAATTGAACCGGATCCGCAGTGCCCACGGTACATCCTCACCCAACCCGGAGTAGGGTATTACATGAATCCCAACCCGCTGACCGAACTGTCCCCGGTAGCCGAATAAGGGAACCGCACAGCCGACCACCGGGCCGATCGGCCGGTACATCGGCACAGTACTTCCGGTGGCGGTGATGAAACGTCCACCCGGCGGAGCGGGCAGGCCCTCACACGCGCGAGGACACATGCCCCCCTTGCAGGACCCTATGACATCATCTTGACGTCTCTGTTCCCCTCCGCGACGTCAGGGAATAGCTCAAACGCGGTGCAAGGGGACAGAGCCGGCGTTCAACGGAGCGTTCACGTCGTGGGGGACTCTACCACCTTCTCCGGGACAAAGGTGATCGCGTCTACCGTTGTGATGGTACCCTTGTACAGGAAGTCTATCTGGTGCAGAGCGGCCTCCTGGTCGAACTCGGAGAGGGCGGCCACTGCGTCCTTGGGTACAATCACCTTGTACCACCGCAGGGCTGCGCTGCCCGCCGTGTGCAACACGCAAATGTTGGTGACCGTCCCCGTGATAATGAGGGTGTCGATCTCAGGCCGTGTGCGGAGTACGTCTTCCATTCTGGAGGCGTAAAAGGCGTCATACCGGGGCTTGGGCACAATCTCATCCCCCGGTTGAGGGGCCAACTCATCAACGATCTCCGCCCCCCACGTACCGGCTTTCACGTGTTCACCCCAGATTTGGTATTCCGGATCATCTTCGCCGTGCAGATCCTGGGTGTAGATAATCAGGGCCCCCGCAGCTCGTGCTTTGGCCAGCAGACGGGCGATAGGCTCAATGGCCTCCTGTGCCGCGGGCACGTATAATTTTCCCTCCGGTTTCACAAAGTCGTTCTGCATGTCCACAACCACTACCGCCGTGCGCCGCGGGTCCAACGCCACCTTTTCGGCTACCGGATAGGTGGGTGCTTCCAACAGCCGCGTCATGGTTTCACCTCCTCCCTCCTGACACTTCTCCGCGGGCTGGCAGGTTAACCGTTCATCGACCACTAGGAACGGCCCGCTATCACGCTCGGGGTTTACTGTCATATTCAGAAAAAATGCCCTGCTCACAGTATAATACGCGGGACCATAGGAAGAGCATATGCGTTTTGTTAGAGGCGTTCACCTTCCTGGATACCGCCGGGTACGGATCACATGGGCTCGGAGATGTGTTGTCCGTTGTTTCCAACGCCTTGCCCCGGTCCTCCCCGCTGGTGATGGGCACTGCGCTGTAACGGGGGATTCCCTTCACCTCGTCTTGGCTCAAGACGTAACGGTGTAGGGTTCCGGAAGGTAGGATTTCGGTACAGGAGGTCCACCATGACTTATTTGCTGGTAGTGATTTTAGAGGACCTGGAACGATTGCCCGCGCTGCTCAGCGCGTGGAAGCGCATCGGCGTGCCCGGTGTGACATTGCTGCACAGCGTGGGGGGGTATCGCGCCGAAACGTGGTTGGCCCGTGTCGGCTTGAGTGGCTTGAGTCGACTCCTGGAACGGGGAGAGATCAAACAACGTACGCTGTTGAGTTTGATCGACGATGAAAAGCTGCTGGAACAGGCTATCGCCGAAGCCGATGAAATCGTGGAGGGGTTTGATCGCCCCCATAGTGGGATCCTGTTTGTCCTGCCGGTTTCCCGTGCCCTGGGCCTCAAAAAATGGCCGGCGGAAAGTGCATCCATTGCTGTGGGTGAAACCCCGGGTGAGCGCGGGCGATTGTCTCACGTGGAACGAACTCAGACCGTGGCCGAACTCATGCAGGTCCTCGAGCTCACCCCCGTCACCGTGCCGGTCCATGCCTCGGTGGAAGAGATCGTCTCGGCCATGTTACAGGAGCCTGAGGTCTTTGTTGCGTGCGTTGTTAACGAGGAAAAACGGCTTGTCGGACTCATCGACACGGTAACCCTCGCCAACGCCTTCCTCCTTTCGGTTTTTCCCGAGGAGTTCCTGGGAGAGCTCTCCGAACTGTCGGAGGTAGAAGAATTCGCACAGCGCACCGGGATGCGGCGGGCGTCGGACATCATGCGCGAGCCGGTATGGGTACGGGCCGAGGACACGGTGCAATATGCCTTTCACGTGTTACACAAGCACCGATTGCCCGGCGTCCCTGTGGTGGATGAGCATTATCGTGTCGTTGGGTACATCAATCTCCTGGAACTCATGGGCCTCTGCTTGCGCTCGCACGAACCGGTACAGCCTAACGGGGAGGAAGCATGAGCACTCCGGTCATCGCATCCCTGATCTTCCTGGTGACCTACGCGATCATCGTCAGCGAACGGCTACACCGCACCACCGCGGCGTTGATGGGGGGGCTCCTGATGATTCTCAGCGGGGTGCTTTCCCAGGAGGGGGCTTTTCGGGCCATTGATTTGAACGTGATCTTCCTGTTGACAGGGATGATGATCATCGCTCATTATCTGGGCGAGACCGGTGTGTTCCAGTGGTTGGCCGTACAGGCGGTCCGCCTCGGTCGTGGTCACCCGTTGTTGATCCTGGTGATCCTGGCGTGTATTACGGCCGTCGCCTCTGCCCTGCTGGACAACGTTACCGTGGTGGTGCTCACGGCACCGGTGACGTTGTACGTCGCCTCCACGCTGGGTGTCAGCCCTATCCCCTTTCTCATTACACAGGTTATGGCCTCCAACATCGGCGGCGCGGCCACGTTGATCGGCGATCCGCCCAACATCCTTATTGCCAGCCGGGCCAACATCGATTTCATCCGCTTTCTGGTCAACATGGGGCCGCCCTCCTTGGTCATTCTGGTGGCATATGTGGGCGTGATGGCGATACAGTTCCGAGAGGTCATGCACGTGCCGCCGGAGCGCCGTGAAGTAGTCATGCGGCTGGAAACCCGTGGGATCATCACCCAGCCAGAACTGCTCGTCCAATCTCTGGTGGTTTTGGGCTTTGTGCTTGTAGGCTTTCTTTTTCATAGCCAGTTGCACCTGGCGCCGGCCACCATTGCCTTGGCCGGTGCCACGCTGTTGTTGATCTGGACCCGTCGTGACCCTCATCATGCCCTCCAACATGTGGAGTGGTCCACCCTAATGTTCTTCGTGGGCCTCTTCATCGCGGTAGAGGGTATCGTCAAAGCGGGTATTATTGAGTGGGTGGCCCAACAAATGCTCCTCCTCACCGGAGGGAATCAGAGCATTACCACTATGTTCGTCCTGTGGTTCTCGGCGCTGGCCTCCGGTGTAGTGGATAACATCCCTTACACTGCCACCATGTTACCCATTATCGAACGCATGGGGGAGGTGATGCCGGTAGAGCCCCTGTGGTGGGCCTTAGCCTTGGGGGCAGACATGGGGGGCAACCTGACCCTGGTGGGCGCATCGGCGAACGTGGTCGTGGCCAGTATTGCCGAACGCAGCGGTCACCGGCTGACCTTTGGCCAGTTTCTCCGTTACGGTTTAATGACCGTGCTTATCTCCTTAATGATCTCATCCTTGTGGCTGTGGTGGCGATACCTGTAACGGGCTGGAAGCCTCCCTCGCGGTCCTGGGCTTTGGGAGGGGGCAATGCAGGGTCTGGCCCCGCGATGGCGACGGTGGGTGTTGATCACCCTGGTTGTTCTGAACGGGCTGGCCCTTCTGCTGAGCCGCCAAGGGCCCCGTGGCCAGGTCCACCTGTGGCTCTTTCCTCGCGGTGACGGCTTACTGGTGATGACGTCCCGCGGGCGGTTGATGCTCCTCGACGGGGGGATGGACGCGGTTTACACTCGGGCCCTGCTGGGACAGACCATACCCTTCTGGCAGCGTACCCTGGACTTGGTCGTGCTGAGCGAGGCGCGGGCAACTGCGGTAGCTGCTCAGGCTGCGGTCCTCGCGGTGTACCCTGCCCATACCGGCTGGTACCCTGAGGACACAGAGCGCTTCCCCGCTTTGGAGGCCTGGCGTGGTCGCGTACAGGTTCCCGTTCCCTGGACCGTGGGCCGTGTGTGGGACGCACGCGATATGCGGGTGCGCGTCCTGGGCACCGCGCCCTTTCAGTTAGAGGTGCAAATAGGCCGATTTCGCCTAATATACGCACCCCACACGAGCGAGACGGTCGCTCTACCCCCGGCCACTCTGTGGGTTGTGGGTGTCCTGCCCTCAGGTAACCCACCCCCTTTACCGCCCCTGGTGGTTACCCGCCAGGCCTGGCCTCCGGGCAAGACAGCCATCCCCCACCAAATTCTCGCCGCTCCACGTACCCGTTTCTTCATGGCCCCTGAGCAGGGGCTGCACATTGTAACCGATGGTCAACGTTACCGCTGGGAGATATGGCCCTAATCGCGGCGGCAATATCTGGAGGGTCGTTTGATCCAATCTGACTATAAAGGTAAAATAGCTGCGCCTGCCACACGCACCGCATTGGGTTCACCCACCCCTGGGACACACAGGGAGGTGAGAATCATGTATGATAAGGAAGAGGTCACCCGCGTCCGCGAGGCTAAGGAACGTTGGGAGGAAACCACCGTCCAGCAGGCCCTGGCCCGCTTTCCGGAACGGTACGAAACCTTCACCACTGTCTCCGGTCAACCCATCCGGCGACTATACACCCCCGATGACGTGGCCGATATGGACTACCTGCGTGACCTGGGCATGCCCGGAGAGTACCCCTTTACCCGGGGACCTTACCCGACCATGTACCGAGGCCGTCTGTGGACCATGCGCATGTTTGCCGGCTTTGGCACCGCGGAGGAGACCAACCGGCGTTTCAAGTACCTGCTGGCCGAAGGGGAAACGGGGCTTTCCATTGCCTTTGACCTCCCCACCTTGTACGGCTATGACACGGACGCGCCGGAAGCGGAAGGTGAGTTTGGCAAGTGTGGTGTAGCCGTCTCGTCCTTGCGGGATATGGAAATTCTCCTGGACGGTATTCCCCTAGACAAGATCACAACCTCCATGACCATCAACTCCCCCGCTGCGGTTATCTGGGCCATGTACATTATCGCCGCGGAGAAACGGGGCATCCCCCGTCGTCAGTTGGGAGGGACCATCCAAAACGATATCCTCAAAGAGTACATTGCCCAGAAGGAGTACATCTTTCCTCCTGAGCCGTCCATGCGTCTGGTGGTCGATACGATCGAATTCGCGGCCAACGAGATGCCGCGATGGCATCCCATCAGTATTTCGGGGTACCACATTCGGGAGGCCGGTTCCACTGCCGTCCAGGAGCTCGCGTTCACTCTGGCGGATGGGTTCACGTATGTGGAAGCCGCGTTGGAACGCGGGCTCGACATCGACAGCTTCGCGCCTAGATTGTCGTTCTTCTTTAACGTGCACAACGACTTCTTCGAAGAGATCGCCAAATTCCGGGCGGCGCGGCGTATCTGGGCGCGCGAAATGCGGGAAAAATACGGCGCGAAAAATCCCCGTTCCTGGACCCTGCGTTTCCACGCGCAGACGGCCGGATGTACTCTGACGGCGCAACAACCTGAGAACAACGTTGTCCGGGTGGCCATCCAGGCATTAGCCGCGGTGCTGGGTGGGGCTCAAAGCTTGCACACAAACTCTATGGACGAGGCGCTGGCCCTGCCTTCCGAGTTGGCCGTTCGCATCGCTCTGCGCACCCAGCAGATCATCGCCCACGAAACCGGAGTGACCAACACCATTGACCCATTGGGTGGTTCCTTCTACGTGGAGTCGCTCACCAACACTATGGAATCCCAGGCGTATGATTACTTCCGCAAAATTGACGCCTTGGGCGGTGTCATTCCGGCCATCGAGAAGGGGTTCTTCCAGCAAGAAATCGCGGAAGCCGCTTTCCAATATCAGATGGAGGTGGACGCCAAACGTCGTATCATTGTTGGGGTTAATGAGTACGTCGAAGACACGCCTATGGAAATTCCCCTGTTGGAGATGGATCCCCAGGGGTACGAGCGACAGGTGGCCCGCTTGCGGGAAGTGCGTCGCACCCGTGACAACCGCGAGGTGTTAAAGGCATTGCGGGAAGTGCGCCGCGCGGCGCGTAACGGCACGAACCTGATGTATCCTATCCTGGATGCGGTGGCCGCCTATGCTACCCTGGGGGAGATCATGGGGGTCTTACGGGAGGAATTTGGGGAATGGGAAGAACCGGCATGGTTCTAACCCGGTGTACCTGGGCCATCCGATATCTGTGACCGCGCGCGTCGGGTCAGGTTGGGGGGAACGAGACGGCGTAAAAGTCCCTGCTAAAAGAATGTCACCAAAAATGGGGGAAACCACCATGGCCAACCGAAAGATTCGGGTGCTGGTAGCTAAGCCGGGATTGGACGGCCATGACCGCGGGGCAAAGGTGGTCGCGCGGGCGTTACGTGATGCCGGGTTTGAAGTTATTTACACCGGTATTCGCCAGACGCCTGAAGCGATTGTGGAAGCAGCAGCCCAGGAGGATGTGGACGTCATCGGCCTTTCCATTCTTTCCGGCGCCCACATGGCACTGGTGCCCAAGATCATGCGCCTGCTGAAAGAGCGGGGCATGGACGATGTGCTGGTCCTGGTAGGGGGCATTATTCCGGATGAGGATGTCCCCAAGTTGAAGGCGTTAGGGGTAAAAGGGGTGTTTGGTCCGGGGACGTTGACCCAAGACATCATCGATTTTATCTGCCGGGAACTGGGATTGGAAACCATGCCCGCGATGGCCGCGGCGCAATCCTGAAAAGGGAAAGGACATAAGGAGCATCCCATGCACTTACCCGATGCCGTGGATACACTTATCTCCCTGGCCCGAGAGGGGGACATGCGCGCCTTGGCCCGGTTGATTTCTGTGGTGGAAAACGATGGGACACAGGCCCGACAAGTGGTGGAACGTCTGTTCCCTCATACCGGCCGGGCACACATTGTAGGGATCACCGGCGCGCCCGGCACCGGCAAGTCCACCTTGGTCAACGCTATGGCCCGCGTGTACCGGCAACGCGGGCACCGGGTGGGCATTATCGCCATTGATCCCACCAGTCCCTTCTCCGGAGGGGCACTGCTGGGCGATAGGGTGCGCATGCGCGACCTGGTGGGTGATCCCGGGGTGTTTATCCGCAGCATGGCCACGCGCGGCAGCCTGGGGGGACTGGCCCATGCAACCGACGATGTGGTCTTGATCCTGGATGCTATGGGATATGAGCGCATTCTCATCGAGACAGTGGGAGTAGGCCAGGCCGAGGTAGACATCGCGGCCTCGGCCCACACCGTTATTGTGGTGGAAGCCCCCGGCCTGGGCGATGACGTCCAGGCCATCAAAGCGGGTGTCCTGGAAATCGCCGACATTTTCGTCGTGAACAAGGCAGATCGGGAGGGCGCGGACCGCACCTTCCTGGCCCTTCAGACGATGTTGGGCCTGGGCCCTCGTCGTGTCCAACACCACGGTCGCACCATGACCGTCCACGAGGAAGCGCCTGCGCCCGACAGGGCGTGGACGCCCCCCATTCTCAAGACGGTGGCCACGCGCGGGGAAGGGGTGGACGCCGTGGTGGACGCCGTGGAACAGCACCGGGAACACCTGCGCACCACCCACGAGGGCCAACGTCGGGAGGAAATCCGCATCCGGCGGGAACTTTATCGTATCTTGCAAGATGCCCTCCTATCCCGATTGATGGAGCGTTTGCCCCCTTCCAGCCTGGACGAGGTTATCCAACAGGTAACGTCCCGCTCGGTGGACCCGTACACGGCCGCACAGCAGCTCATCGCGCGAGCAGAGACCCAACCGGTTACCCGTTAAACAACGAGGGGAAGACAATGTCCGGAGGGGAAGGACAAGGGCCTCCGGTGCCTTACCAGGCCGCGTTGTTCGGCCCCGCTCTACCCCGTTGGCTGTCCCAAGATTGGCCTCAGTTGCAAGTGCGTCGCGTGATCGGGGTTCCGGAGGTGATACCTTACCTGTTGACCAACGAACTTGCCCCTGAAGCGGTGTGCGGTCCACCCACCGCGTGTGAACCGGCGGTACGGGCACGCTTGCGTGCTTTGGGGGTACGCTTTCTGTCCGGGGTGTCCATGGCCCCGTGGGAGGCCCTGAGCCAGGGTCTCAACTACGCGATCACTACCGGCGCGCGGGATATCTGGATCTTGGGCATCGGAGAGGAAGGGCTGGCCCAAACGGTTGCTTATCTTTCCTTGCTGGCTCGGCCAGAGTGGGGTGCAGCCCGGCTCACCGTTGTACATGGCTGTGAGCGAGGGTACATCCTTCGCCATGGCGAAGCCGCACACATTCAAGGACACCTCGGCGAGACGGTGATGCTTGTTCCCCTTTCTCCAACGGTCACAGAGGTTACCACGCGAGGCCTGGATCCTTCATACCAAGGGCATACCCTTCAATTTGGCCAGCCCCTGCAGGTTCAGCTGGTAGCGACTACGGCACAGGTGTGGATTCGGGCCGGTTGTCTGTTGGTCTCTCACACACGCCAAGCATCCGTCCAACCCCCGGACGCAAGGTGAACCGATCGCCCGGTTCACAAAGTTGACGTCGGTGAGAAGATAAAAGTAATATGCAATTCCCGGCGTTCAACGCAGTCCCACCGGGAGGAACAGGGTGGACATCAAAGGCCGCTACATCGGGTGGGTCGTGGTAGTACTGCTTGGATTGAACGCGTGTCGCCCCCTGACCCCACCTCCTAACCTTCCCCCTACAGTCCCGCCGAGCATGCCCTCCCCCACACCGGTCCAGACTGCGCCTCTGCCTGGGACGGTGCTGGCCAAGAGTGTG
>WFWT01000008.1 GCA_015490995.1 Anaerolineae bacterium | reverse complement strand
GGTTGACGCCGGGGTTTGTGGGGGCGGATTTGGAGAACCTGGTCAACGAGGCGGCCATCCTTGCGGCCCGTCGCAACAAGCGGGTCATCACCATGGAAGAAATGTTGGAAGCCATCGAACGTGTCGCCCTCGGCCCCGAACGCCGTAGCCGGGTCATCCGCCCTGAAGAGCAGAAGATCATTGCCTACCATGAGGCCGGCCATGCTTTGGTCGCCCGCATGTGCGAACACGCCCGTCCTGTGTACAAGGTCTCCATTATTCCGCGCGGCATGGCCAGTGGGTACGTGATTTCTTTTCCTGAAGATGACCGCATGTTTATGAAGAAGTCCGAGTTCATGGACGAGATTACGGTAGCTTTGGGCGGTCGGGTAGCCGAAGAGGTGGTCTTCGGTGATGTGACCGACGGCGCGGTTAGCGACTTAGAACAGGCCACCCGTATGGCACGGGCCATGGTGACCCGATACGGGATGAGTGACGCACTGGGTCCGATGGTCTTTGGTAAGCGGGATGAGCTGATCTTCTTGGGCCGGGAGATCGCGGAGCAGCGTAATTACAGTGAAGAGACCGCGGAGGCTATTGACCGCGAGGTGCAACGCATTGTAAACGAGGCTTATGCTAAGGCGAAGAGCATTATTACTCGATACCGCCACAAGCTGGACGAGATCGCCCAGCGGCTGATCCAGGAGGAGACCATCGAAGGCCCCGAGTTCGAGTCCATGTTCAAGGACCTGGATGCGCCCTCGCCGAAGGAAGCGCCGGTACCGGCTTAAGTCATTCGGTCTCTGGGGATTCTTCCCATGGTTGAGGGGGGACCCGCAAGACTTCTTCGCGGCGGAGGAGTACCTGGCCGGGCTTGCCTGAAGGGTGTCGTCGTACATCCCGCACCCGGGCGACCTGAACATCCACTGCAGCATCGTCGCGAGCGGCAGAATAATACGCGGCCAATGCTGCCACCCGTCGTTTGGTCTCCTCAGAAACCGGATGTCCCCCGGAACGCAGTACCACATGCGCGCCTGGCACATTGCGGGCATGGAACCACAGATCTTCAGGCGCAGCCCGTCGGAAGGTGATCTCATCGTTGAGTCGCGCGCTGCGCCCTACCAATACGGTGTACCCTTCAGGAGTGGTGAAGGTCAGGGGGCGGGCCGGGGGAGGTGGTACCCGTTTCCGATCCCGTCGGACCAGCCCCAGGCGGATTAACGCGTCCTCCACTTCACCAATTTCCGCCGCGTTCTGTGCTAGGTTCAAGTCCGTTTCCAGCTGATCCAGAAAACGCAGGGTCGCCCGTGCGTCCTCCAGGCGGGAGGGCAATTCTGTCAACGCGCGGCGGGCTTTCTGGTAGCGGCGATAGTACCGTTGCGCGTTTTCCACCGGTGTCAGCTGCGGGTCCAAGGGTACCTGTAAGGGGCCTGTGTCCGTGTCCAGAGTGACCTCTGTGGCGCCCGATGGGATTTGGTGCGCATATGTGAGAAGCCAATCGGCCATTCGTTTCCAGGTCTCCGCGGTGTGCGCTTCGGCCAGCTCTCGTTCCAGACCGTCCACCTGGGCTTGCACACGGGCGCGCGCTTCGGAGAGCAACTGCCTGACCCTCTGACGCTGCCCCGCGTACGGGTCCGTTTGACCTTGACTCTCCAACCACAGTGTTACCGCTTCGCTGATGCTGCTAACCCGCTCCGGAGTGCCCAAATGGGTGAGCGGGTACGGAGCAAAGGCCAGGACGTCTTTCCCCTCCCGCACAACGGTGGGCTCCCACGCCCCACTGCCCAACATGTGCAGGAATAGACCCAGCACCTCGTGCAACTGCCGCGCGCCTCGCGAGTCCACATCCCCTGCTACCGTGAGGGGATCGCCCAGCGCGCGATAGGTGATTTCGCGGGCCATCAACGGACTGATGCCGGCTACATGGGCAACCAGCACCCGCCACACCGGGTGGTGAGCTACCGTTTCGGCCAGCCAGGTCCGCAAGTGCTTCACCGTCACTTCCAGGGGGGGCATTTTATCTTGCGGTGGCGGTGGCCGGTAAGGATCTCCGGGTCGTGTTGTCCGGATGGGATTCCGGTCCGGTCCCACCACCTTTACTGCGTGCAGGATGTGTCGGTCTGGTCCCAGCAGGAGAAGATTGCTGTGACGCCCCATGATCTCGGCCACGAGGTATGAGACGCCCTCTTCAGGGTGATCGAAGGTCAACGTCAGGACACGTTCAAAAGGCGCTTGATCGACCGTGTCCAAACGCGCGCCTCGGACCCACTTCCGGAGCAAAAGCAAAAGGGGGGACGGCACGCTCAAACCGCGACGGGGCTTGTGAGGCACGAAGTGTACCCGCGCCCATTGAGGATGAGCCGACAGCACAAGGTAGTGGCGTCGACGTTGGGCGTACACTTCACACGCGACAGTGTGTTCGTCAGGTTGAATTACCTCCTGAACGCGCCCTCCCTGACAGACGCGCAGAATCTCATCGCGGACGGCGGCCGTTGTCCACGCGTCAAAGGCAAAGGTTGTGCGCACCACTGCACCGGCTGCTGAAGCGGCCATGTCACCAATCCAAGGCTAACAGAGCGGCCAATTGCTCCGGCGTCATGTCATGTTCTACACGGATGCGTCGTAGCTCGAAAAGCCGATCGCTTCGGTGCGTCGCTCCCTGAATGGTTGTTAGGCCGGCCCAGTAATTCGCCGACTTGTACACTGCGATGACGTCCTCATCGTACCGTCCGGAAGGGTATGCAATGTAGCGGGCCGGCTCCCCGAGCTCCACCTGAAATACCTCTGTGGAGCCCAACGCCTGCCAGACCAGCTGGTCCAGGTCCGCCTGGGCAAGATCAATGTGGGTGCGCCCGTGGGCGCCAAACGACATGCCCGCGGCCTTCATCTCCCGTACCATGTCCCATGTCAGGTACTCAGGATGTTGCTGGTTGACGAGATCGGTGATGATGAAGAACGTCGCGGTGAAGCCGTACTTCCGTAACAGCGGAAAAGCATTGGTGTAGTGGTCCCGATATCCGTCATCAAATGTCAAGATAATCGGCTTAGGCGGCAGAGGACGTCCTTGAGTCAAGTAGTATATCAGGTCGTCCAGGCGAATGGTGGTGTATCCGGCTTCTTTTAAGTACCGGAGCTGTGCTTCAAACAGGCTGGGTGGTAAAGACAGGCGATGACGAAGAGGATCCGCGCCCGGGGGCGGGGTGGCTATGTGATGGTACATGAGAATAGGCACCCGTACCGTGCGGAACACTCCGTCAGGCGTCGGACCGGGAGTAGGCGTGGGAGTAGCCGTCGGTGACGGTGTCAGGGTCGGTGTGGGCGTGGAGGTGGCCGTCGGTGTCGATGTCGCCGTTGGCGTCAGGGTCGGCGTGACCGTGGGGGTGGGTGGAGGAGTAGCGGATGGGACAGGTACCTCCGTGGGGCGTGAAGCGGGCTCGAACCGCTGGCGGTACTCGCGCACCCACGGACGCACACACTCCAGCGCACGCGGGTCATCCGCCATCGCCGTTGAACGAGGTAGCGGACGGCGCAACAGGGGTGTGACTGTGTCCGCCGGTGGAGGGGTAGGCATCACCGGCGCAGGACTGTCCACTTCCTCTGGAACCGCCAACCGAACTCTCTCTTCCCCAACAACGGATTGTGCTCCCCATACAATGCCTACGAGGAATAACATCACCAAACCCAGACCCGGCAGGTTCCTCATGGCCTTTTGCAGCCCCTTCCAGAGATGTTATGGACATGTGTGCTGTGGATGAAGGCACAGGCTGAGGAAGCGTCCCGCACGTTGTACGTCCATCGTGTCCCTCAAGGTATGGCCTCACAATGCACGGACCCAATATACACAAGGTGGGGCACACGTCAAACAGCACCTTTGCGGTGGCCATGGGACCCTCGAGCCCCAGGAGCTGGAGGAGACTTGAGTACCAGCGTCGAGCACGGCGATCTTGCGGACATTCCCAGGTTTGGACCGAACTCTCCCTTTGAGGTAGCCTACAGAAATGGGAAGCAGCTAAGTCGGGTTGTACCGATGGTGAAGGACTCCGTTAAAGAGGACGAACCGAGCACAGGAGGGGGCAACAACGTGTCCGACAATGGGCGGCGGTCGTTACCGGTATGGTCGTTTTCACTGGCCTTGGTCATTGTCATGCTCTTGAACGGGTGTGGCG
>WFWT01000007.1 GCA_015490995.1 Anaerolineae bacterium | reverse complement strand
ATGCTGTACGGGGGCAGGGGGCCGGGGGCCAACCAGGTACCTTCCTCGGTTACCTGTATCGGTACCGGAGTGCCGTCCTCGCGTAACAGCTGGTAACCGGGAGGCAGGTGTTCGGGCCAGAAAGCCAGGTCTTCGCGGGTAAAAGAGGTCGGGTTGACCACCAGGAAGTCGGCATCTCCCCAGCAAGCGGCTAAGGCCTCCAGCGCTTCATCCCGCAGGTGACGCAGCTGTGCCAGCACCTCCTCGTACATCTTCTCTGCCTCTTGGTACACCGCGCGGATACTGCTGCCGGGAATGATATCGTGAAATTGGTTTAAGCACACCGTACGCCACGCGTCGGTCAGCGCAGCGTGAGGGTATGCGTAGTCGGGTACGGTTAAGTGGGCTACGGTGGCCAGGAATTCGACGTCGTGCAGGGCAAATTCGCTCTTGCGGTTGTAGCGTTTGGTGCGGCTTTGAGTGGTGTAGGTTCCCCGGTGGAGTTCCAGGTACAGCTCTCCGTTCCAGGTGGGCAGCCGGTCGGCGCATTCCTCTTCCATGCGCTCGAAGAACTCACGCACAGTGCCGTGGCGCACGCGGGGCAGTCCGGGAAAGGCGTTCATCTCCCGAATGTTTTCCAGCATTTCCCGGGTGGGGCCTCCTCCGCCATCACCGTAGCCGAAAGCCATCAGCAAAGTGCGCTGGTGTTCCTTGTGCTGGAACCGTTGCCACGTGCCCAGGACCTCTTCAGGGGTGGCCTGCGCGTTGTAGGTGCTGGGGCCACCGTCCTTCTCCGGACGCGCCGGAGTGGTGCTGAAATGGGTGAGCACTTTGGTGCCGTCCAATCCCTGCCACCAGAAACTGTCGTAGGGAAATCGGTTGTACTGGTTCCAGGTGAGTTTGATGGAGAAGAAATATTTCAGGCCTGCTTCTTTGATAAGTTGCGGCAGGGACCAGGGATAACCGAACGTGTCGGGGAGCCAGAGCACGGGGGTTTCCGCGTTGGGACCAAAGTGTTCCCGGAAGAAGGTGCGTCCTAGCAGGAATTGGCGGGCAAGGGCTTCCGCGCCACTGAGGTTGCAGTCCGCCTCTACCCACATGCCGCCAATGGGTTCCCACCGGCCTTCGGCCACACGTTGGCGGATGGCTTCAAACAAGCAGGGATAATCCTGTCGTACGAACTCGTACAGCTGGGGCTGACTCTGGGTAAAAGTGTAGTGGGGGAACTGTTCCATCAGGCGGATGACCGTGTGGAACGAGCGGCCGGCCTTGCGCCGGGTTTGGGCAAGGGGCCACAGCCAGGCTACATCGATGTGGGCATGCCCCACACTGATGACCTCCACAGGCAACGTCGGGCCGGCGGAACGCAGGCGTTCACACAGCAAGGCGTGGGCGACGGGGAGGCTCTCGTAGAAGGTGGCACTTCCGGGTTCTCGCCAGTCTACGTGGGTGAAGGCTTCTTCAAGCGCGTTGAGAATGGCCGTGCGGGTGGGGTTATCCTCAGGCAGAACACGGGCGGTGGCGACGGCAACGCGAGCTGTGGCCAGAAACGCGCGAGTGGGGGGGTGAACTTGTACCAACGCGCACTCACCCATGAAGAGTTTGGTGCCCGGTTGCCGGTGTCGAAAGCCCATCAGGCCGGTCCAGCCGTGAAGGGCGATCAGGTGCGTTTGCCCGTCGCGCCAGAGCCCCGGTACCCCGATCTCCTGATGATGCCGGTCACACGCTGCGTATGGCCGACCGTCCACGTACACAAGCGCTTCCGGATGGCTGAAATCCCCCGCGTGGCCCAAGGGCAGGTAGAGGGCCACCGGCCAAGCGGGGTGCCACGTCTCGGGTACTCGGAAGTGGGTGCGTAGCACGAAGTTTGTCATCGGGCGGCCCCAGTAGGAGTTCGGGGGAATTATCTCCCAAGAGGTGTCGTCGATATCCTCCGTTACCGGAGGTAGGGTGAGCGCGTCGGAGAGCTCGCGGTAACGAAAGGGGGGCAACGGTTCCCGGTGGACGTACTCGTAGCGTGCGAGCAGTTCCAGTCGCTGAAGAGCTCGCTCCAGTGTCCAGTAGATCCGGTGGTACATAGGACCATCCTCCATATCGTTGGTGTGTTGGCTCTGTCAGACGGCCCCTCAGCGAGCAGGCAACGGGAGATGGCCGTCATCCGGGCATAGTGAATGGGTTGAAGCTGCCCATGGCCAGCCCCAACCCATCTCTCATTCACTCCCTGCTGTTCAGACCATTAATCCTTCACGTCTGCCCCCTCGGCCAGGGGAGCAGGAGTCGGCTGTTCTTCGTACAGGAAGCAGGTCACATAGTGGTTCTCCCCCACGCGGTACAGTGGAGGCCGGGTGTGCTGGCAGTGGGCCATGCGATGACGACACCGGGGGTAGAAACGGCAGCCACTGTGGATTGAGGTGCGCATCTCCTCATCATCCAGAGTGATCACCTGGTCTTCGCCCCAGCGTACGTCAGGATCGGGGACCGGAATGGCGTTGATGAGCAGTTGCACATAGGGGTGTTTCGGGTGTTCGATGACCGTTACCGTGTCCCCGCACTCCGCGACGGTCCCCTGATAGAGGATGTAAATTTCATCGCCAATTTGATAGGCGGTGCTCAGATCATGGGTGATGTACAGAAAAGAGATCTGGTGTTCATCCCGCAAGCGCATCATAATGTCCAGGATCATAGCCCGAAGGGAGGCGTCCACCATAGAGACCGGCTCGTCGGCCACGATGAGGCGGGGTTTCAAGAGGAAGGCACGCGCGACCATCATGCGTTGGCGCTGTCCGCCGCTGAGCTGATGGGGGTATTTTTCCAGCACCTCCTCCGCCCGCAGGCCGACAACGTTCAACGCTTCCTCTATCAGGGCGCGGCTTTCCTCCCGCGAACGGGCCAGCTGAAAGTTACGGATGGCCATGTCGAAGATGTGTTTGACCCGATAGAAGGGGTTGTACACCTCGTACGGGTCCTGGAAAACGGCCTGAACCTCCCGACGGTATTGCAGGCGTTGGTGGCGGTTCATCCGATGGATGTCCTGCCCCCGATAGAGGATGTGGCCGGCGGTAGGCTTGATAAAGCCCAAGATCAGGTTGGCCAGCGTGGTTTTACCGCTTCCGCTTTCGCCGGCTATGGTGATGATTTTGGCCGGTTGTTCGTACAACGTCAGGTTGAAGTCCTGCAGCGCGACCGTTACCGGCCCTCGGCGTAAGAAACCACCACCGTACACCTTGGTAACGTTACGCAGTTCCAGTAGCGGTGTGCTCATTCCCCTGTTCCCCATGGTATGGTGTGCTCTTCCCTCAACCCTTAACAGCTCTTGTCTGCTTAAAACGTTCTCGCGGGGACGGTTTATCGTTGGGGCGATGTGCCCCCGGAGGCGACCGCCTCATGGTACAGGAAACACGCTACCCGGTGCCCGGGGTGAACGTCCTGGAGCATCGGGCGACGGGTGCGACAACCTTCCGTGACGTGGGGGCATCGGAACTGGAAGATGCACCCGGGAGGAGGGTTTCGCAAGTCATGGGTAAGCCCTTCTGTGAGTTTCAGGGGCTTACGCTCCTTGATGGAAGGGATGGATTCGATCAAGAGCTGGGTGTACGGGTGCAAAGGCGTTTTGAACAGCGGTCGCACAGGGGCAATTTCCACTAAGTGCCCCGCGTACATGACGGCTACCCGGTCGGCGAGCTGGGCCATCAACCCCATATCGTGACCGATGAGGATGATAGAGATGCCTAACTCTTCTTTCACCCGCAACAACGTCTCAGCTACGACCCGCTGAACCACTACGTCCAGCGCGCTGGTGGGCTCATCGGCGATAATGAGGATAGGGTTAAGCGCGATGGCCATCGCGATGCACACGCGCTGCTTCATGCCTCCACTCAGTTCGTGAGGATACAGGTTATACACCCGACTGGGAAGACCTACCAGGTGTAACAGGTGCAGGATGCGTTCTTTAAGCGCTTTGCGGGGTTGGCGTCCCTCGTGGTCCTCGATGACATCCCGGATCTGTTCTCCCACCCGGAGGACGGGGTTCAGGGAGTTCATGGCCCCCTGGGGGATAAGGGAGATTTTATCCCACCGCAGGCGACGGAGTTCCCGTTCCGACAAGCGCACCAGGTCTATCCCGTCCAGCCAGATGTGCCCTCCCACTATGCGGCCCGGGGGTTGGACCAAGCGCAGGATGGCCATGGCCGTGGTGGTCTTACCGCAACCGGATTCTCCCACCAGGCCCAGAATTTCCCCGCGGTAAACTTCAAAGGAAACGTCATCCACCGCGTGGACGTCCCCTTGGGGGGTCGCGTAGTACACCTTCAGGTGTTCGACCCGTAGCACCACGTCGTCGCGCTGGCCGTTGGGCGGTGCCGGAGAGCTGGCCGGAAAGGTCGGTGTAGCGTTCACCGTTGTGCTCCTCGCAATCGTGGGTTAGCAATTTCATCCAAACCAACGGTCATCAAGAACAGCCCGGTGAAAATGATGATCAGCATCGCGATGGGAAAGCCCCACCACCACCACATGCCTCGCAGGATGGCAGCGGCGCGCATGGCATAGAAAATGGTCATGCCCAAGGTGGGAATGCGGGTGGGTCCTAGTCCCAGGGCTTCCAGGCCGGTGGCCGCTAAAATGGCGGCGGAGACGTTGCCGGTGAAACTGGCGGCAAGGTAGGGCAACAGGTTCGGCATTATCTCCCCGAACATGATGGACAGGGTGGACGCGCCCGATAAGCGGGCCATCTTCACGTACCCGCGCTCCCGCATGCTGAGCACCTGGGAACGGATGAGTCGGGTCGGTCCGGGCCAGGCAAAGAGGGCAAGGATCAAAGCCATGTTCTCCACGCTGACCTGACGCACATACGCGGAGATGACAATGAGCACTGCCAGGGACGGGATCGTGATCATCGCGTCGGCCAATGTACGGATAACGTTGTCGATCCACCCGCCGAGAAAACCGGCCGTGAACCCCAGAATAATGCCCACCAGCATGCCAATCCCGGCCGCGATAACCCCTATCCGCAGAGAGCGAGGCGCACCCACGAGGAGGACCGCCAGCATATCCCGGCCGTTGCTTTCAGTGCCCAGGGGGTGGGCCCAGGTTGGTTGGCCGAAGGCAGGGTTATCCGTCTTGACCCATACCGGAGGCAAGTTGAGCGGTGACGAGCCCACCCGTGCCAGTGTGGTATCCCAGAATAGGGGACCGATGATACCCATCAGGGCAACCCCCAGCACCATGGCCAGGCCAATGAGAAACTTCGCGTTAAGCCACGGCGAATCCCACCGGTTGAGTCGCAGCCACGTCCGCGGCCTCACCGTTCCTGCACCCGCTGTCATGGCTTTATCCCCTCTCGTACGTGATGCGTGGATCGATCAACGGCAGCAGTAGGTCCAAGATCAGCACCGATGTGGCCGTCCCCAGGATTAACATAAACACAATGCCCTGGATCAGGGTGTAATCGGTGTTGACAATGCCCTGGTACAGCAGGTAGCCCATGCCGGGGTAGGCAAAGATGTACTCCACCAGGGTGGATCCTCCGGCGATACTCCCCAGGCTGAGGGCGAGGGCCGTCACTTGAGGCAGTACTGCGGTGCGGATGCCGTACTTCCAGAAGACGCGGAAAGGATTCAGGCCCTTCGCTTCGGCCAGGATCATGTAGTCCTCTCCCTCGTTGGTGATCATCATCCCCCGCATGCCCAGGGCCCAGAAGCCCATGGAGGTCAGGACGATGGATAGAGCCGGCAGGGTGCCGTGGTGGATTACCGATTTAATGAATTCCCAATTCAGGCCGATCTCCACGCCTCGCGCATAGGCACCGGAGGGAGGGAACCAGTCCAGGGTAAAGGCGAAGAGGTAAATCAGCAAAATGCCCAGCATGAAAAAGGGGATGGAGGTAAAGGTCAAGGTCAAAGGGAGGAGGTTACGGATCAAGCCCGGTGTGCGGCGCCAGGCCATGAGAGCGCCGATAAGGTTGCCCAGCACAAAGGACATCAAAGTGGCCAACGTTAGGAGGCCGACGGTCCACGGCAACGCGTCCACGATCATCTCCTCCACCCGGCTGGGGAAGTACGCCAGGGAATACCCTAGGTCCAGGGTGAGGACGCTGCGCATGTATTTCAGGTACTGGAGCCAGATAGGGCCGTCCAGGCCAAAGCGACGGCGCCATGCTTCGATCATCTCCGCGCTGTTCTCAATGTACCCCGCCTGGGCCTGGAGACGGCTTACCATGGCTGCGACGGGGTCGCCGGGAGCCAGCCGCGGGATGATGAAGATCAGCGTTGCTCCCAGCCAGATGGTCACAAAGAACATCGCAACCCGCCGGATAAGGTAGTCCCATGTCAGGCCACGCATCGGGTTTTCAGCCTCCTTCCTGTTGGCCCAGTCGGTTCCGTTAGCCGGCGAAAAGGGAAGGGGGAGTGGCCCTCCGGCTTAGGAGGGCCACTCCGGGGAAGCCTCACTTCGTCGGCTTCAGGTTGTGAATGATCACGTGGGTGCTCTGCCACCAGGTGGGTGGGTGGATGTAATCGTTCTCCGCGGTAGGCCACCCCGTCCAGTAGGTAGTGTCGAAGGGGATGATCTTCTTGGCCTGGGTGACGGGGATGACCGGGAGCTCCTTGAACCAGATCTTCATGGCCTCGATGAAGAGCTCTTCCACCCGCGGGTCACCCAGGGGCAGGCTCCCCATTTCGTCAACCAGCTTGCTGTACTCCTCGGCCCCAGGGCCGCTCCAGCGCCACTGGTTGCCGGTGGCCCGTTCGCCGATAGGCACCAGCCACCGTACGTTGAAGCGGTCCAGAGAGGCCCACGGCTCGTTCACCGAACCGCAGGTCTGCCATCCCACCCGGGCCTCGAAGCGGCCGAAGGCGAAGTTTTCATTCCAGGTACCGCCAGCCTCGTTGCGGTGGGTGGCGTTGATCCCGATGGCCTGGAGCTGCTCCACGATCACCTGGGCGATGCGCTGTTTCTCGATGAAGGCCTCGTGGGTGGTGATCTCCAGGGTCAGCTCCTTGCCGTCCTTCTCGTAATACCCGCGGCTGTTGAGTGTGTACCCCTTGGATTCAATGATCTGTTTCGCCTTATCGGGATTATACTCCCAAAGCTGGTCAAGGTTCCAAGCGCCGGCCTCGATGGCTTTGTCGACCAGTTTTTCGAGGGGAGGATATGCCGGGAAGAAGTGGCGGGACTTGAGGGTAGTGCCTTCATAAGCGATCTGGACAATTTGATCGCGGTTGATGGCGTAGTTGAGGGCCCAGCGCATTTCGGGGTCATTCCACGGTTCAATGGCGTTGTTCACCTCGAAGGTGCGGGAGCATGGGTCGGGTACCCAAGCGTAGGGTAGGTCTTCAAACCAGGTGATAACGTTGGGGTTGCGCTGCTTCAAGGCGAGGAGGGCTCCCAGGGTGATGTCCATCAGGCTGTCCAGTTGTCCCTCGGCCATCAGCGCGGCCCGGTTCTCTTCCGGTCCGGCCCAGGTCCAGATGAGCTTTTCCGGTGCGGGCAGGGGCTTGAAGCCGGTTTTCGCCCCCCACCAGTTGTCGTCGCGCACGTAGATGAACTCCGTGGGGCTGGCGCTCACTAGCTTGTAGGGCCCGGTCCCCACCGGCCAACCCTTCTCAGGATCGTAGAATTTGAAGGTCAGGGGATCTTTATCCCGCCAAATGTGCTCGGGGACAATGTTGATGCCGCCCCAGATCTTGACCGAGAAGTAATCCAGCTGGAAGCGAGGGTTGGGCTTGGTCAGGTAGAAGCGCACGGTGTAATCGTCCACCTTCTCTACCCGGTCGACCCACTGGTCCATAGCCGCGGAGCCTTCCAGTTCCGGCGCGTTTTCCTTCAGCATGGTAATGGTGAACACCACATCATCCGCGTTGAAGGGCTCCCCGTCAGACCAGTACACACCCTTGCGCAGTTTCAGCGTCCAAACGTCCTGCGCGTCGTTGGGTTCAAAGCTTTCGCCTAACCAGGGGATGAACTCACCGGTCTGGTAGTTCAGGATAAAGAGGGGTTCCAGGACGGCCTGATGGTATCCTTGGTCCATGCGTCGGCCTGGTGTGAAGGGGTTCCAGTTGGTTGGGTCTGCGACGCGGCCGCCGTCGATGTCGAAGATCAGCGTGCGCTCGCGCGGCGCGTTGATGTAATCCTTCTCCTCTGCCGCGGCGGGGGTGGGCGCTTCCTCCTTTTCAGGTTTCGGGGTGGGTGTCGGTGGTTTCTCTACGGCCTGTGTGGGCTGCTCCGGTTGTGCGGGTTTCTCTGCCGGTGCCGGGGTTTGTCCCGCAGGGCACGCTGCCAACACCATTACCATGACCACCAGTACTGCCACCAAGGCGTAGTACCGCGACCACCGCAAAGGCCACATTCCGCGCATCGCGTCCTCCTCCTTTTGCAAGATGCACCGTCACCGCCGGGGGATGAACGTAAAACAACTTCGAACCGGTTCGATAGTGGGCGAAAAATTAAAACTCCGCCGTGTACTCTCACCTCCTTTCTGTTGGGGGAGGGCTCATGGTGCCCTTCCCTGTTGGGTTAACCTCGCCGGAAGCGGCGAGGTTAACGGTGTGCCTGTGCCACCATGCGGCGGGTGGACGCGCGCTCCACGAGGGCATGGGGGATGATGCGGGGTGCGGTGGGTTCACCCGCCAGGAGCTGCAACAAAATGGTAGCAGCGTGGTATCCTAGCTGGTACGGCTGAATGTCTACCGCCGTGAGAGGGGGGTGCATGTACTTGGCCATCTCGCAATCGGTGGTGATGGCAGCCACATCCTCGGGCACCCTGCACCCATGCTTGGCCAGAGCGTGCATCACTCCCAGCGCCTGCATGGGGTTTAGCACCACCACGGCGCTAAACGTCACCTGGCCACACAACGCGTCCACTACCCGGTAACCATCAACGAAGGTCAACTCCGCCTCCACCAGGAGACGTTCATCCACCGGCACACCGTATGTGTGCAGCGCGCGACGGTACCCTTCGTTGCGGTCGTGGGCATACGTGTACCGCGAGGGCCCGTTGACGAAAAGGATGCGACGGTGCCCCCTGGCCAGCAGATAAGCTGTGGCATCGTAGGCGACCTGTACGTTGTCGTTGTCCACAAAGAGCACCCGGGACGCGTCCTTGTCGGGCGGTCGCCCAATGACAACGTAGGGTAGTCCGCTTTGCTCCAGCACCTCCCTGTAGGGCATTTCCCAGGTGGGGTGGGTGATGATAAACCCGTCCACAGAACGGCCGTGTGCCCAATGCGTCATCTGGCGCGTTAAATCGTCTTCGTTCTCGACCGCAAAGAGGACCAGGGAGTAATCCTCCGGGCGACAGGCCCCGTAGATGCCCCGCATCAGCTGGTTGAAGAAGTGGCTGGCCGAAAAGGTGTGTTCCAGCAAGGCAGGGATAAGCAGGCCGATCTGGAATGTGCGGCCCATAGCCAGATTGCGGGCCATCCGGTTGACGTGGTAGTTCAGCTCCAGAGCCGCCTGTAGGACCCGGGCACGTGTTTGAGGGCTGACGAAGGGCTTGTTGTTGAGCGCTGCCGATGCCGTGGAAACGGACACACCTGCCCTCCGGGCAACATCACGGATAGTGACAGCCATATGCGCTATAGCCTCCTGGCGAATAGGGGGGATAACCGTTATCGAAACGGTTCGATTCAGGTGACTCTTATTATATCGTGGATACCACGTGTGTCAAGTTTGGGCACTATGGTATAGAGCCGCGCAGCAGGCTGGATCACACTTGAGGTCTGGGTCGTCCGATTGTACAGACCCTCTAAGGCGTTGTCGTGGCCGTGGGGCCGTGCGGTGGCGGTACAGCGTGGGCGTGTTAAGGGCAGCGGAAACAGCTTTAGCCAGGTGGTGGTAGCCGGACGCGTTGGTCCATGGTCCCGGTGGTCCTTCGGTCCGTGAGCGGGAACGCGGGAAATTGGCCTGAGGCGCAAAAACCGGTTATAGTGAAAGGCCCTGGTTGACCGACAAGACGTTGCCCTGGGGAGGTAACCATAGGAGGAAGGTTTTTTCTGGGCGCCGGACGAAGCCCAGCACCCAGAAAAGCTTCCCTTCTTTTCGCCGTTCCCAACCGGCCTGTGAACGGATGGGGACGGGTCGGTCAACCCGGTGAAAGATCAACGAAAACGGTACGGCAGGAGGTGAGCTCTCTATGACTCTGGTGAACCCGTTGGATGTGCGCACCGTGGTGCACCCCCGTACTGTGGCCGAAGCGTTGGCCCATCTCGCGCGCGGGGATGTACAGGTCCTCCCGCTGGCCGGGGGAATGTCGTTGTTGGCCGATAAGGTCGCGGGTGCAGAGGTGCTCATAGACCTCTCCGAGATGGGGTGGCGTTACGTCCAGGTGGCAGACGGGGCCCTGCGCATCGGTGCCGTCACCCCGTTGGAGGATCTGGTCACAGCAGCCGTGTTGCGTTCGTGGGCGGGTGGAGTGTTGGCCTCGGCTGCCCACGGGATAGCGCCTCAGGTACAGCGGCACCAGATCACGGTGGGGGGGATTCTGGCTGACCTGACGCGCAGCAACGAGTTGGGAGCGGTGTTGGCTGCCCTCGAGGCTCGGGTGGTGTATTACACCCCGGCCGACCGGGACCGCCCTCGTGAGGTGTTGCTCACCGAGTGGGCACGGCGTACTCCCCAGGAGGAAAAGTGCCTCATTGCGGCAGTGCACGTGCCCGAGTTCACCCAAACTTGGCGGGCCAGTTTACACCGAGTGGGGCGCACCCCGAGGGATATGGCGTTGCTCTGCGCGGTGGTAGCCGCCGGTGAAGGGCCAGCGGGTCAGCTCGTGCGGGTAGCAGTGGGCGGGACGGACATGCTGCCCCAGCGCTTGCCGGATGTAGAAGCTCTCCTGGAGGCGCGAGAGGATTGGGACCAGGTAGAAGCTCGAGTGCGGGCAAGCGTGGCCGTGCCCGACAACTGGCGGGCGAGTGCTGCCTACCGTCAGGCCATGGCCGGTGTGCTGGTACGTCGCGCCGCGATCGACGTGTTGTCATGACCGTGGTGGACCAGGTTAGGGCCCAGAGGGGACGAGTTGCTCCCAAAGGGGCTCTAGGATAAAATAGAAGGGGTATTTTCATCGTGTGGAGGCACCGGTTCATTCACGAAAGGAGGGAATGAAGCCTGGTATGCAAACGACAGAGCAAGCCATATCGGTGGCAGTGCATGACGCCTTGGCTTTGGCCCACCGCATCCTCGAAATCTTCGAGGAAAAGCAGGCCCAGGATATTGTCCTCCTTGATATGCGCCCCGTCACTATTGTTACGGATTACTTCCTCATTGGGACAACCACCTCTGAACGTCAGTCTCGCGCGGTGGTGGACGAGATTGTGGCGCGCGTGAAAGCGGAGATGGGTGTGCTTCCCCTTAGCGTGCAGGGCGTACCTGAGGGGGGGTGGATTATCATGGACTATGGGGATGTGGTGGTGCACGTGTTCGCGCCGGAGAAGCGGGCGTATTACGACTTAGAAGGGCTGTGGGCCGATGCGCCGGTAGTCGTCAAAGTGCCCTGAACGCCGGGTCGAGCTATCCCCTCACCGCTTGATGCCCCACCGTTGGGCCATCTCGGCCCACCAGATGGGGAGGGTCTCGTCCACCGAGCCCAGAACAACCTCATCCGCGATCTCGGAGAGGGGGGTGGGTTCGATGTTGAACTCCACGAGCTGGGCGCCGTGGCGTTGGGCCACCACGGCCAGGCTGGCGGCGGGTTGGACGACGGCAGATGTGCCGATGACCAGCATGTAATCCGCGGCCTGGACGACCGCAAACGCCTGGTTGAGCACCGTGTAGGGCAATGCTTCGCCGAACCAGACGACATCCGGCCGTAACAGGCCGTTGCAGCGTGGACAACGGGGGGGAAGCTCCGGCAAAGGTACGCGGCGGTCCTCCGCACGGTAACCGCACTGCACGCAGCGGACAGTCCAGATATCGCCGTGCAGTGGCAGCAGGTTGCGGGACCCCGCTTTCTGGTGAAGCCCATCCACGTTTTGGGTGATGACGGCCATGTGTCCAGGGGGGAGCGCGCGTTCCATCTCCACCAGGGTGTAGTGGGCAGCGTTGGGTTCACACGTGACAATGCGCTGGCGGCGCCAGTCGTACCATTCCCAGACCAGGCGGGGGTCCCGGGCGAAGGCCTCCGGTGTGGCCAGTTGCCGGGGGTCGTGCCGGCGCCAGAGGCCTTCGTCTCCCCGGAATGTGGGCACCCCTGAAGGCGCGGAAATACCTGCCCCGGTCAGGGCAACAACCCGGGGCAGGCGATCCCTTTGGTGCGTTGGAGAGGCTCCGCTTCCCTTTACCTTTCCAGAATCCACGCGTTGAGCCCCCAATCCCATTCCACCAAGGCGTCTTCACCGAACCAGAGCGCGATTTCAAAGGTAGCGGTTTCCGGACCGTCAGAGGCATGGATCAGGTTGCGACCGATTTCTATTGCGAAGTCCCCGCGAATCGTGCCCGGGCCGGCGTTTTGAGGGTCCGTGGCACCTACCATGTTGCGTACCACCTGGATGGCATTGGGGCCTTCCAGCACCATGGCGACCACAGGACCGGAGGTGATGTACCGGATGAGCTTCTCATAAAAGGGTTTTCCTTTGTGCACGGCGTAGTGTTGTTCGGCCAGGGATGGACTCACCTGTTGCATGCGCAGGGCCACGAGTTTGAGCCCGCGACGTTCAAAGCGCGCGATGATTTCGCCGACCAGACCTCGCTGTACGCCATCCGGCTTGATCATGACAAACGTGCGTTCCATAGCGGTCCTCCCTTTCGCCCTGAGGTGGGCATGTGTCGCAAGAGTATACCATCCCCAGCGCGCGGGAGGACAAACCGTGGGGACGTTTGGGCCGATGTGTGCATCTGTTTCAAGAAAAGTGTTTGGTTTGCGTTGTGAAACCGTCAGGCTAGGTTTAACAACGGCTTGGGGGAAAAGGCCGCGTGTGGTATACTATCGGACGGGGTTGCCGGACGACAACACCTTCCTCGCGCGGGCGTTCCCACGGCATAGGACCGGGAGCGGCATTGGGGCCTCATGCCGGGCGGGAGGATTGTCGATCCTGGGTTGTGGAGGAGGGAGTGCCATGGCAGGCTTGGACATCGGTCGTGCGTACACCTTTGGCTTTGAGGACGGGGAGTGGATTGTTAAGCTGTTGTTGGGGGTGTTGATACTCCTGTTCGGTTTTGTCTTCAGCATTGTGTTGGTGGGGGTGGTGGCGTTTTTCATTTTGACCGGATACAGCATCGCGGTGGCTCGCAACGTGGCGGAGGGACGGGATGTACCGTTGCCTCGGTGGGAGCAGATGGGCGCGATGCTGGTGGACGGGGTACGTTTCGCGCTGGCGGTGTTTGTCTGGAGCCTGCCCGCGCTGTTCCTGCTGCTGCCGGTGTTGGTGTTGTCCTTGCTGGTGTCCGGTGATGAGGGTGCGTTGGCCGTGGTGCTGGCGATTGCCATGGTGTGTTTGGGGTTGCCCGCGCTGTTGTACAGCCTGTTTGTCGCTTTGCTCACGCCGGTTCTGATGTGGCAGATCGCGGCGGAGCGACGGGTGGCCGCTGCTTTGAACGTGGGCCAGGTCTTGCGGATCTTCAAGGCACATCTGGGCACGGTGGTGCTGATTGCAGTGGTGTTGTGGATTACCAACGTTGTGGCTTCACTGGTGGGCTTGCTCCTGTGTGGTGTCGGTTTCTTGGTCACGTCGGTGTGGTACCTGTGGGTGGAGGGGCATCTGGTAGGGCAGTTGGGCCGGCTGACCCGGGCAGGATCCACCCTGGAGGAGGTCGCCCCCGCCTGAAGGATTGTGCACGCGGTGATGCCATGGCTTTTTGACAGTGGCAGGGATTACCGCGTATAATCGCACAGTGTCGGGTGGGGGACGTCCACGTCCCCCACCTTTTATGTCGTGGTCCTGTTCGCCGTGGGGGCTTGGGCCCCGGGTGATGAGGGGCATGGCCCCAGGGCGTGGAGCGATGGGAATGCGTAGCGCCGGAGAGGGCCAGAAGCAGACGTCTAAACGTACATCGCGGAGCAGAAAGGGCAAGGAGTGAGCCTATGCCGAAGCGAACATACCAGCCGAAGAAGCGCAAGCGGGCGAAGACCCATGGATTTCGGGCGCGGATGCGCACGCCGGGTGGGCGTCGTGTGCTGAAGCGCCGGCGGTTGAAGGGTCGCAAGCGGTTGACGGTGTGAGGTTCCAGGTGCATGGGGCGGGCCAGCTGACCGGTGAAGCGCAAGTACCGGTTGCGTGACCACCGACGTTTTCAGCAAGTACGGGGGGAGGGCCGGTGCTGGGCTCACCCCCTTTGTGTGTTGTGCGTGCTCCCCAATGGGCTGCCTTTCAGTCGGTTTGGCTTTTCGGTGAGCCGTCGGATAGGCAAAGCCACGGTACGTAACCGCGCAAAACGACGTTTGCGCGAAATTGTGCGCCAGCGGCAAAATAACATCCGGCCCGGGTACGATCTTGTATGGATTGCCCGTCGACCCATTGTGCAGGCATCCCACGCGGAATTGGTGTCCGCGGTGGAGTCCTTGCTCCGCCAGGCCGACCTGTGGGTGTCCGAGCCAGGCCCGTCGACAGCTATGGCCGAGCCGAAAACACCACAACATGT
This sequence comes from Anaerolineae bacterium, assembly GCA_015490995.1. GTDB lineage: Bacteria > Chloroflexota > Anaerolineae > JAADDB01 > JAADDB01 > S141-23. Next base: position 64,070 of record WFWT01000007.1, on the reverse strand, counting down.
GAACGTGAACGGTGGGGGAAAGAGAAGGTGAAAGGTATTGTGCTGGCCGTGCTCCGGTTCTATCAACGGTTTGTTTCACCTATGTTCCCGCCCAGCTGTCGTTACACCCCTACCTGTTCGCAGTACACCTATGAGGCCATTGAGAAGTACGGTGTGTTAAAGGGGACGTGGTTGGGTGTTAAGCGCGTGGCCCGTTGCCATCCGTTCCACCCCGGGGGGTATGACCCGGTGCCCTGAGCCCCCTCATTCTTTAACAGAAACGGAGTCGCCGGACGATGTTTTACACGATCTTCGTTAAGCCGCTGATTTTCTTGCTGGAGTTGTTTTACGGCCTGTTTACCGGTGTGGGCCTGCCTTACGCGTACGGCTTTGCCATCATTGGGGTCACCGTGTTCCTGCGGCTGCTTATGTTACCCCTGACCGTCAAATCCATGGCCAACATGAAGAAGATGCAGGAATTGCAGCCGCAGGTGGAGGCCCTCAAAAAGAAGTACAAAAACGACCAGCAAAAGCTCCTCATGGAGCAACAGCGCCTGTATCAGGAGCACGGCGTCACTCCATGGGGAGGGTGTTTGCCCCTTTTGGTGCAATTTCCTATTTTGTTGGGGTTTTACTACGCGATTCGGGACTTGGCGGATACCGGTCGGCTGGTCAACCAGGGTTTCTTCTGGATTCCCGATCTCGCCTTCCCCGACATTGAGCAGGGCCTCTCCTGGTTGTGGCCACTGCCCCCATCCGTCGGCTGGGACATGGCGTTGCGTTATCTGGTCCTGCCTGTGTTGCTGGCCGTAACCCAGGTCCTGACGCAGAAGCTGGCGACGGCCCAAACTCCCGCCAGTGATAACCCGCAGGCCCAAATGATGAACCAGATGATGTGGATTATGAGCGTGCTGTTTTTCTACATCACCCTCACGGTGCCCGCAGGCCTGACCCTTTACTGGGTCACGTCCAACGTGTTGGGCATTTTCCAACAGCTTTACGTTAACCGCTACGTCGGTCAGGTGAGCCTGGCACCGGCGACGGCTGCTGCAGGCACGAGCACCGGTGGCAATAGCCCTGTGGGTGAAGGGAGTACGCCGGAGCCCCGTGAAAAGGGCACAGATGGGGGCAGCAGTGACGTGAAGCGTAAGTCGCGCAAACGCCGACGGAAGAAGCGATAACACATAGCGCCAGAACGCACACTCCCACCGCACAGGAGGACCAGGCGGTCGGGAGACCTCGGAGATGGGGCAAGGTGGGAGAATACAACGATGAACGGACAGGAAACCCGTCATGAGTTTGAAGGAGCGACGGTGGAGGAGGCCATTGAACGTGGCCTCCGGGAACTGGGCGTGCGAAAGGAGGACGTTGAGGTAGAGATCTTAGACCGGGGAAGCCGTGGCCTTTGGGGCATTGGCGCCCGCCCGGCACGGGTCCGCCTGACCGTGCGGACATCGGCGAGCTCCACGGTTCTCCCTCCCGGTGACGATACGGTTGGGATTCCCTCTGCACCTGGGGATCAGGTGGAACAGTTCGCGGCCGAGATGCTGCAAGGCATCCTGCAACGGCTTGGTTTCGAGGCCCGGGTGGAAGCGTACTGGGGGGATGCGTCGGGCGGTGAGAAGCGCCCACTTGTGCTGAACATCGAGGGGCGAGACCTGGGCCTGTTAATCGGGCGTCAGGCGGAGACCCTGGGGGCACTCCAGTACCTGATTCGTGCTATTGTTAACCAGCGTGTGCACCGATGGTTGAACATCGTTGTGGACGTGGAACACTACCGTCAGCGTAGGGAAGAGAGCCTGCGACGCCTAGCGGTGCGCATGGCCGAACAGGTGGCCCGTACGGGCCGCCCGGTCGTGCTGGAGGCCATGCCCCCGGCCGAACGACGCATCATTCACCTGGCCTTGCGGGATCACCCCAAGGTGTACACGGTGAGCGTAGGGGAGGAGCCCCGGCGTAAGGTGACCATTCGGCCTAAATCGGAATTGGAAAATCAGGAACAGGCACCGGTTCGTCCCCGGCGCTCGCGACGGCGGCGGCGGTTCCGATAGCCGTCGTGAGCGCCGGGAAGCAGCCGCGCCTGTAGAACAGTCGCAAGGAGGAGGGTATGAGCGCGCTGCCCTCGGTGGGCGATCTCGCGCCGGACTTCTGTCTGCCCGATCAGAACGAGGAAGAGGTGTGCCTGCACCATCTGCGCGGGCAATGGGTGGTGCTGTACTTTTACCCTCGGGACAACACCAGCGGTTGCACCCGGGAAGCGGTAGATTTCACTCGGCACCTGGACGCGTTTGCTGCCCATAACGCCGTGGTGCTGGGCGTGAGCCCGGATTCGCCGCGCAGCCACCGCAACTTTGCCCAGAAACACCACCTGCGTGTTCGCCTCCTCAGCGACCCGGAACGTGAGGTGTTGACGCGGTACGGCGTGTGGCAGAAAAAACGCTTGTACGGCCGGGAGTCGTGGGGAGTGGTGCGCACCACTTTCCTCATTGATCCTGAAGGCAAAATCGCCTGGGTGTGGCCTCGAGTTAAAGTGCAGGGGCACGCGGAAGCCGTGCTCGCCAAGTTACAGGAATTGCAGGCCGCGTCCTCTTCCTGAATCGTTTGTTCGATAGGCGTCCGTTCATCTCCTCACAGCCCCACGGCAGAGCCGCGGGGAGGAAGTGGTTTGTCACCCGTCCGAGCTTGCAGTAGAATCCCTTACAGTCGTGTGTTGTCAGTCGTGTGATCGGTGAGGCTTGTTGACACGGTCGGGTGTGCTCACAGGGTGGGGCGTTGGCCCACACGGCGTGGAGGAGGGTATGCGTATGGCGGACCACGAGTACAACGAAGTACCACCCGAGCTGCAACGCAACGTCTTTTTTACCACGCTGGATACCATCTATAACTGGTCGCGCGGTTCCTCCCTCTGGCCGATGATGTTCGGCCTGGCCTGTTGCGCCATCGAGATGATCGCTACAGCCGCGTCCCGGTACGATATGGCCCGCTTCGGCATGGAGGTCATGCGGCCTTCTCCCCGACAGGCCGATGTGATGATCGTCTCGGGCACGGTGACCAAAAAGATGGTGCCCCAGATTGTACGCCTTTACAACCAGATGCCCCAACCGCGTTATGTGGTCGCCATGGGCTCCTGCGCGACCGCCGGCGGACCCTTCAAGGAGGGGTACAACGTGGTTTCAGGCATCGATAAATTCATCCCGGTGGATGTGTACATTCCCGGGTGTCCGCCGACACCGGAAGCGTTGCTGTACGGCATGATGCGCCTGCGGGAGAAGATCCTGCGCCAGTCCATCAAGACCGTGCCCTGGTACCGGGAGGGGCGGGATGATATTCCGGTGCCGGTGTTGGGGCCCGATATCTTTGACGTGCGGCGTAAGGATGACATCAAGGCGCGCGTGCGCGAGTTAGCTGCGGCTCGCGATGAGAGCTCCGAAGCGTGAAAGGGGGACGGCCCCATGAGCGAGACAATGCCTGCCGTGGACAGCACGTTGCCGTACAACGACGTGGTGCCGGGCGCGGTCATCGGCCAGGATGGCGAGACCCTGATCGTCGCCCGGGAAAAGTGGCCGGAGTTGGCCCGTTATTTGCGGGACAAAGAAGGTTATGATTACCTCTCCAGCGTCACCGGTGTGGATAATTTAACCCACCCCAAGCGCAAGGATGTCGAGCGCTTTGAGGTGGTTTATCATTTGTATTCCATCCAACGAGGCGGTGGTCCTTTAGTTATCAAGGTACGAGCCCCGGAAGAGGACCCCGAAGTGCCCTCGGTGGTGTCCATTTGGCCGGGGGCGGACTTCCAGGAGCGTGAGATCTGGGACCTGTTCGGCATTCGTTTTCCCGGTCATCCAAATCTGCGGCGCATTCTGCTCTGGGAAGGGTTCCACGGTCACCCGCTGCGCAAGGATTGGAAGGAAGCGTATTACGAAGAAGAGAAAAAGCCCTTTGGCTCCCGTTGGCCGAAGGGGGACTATCCGCGTGAGAAGATGCGGTTGCCCTGGCAGGAGGAACGGGCCATCTGGCAGGACAATGTGGTGTATCCGACCGACTTTGCCCCCGATACCTGGCAGCCGCCGGAGATCACCTATCACTTTGGACTGGACCTTTACCGCGAGCTGGAAGGTCTCAAGACCGACCGCATCATCGTGAACATGGGGCCTCAGCATCCCTCGACCCATGGTGTCTTTCGCATGGTCATCGCCCTGGAGGGGGAAACCATCGTCGGGCTGGAACCTGAGATGGGCTACCTCCACCGCAATCACGAGAAGATCGGGGAGCGCAACACGTACTTGATGAACATCCCTTACACCGACCGTCTGGATTACATCTGTTCCATGAGCAACAACCTGGGGTATGTCCTGGCGGTGGAAAAGCTCCTGGGCGATGTGGAAGTGCCTGAACGGGCACATTATTTGCGCGTGATCATGGCGGAATTCACCCGCATTGTGAACCACATGTGGGCCATTGGGTTCCTTTTGAACGACCTGGGGGCCTTCTTCACACCTGCCCTGTACGCGATTGAGGAACGGGAGTTGATCTTGGACCTGTTTGAGGCTGCCTCCGGCGCGCGCATGATGTGCAACTACATGCGCCCCGGCGGTGTGGCCCGTGACGTGCCTGAAGGGTGGTTGGACCAGGCCCGTAAGTTGGTAAACGAGCGCTTGCCCCGGGCCATTGACGAGCTGGACCGATACCTTTCGGAGAACGAAATTCTCCTGGCCCGCACCAAGGGGGTAGGTTATCTCTCCCCAGAGGACGCGATCGCGTACAGCACCTCAGGTCCGGTCCTGCGCGGGTCCGGCGTGCCATATGATGTGCGAAAGGCCGAACCGTACAGTATCTACGACAGGTTCGATTTCGACGTGGTCACCGAGGAAGGGGGAGATGTCTACGCGCGCTACATGGTGCGCATTCGCGAGATGCGCGAGAGTGTGCGGATTCTCAAACAGGCATTGCGGGACATTCCCGAGGGACCGGTGATGCCGCCTGGTAAGCAGAAGTACAGCTTCCGCGTGCCGCCAGGGGAGGTGTACCAGCGCATTGAGGCCCCGAAAGGAGAGCTAGGGTTTTACCTGGTGAGCGATGGCTCGCCTAACCCGTATCGGTATCACGTGCGGGCGCCGTCCTTTATCAACCTCACGGCCTTGGGTCCCATGTGCGTGGGGTACAAAGTGGCGGACGCGGTAGCGGTGTTGGGCAGCATTGATATCGTGTTGGGCGAAACGGATAGGTAGGATACCGAGGGGGGGCACGATGTTTGGCAAGGGCATTCTGCGAGGTCTGGGCATTACTGCCCGGCACCTGCTGGAGACATACATCGACGATGTCAAACGCATTCCCAGCCGGTACGCATATGACCGCCGGTTAATTAAACAACCGGTGGAAGAACGGGGCATCTTCACCATCCAGTACCCCGAGGAGAAGCGGGTATTACCAGAAAACTTCCGGTACATCCCCATGCTGATCTTTGACGATACCACAGGGGAGGACCGGTGCACCTCGTGTGGTATCTGTGCGAAAGTGTGTCCTCCCCAGTGCATTTGGATCTTGCGGGAAGAAGACGAAAAGGGAAAGCCTATCCCCCGGCCTGCTGAGTTCTACATCGATATTTCCATCTGTATGGGCTGCGGGTTCTGTGCCGAGTTCTGTCCCTTTGATGCGATCAAGATGAATCACGATTACGAGATCGCGGTGTACCGTCGGTTTCCGGACTTGGTGTTGAACAAGGATGAGTTGAGCGTACCGGCGAGTTATTACGCACAGTTATACCCCACTGCCTGGGCCGAAGAGGAGAAGCGTCGCGAAGAGGAACGCAAAAAGAAAGAAGCTCGTGCTAAGGCCGCTGCAGCCCGTAAGGCACTGGCGGCCAAGAAGAAGGCGGCTTCTCAGAAGGCAGAGGCCCAAGACGGGGAGACCTCATAAGTATCTGGATGGCTCCCTTGTGTGGAGCGGGGTCGATTGTCTGAAACGGTGGCACACCGGGGGCACGCCAGACTTAATGAGGAAAACGCGGCGTTTGTCATCGTGTGGGGGAGAAGATGCCCATGAATGAGGAGAAGCACGCCACGCCTGTCTCGATACCGGAAGCGCCTTCACCTGAAGAGCGTCAGTGGGCCATGCTAGCCCACCTGACCATCTTGTTAAACCTGGTCACGCTGATCGGAGGTCCCCTCGCCGCGCTGGTCATCTTTGTGGTGTACCGGGAACGTTCCCGGTATGTGGCGTTTCACGCGTTGCAGGCCCTGGTATTTCAGCTCGTCACCTGGTTGGGTGTCGGGGCGCTTGCTGTTTTCATGACCTTGGTGGTGTCCGTGCTGGCCATGTTTATTATTGGTTTCTTTCTGTTGCCGCTGCTCTGCTTTCTGGCCCTTATTCCCCTGGCATCCCTCGTGTACGGCGTCATGGCTGCCGTTGCCTGCAGTCGAGGGGAGGACTTTCGGTACTGGCTTATTGGCGACTGGATTGCCATGACCTTTAACGGCACGGGGCGCGGAGCGGCAGTTTAGGCAGGGCTCTCGGCATGGGGCACATCGGCCCGTACACCCCGGCGTGCCCTCTTGCCCGTGATTGGCCAAGGCATCCTGAAAAAGGAGGTGCCATCATGACCAAGGTGATCTGGCATGGGCATTTGACCTTTTCGGTGGAACACGATGATGTGACCTTGCTCATTGACCCTTTCTTTGACGGCAACCCGGCCGCGAAGATCAGCAAGGATGACGTGACCCCCCATTACATTCTTGTTTCCCATGGTCACGCCGACCACATCGGGGATGCGGCTTACATTGCCAAGAAGACCGGCGCCACGGTGATCAGTAACTTCGAGATCGTTACCTGGCTCCAGAACCAGGGGGTTCAGAACGCGCATCCCCTTCACATCGGGGGCAGTTACCGGTTTCCCTTTGGCCGGGTAAAGATGACCATTGCTCACCACGGCTCCGGTCTCCCCGACGGATCGTACGGTGGCAATCCCGGTGGCTTTCTCATCACCTTCAACAACGGCAAAAAGGTGTACTTCGCTGGGGATACCGCGCTCACGTACGATATGACCCTCCTGGCCGACGAGCAGGTGGACGTGGCGATTCTTCCCATCGGGGACAACTTCACCATGGGACCTGAGGACGCGCTGAAAGCGGTGAAGTTCATCCGGCCTCGCGTGGTGATTCCTGCCCACTATAATACCTGGCCGCTTATTGAGCAGGACCCTCATGCGTTTAAGGCTCGGGTGGAGGCGGAAACCGACGCCCGCTGCGTAGTGTTGGAGGTGGAGGGAAGTTACGAGTTTTGAAGCGGTATGGGTATCACCGCGTTTTGGCCCCGGTGTCACGCGCTGGAGAGCCTGTGAGGTAAACCTTGGAACGTCCCTCACAGGCTTTCTTTTCACTGCGAGGGGTGACGATGGCGTCCCCATAGCCTTGCCCGTTCGCCTGAGAGTGAGCTCCGCCTACAGCAGAGGAGGGTTCTGTGGCAACTATTTATGTGGGCAAGGGAGGGGTTCTGCGTTATAATGTCGCGTGCAACGGGCAGTGCCTGCGCGAAGGTGGATCGGGGTATCCCGAATGTAAGGAGGTTATGTTAACGCGTGTACAGGGGGTTTAGGAGGTCCTGATGAGTGACGAACGGTTGAACATCTTGGTGACCACGGCATGGCCTTACTGCAATGGCGACCTCCACATTGGTCACATTGCGGGGGCGTATCTGGGTGCGGATATTTTCGCCCGATATCAGCGCCTGCGGGGGCATAACGTGCTCATGATTTCCGGCTCCGACACCCACGGCACGCCCATCACCGTCCGGGCGGAGGAGGAGGGGATCACCCCCCGGGAGGTGGTGGACCGGTATCACCCGCGCATTATTCGCCTCTGGCAGGAGTTGGGCATTTCCTTTGACCTGTACACGGAAACGGACACCGAGAACCATTGGCGAGTGAGTCAAGATTTCTTCCTCACCCACCTGCAGAAGGGCTACATCTACAAGGATACAATGCGCCAGTGGTTCTGTCTCACGGACCAGCAGTTTTTGGCCGATCGCTACGTGGAGGGCACCTGTCCATACTGCGGCTTTCCGGAGGCCCGGGGCGATCAGTGCGACAATTGTGGGCGCATACTTGATGCCATTGAGTTGAAGTCGCCTCGCTGTCGTATTTGTGGTGGGACGGCGTTGGAGATTCGCGATACAGAGCACTTTTTCCTTGATCTGGCCAAGTTGAATGCCCCCTTGCTGGCGTGGATTCAGGAGGACAAGGAGCACTGGCGTCCTAAGGTCCTGAATTACACCCGCGCTCAGCTGGAAAGTGGGGAATTGCGCGGTCGGCCCATCACGCGGGATATCGCCTGGGGGATCACCGTGCCGGTGTCCGGGTACGAACATAAGCGCATCTACGTGTGGTATGAAGCGGTGATCGGGTATTACTCTGCCACCCTTGAGTGGAGCGAGATCACCGGTCAGCCTGAGGCCTGGAAGCAATGGTGGCAGGATCCGGCGGCCCGCACGTATTACTTCATCGGTAAGGATAACATTCCCTTCCACACCATCATCTGGCCGGGGATGCTTATTGGGTACGGGGGGTTAAACCTGCCTTACGATGTGCCAGCGAACGAGTACTTGAACGTGGAGGGGCGGCAGCTGTCCAAGAGTCGTCGTTGGGTCATTGAGGTGTTGGACGTGCTGGAGCGCTACGATCCGGATCCTTGGCGGTACACACTGACCGCCATTATGCCGGAGACGGCCGATGTCAACTTTACTTGGGAGGAATTTGTACGTCGCAACAACGATGAACTGGTAGCCACCTGGGGAAACTTGGCGCATCGAGTGCTGTCTTTCACGTATAAGCACTTTGACGGGACTGTGCCCCGGCCCGGTCCGTTAGATGACCAGGACCAGGCGTTGTTGGAGGCGTCGGCGGAGGCGTTTGACAAGGTCGGCCGACTCATCGATGCGGTCCAGCTACGAGCTGCATTGCGCGAGGTACGGACGCTGGCCGAGCAGGCCAACAAGTACCTTAACGAAAAGGAACCCTGGAAGCAGATCAAACACGATCGCGACGCTGCTGCTACCACCATGTACGTCGCCTTGCAGGTGGTGGACCGCCTGAAGGTGTTGTTTGCGCCCTTCCTGCCCTTCTCCAGCCAACGCTTGCACGAGTACCTGGGATACGAGGGCAACATTATGGGGCGCCAGTGGACAGAGGAGATCCAAGAAACGCAAAAGAGGCACCTGGTGTTGCGCTATGACGGTTCGGACATTCCCATTCGCTGGGAGCCGGGTACCCTGCCGCCGGGGCAAAAATTGCGTCCACCTCAGCCGCTCTTCCGCAAGCTGGATCCCGCGGTAGCGGAGGAGGAAGTGGAGCGCATGCTACGTCAGGCCGAGCAGGTGGAAGCTTAAGGACGTGGTTGGGGGCGTTTCCCCAACGGTATTCTGGCCGTCCGGCCAGACCGATTCCGTGACGCTTACGAGGTCGCCGTGACGACAGCGGATTACCCCTTGGCACGTTCCCATCCCGACCCATGGCCTGGCCGCTGGACGCGGCCGGTGCTGGTGGGGTTGTTGGTACTTTACGCGGTGGTCGGGTTACGTTACGCGCTGCGGACCCCGCCCTGGCAAGTCCCCGATGAGCCCGCTCACGTGAATTACGCCCGGCACGTGGCCCAAACCGGTCGCCTGCCCGTGCTCCAAATGGGGGATTACGACGCCGCTTACCTGGAGGCCCTTAAGGCCAATCGGTTCCCCCCGGACATGCCGGTGACCGAGGTGCGTTATGAGGCTCATCAGCCTCCACTGTACTACATTGTGGCTGCGGTGCTGTTGCGCCTGTTCGCCCCCCAGGCATTGGTTGTCTCCCCTTCTTATGACGCAATGACACGCGCGATGTATGTGATGCGCCTGTTATCCCTCGCCCTGAGCTTGGTCACCCTGGTCGCGACGTACCGTTTGCTTCGGGATCTCTTTCCACGCCACCCCTCGTGGGCGTTGGCCGGGGTGGCTGCGGTGGGCTTCTTGCCTCAACATGTGGCCATGATGGCCGGAGCGAACAATGACGCGCTGGCAGAGATGTGGTTGGCCCTGTGGTTGTGGGTGCTGGCGCGGCGATTGCTCGGCCTGTCAACGGTACGTCCTCTGTGGTTGGGGGGGCTTTTAGGGGCCATATTGCTCACTAAGACAACGGTATACCTGCCGGCGCTTTTCTCCCTGGCCGTGTGGGGGCTGATTCGTGGCCTGCCCCTGCCTCAGGCCGTTCCCTGGCGCCGGGTCGCTCGTGATCTCGCGTTGATAGGGGGGACAGGGTTGGTCATTGCTCTCCCCTTCTACGGACGCAACATCTGGGTATACGGGTGGCCGGATGTCCTGGGGTTGCGTCGCCACGCCGAAGTGGTGGTAGGGCAGTTGACCACTGCCACGTACATTGCTCAATACGGGTGGGCTGCCTATTGGGAGCGCGCTATTGTGTGGACATTTCGCTCCTTCTGGGGGCAATTCGGGTGGATGGGGGTATTAATGGATGAGCGGGTGTACCGGGGGCTGTTGTATTTCACGCTTATCTGTTTGGCCGCCATGGGTTATTTCCTCTGGTGCAGTTTTCAGGATCGGCATGGACGTTGGTTGCGGGGTGGTGTGCCTCGGTATCGCACCTTGACGGCTGCCCAGCATAACACGCTGGCCATGTTGTCCGCGGCCCTGCTGGCAACGCTCATTTCCTATGTGGGGTACAACATCTCCTTCGTGCAACACCAGGGGCGCTATCTGTTCCCCGCGTTGCTCCCTCTGGTGGCGTTGGTGTTGCCCGGGCTGTGGCTCTTCCTCGCGCCGGGGGCCGCTCGGTGGTGGGCTCTGGGACTGGCAGTCGGCGCGGGGGCAGCCCTGGTGATGGCCGTCATCGATGTGGGCCCTCTAACCCGTTGGGACGTGCTCATGCTGGGGGGTGGGGCTTTCTGGTTCTTCCTGGCCGCGCGATGGCCTGCCGGACGCCCCATATGGCTCATGGCACCGTGGGTGGCCCTCGCGCCGCTCAGTTTGTGGATCCTGGAACGGTTTATTCTGCCCGCGTTGACGTGATCCTGGAGGGCGACGACGTGGGCGAGCGATTGCGTGTCGTGTTGCTCTTTCTCGACGGTGTCGGGTTGGGGCCAAGCGACCCAGAAGTCAATCCCTTGGTGGCACGGCCCCTCGAGGCCCTTCACCCCTTCTTCGACACGGTAGCCCTCAGCGGGGAAATAACCTCTCTCATGGGCAAGGGGGCCGTCCTCTGGGCTACAGACGCTACGATGGGGGTGCCGGGGCTGCCACAAAGTGCCACCGGGCAGGCCACGTTGTTGACCGGTTGCAATGTGCCCGCGCTGCTCGGTGAGCACTACGGGCCGCGCCCCGATGCCAGGGTGCGTTCGTTGTTAGAGCGGGATACGTTGTTCCACCGAGCACGAGCCGCCAACCTGCAGGTCGCCTTTGCCAATGCGTACCCTGCCCGTTATTTTAAGGCCGTTGCCCGGGGAAAACGGCTGCCCGGAGCCCTGGCTTACGCCGCCCGGGCAGCGGGCGTCCGTCTTCGCACCGCGGAGGATCTGGCTCGGGGCGAGGCTATTAGCGTGGATTTCACCAACACCGCGTGGCGAAATCAGCTCGGATATCCGGACATGCCCCTGCGCACCCCCGAGGAGAGCGGTCACATCGTAGCAGCATTAACCGCGGAACACCACCTGGTGGTGGTGGACCAGTGGGTGCCCGACATGCTGGGCCACCGACGGGATCGAGGGGAATGTCTTCGCTTTCTCAGCTTGCTGGATCGTTTTCTGGCAAGTCTCTTCAGCGCGCTGGACCTCTCCCAAACGCTGGTTGTCATCACCAGCGATCACGGAAACTTTGAGGACTTGCGCACCCGGCGTCACACCGTGAACCCGGTGCCTACCCTCCTGATCGGCCCTGAGCCCCAGGCGCGCTTTACACCGGTCCAGCGCCTGGACGACGTGGCCCGCGTCCTTGCCCAGGCGCTGGACCTTCCCCCGCTACCCTGAGGGAGCCTCTACAGGGGGCGCTTCAGAGGCGTCTCGAGACTCCTGTTGGGCGGCCAGTTTGCGCTTTTCCTCCTCCACCAACACGCGTCGCAGGATTTTACCCACTTGGCTCTTAGGCAGTTCGCTGCGGAATTCCACCAGTTTGGGAACCTTATAAGGCGCGAGGTGTTCCTTGCAGAAGTCGATGATCTCCTCCGCCGTGGCTTGCTCACCTTCCTTCAGCACGATATAAGCTTTAACCGTTTCTCCCCGATAGGGGTCGGGTACGCCCACCACCGCGGCTTCCATCACTTTGGGGTGCATGTAGAGGACTTCTTCTACCTCACGTGGAATGATGTTATATCCGCTGGCGATGATGATGTCCTTCTTACGGTCCACAATGTAGAAGTAGCCTTCCTCGTCCATGCGCGCGATGTCTCCGGTGTGTAGCCAGCCCTCCTCGTCCAGGACCAACGTGGTCTCTTCGGGGCGATTCCAGTACCCCTTCATGACCTGTGGTCCTTTCACGCACAGTTCCCCTACGTTACCGGGAGGGAGCGGTTCACCGGTTTCCATGTCCACGATCCGGGCATCGGTGCTGGGGAAAGGAATGCCGATGGAACCCGCCTTGCGCTTGCCGTAGATAGGATTACAGTGGGTAACGGGGGACGCCTCGGTAAGACCGTAGCCTTCTACCAGGTGTCCGCCGGTGATTTCCTCAAAGCGGCGCTGGACCTCCACCGGCAGGGCCATCGCACCGCTCAAGCACGCTTCAATGCTGCGCAGGTCGTACTTGTGCACTTCTGGATGGTTGATAATGGCCGTGTACATCGTGGGGACGCCGGGGAAGAGGTTGCAGCGTTCGTGGTGAAGCACCTGCATGACCGTGTCAATGGGCCTCGGGTTGGGCACCATGATCACCGTTCCGGCGATGTACATGCCCAACAGCAGGGCCACGGTCATGCCGTAGACGTGAAAGAAGGGTAAGGCCCCCATGACCCTAGGTTCCCCGCGACGGAGGGTAGGCATCCACGCGGCCACTTGCACCGTGTTGGCCACCAGGTTGCGATGGGTGAGCATGGCTGCCTTGGGAACGCCGGTTGTCCCACCGGTATATTGAAACAGGGCGACATCGTCCGGGGCAACGGTCACGGTTGGGGGGTGGCTCCCCATGTTGAGCACGGTGCGCCAGTGATACACCCCCTCGCCCTCGGGGACGTCCACCAGCAAGCCCTCCTTGCGGAGTCGTTTGGCGACCAGACCTTTGAAGGGGAAACCAACGTAGTCGTGGACGTCGGTAATGATCGCCTGGCGGGTTGGCACCGAGTCTTGCACAGCCTGCAACCGTTCGTACAGGCTGCTCAACATCACTATCGTCTCTGCGCCAGCATCTTTCAACTGGTGGGCCAGCTCGCGTGGGGTGTAGGTGGGGTTGACGTTAACGAGAATGCCGCCTGCTTTCAGGGTGCCGAAGAAGGCGATGACGTACTGGGGAGTGTTGGGAAGCATGACGGCTACCCGATCCCCTTTCTGGACTCCGAGCTGGGCCAATCCCGCGGCAAACCGGTCAATGTGGTCCTGGAGATGGCGGTACGTCAAGCTGGCGTGGATGCTGAGCCCTAAGGGCAGGTAGCGAAGTACCATTTTCACTGCCAGGTTGTCTGGAAACTCCCGGGCCGCGTCGTCCACCATCTGAAACAGCGGTACATCCGGCACCTCCACTGTGCGTGGGACGCCTTCGTCATAAAACGCGTACCAGGGCCTCTCCTGTGGTGTGCTCATGATACCTCCTCCCTGAGATGAGGTCACACCGTGCCGTGTTACCAACCTGTGACATTGATGCCTCGCTCACAGGAACGAAGTGATCATGCAGGATATCAGGCTGTAACGCGCTCCAGTGGGCTTATGGCTGATTTTGGGGGACGAATAAGTGTGCATGCATTATACCGAAACGCTATATACCTGCCAAATTGTGCGGAGCCCCTCCTGTGGTTCGATCATCAAAAGCAACCGATTTAGGAGTTAGTGTGTCATATTTTGGTAAACAGCGATAGACAAAAAAGTCCCTCCGGTTCCGGGAGGATATCCCATTAAACCGCGCCCTCACGAAGATGCACCGGCCGCACCGGGTAAGGAAAAGGCTGGCCTGAAGTCCCTGGAAGACGTACAATCTTGAACGATAGCCTGCACATGGGAGACGGGGGGCACTATGGCGACCGCGTGGATGTTGCTGAAGTGGTGGTTCTGGATGGCGGTGATCGGCTGGCTGGCTTTTCCCCTGACCTGGCGGTGGTTACACGTGCTGCCGGACAGAGGGGTTACCCTGACCCGTTCCGTGGGCTTGTTACTGTGGGGATACGTTCTGTGGTTAGGGGCCACTTTGGGCGTGTTGCCCAACACCTTTGGGGGCGCGCTGGGCGCGTTGCTCATCGTGACCGCGGTGGCCGCGTGGATGGGACGAAACGGCCTGCGGCGCAATGAGCGGGGAGAACGTCCTCTCTGGCGGTGGTTACAGGCCCACTGGCCGGCCATTTTGGTGGCTGAAACCGTGTTTCTTCTCGCTTTCCTGGCGTGGGCATACGTGCGTGCCCAGAGCCCGGACATTGCTACTGCGGGGGGAGAAAAGTTTATGGAGATCACCTTTATCAACGGCGTCCTTGCCTCCCGTCAGTTTCCGCCTCAGGACCCATGGCTGGCCGGTTACGCCATCAGTTATTACTACTTCGGTTACGTGCTGATTGGGGGTCTGATCACCTTGGCCCAGGTGCCGGCATCGGTAGGGTTTAACATCGGGTTTGCCTCCTGGTTCGCGCTGACCTTTGTCGCCGCGCTGGGCTTAATTGGCGGATGGGTGCTCCGCACACGCGAGGAGAGCTGGCGCACGCACCTGGGACGTTGGGTTCGTTGGGGTGGAGCGGGTGCAGGGGTTGTCACCCTTATGGGCAACTGGGAAGGATTCCTGGAAGTGCTGTACGCGCGGCGTCTGCTGCCGGTAGGATTCTGGCAATGGCTGGACATTCGAAACATCAACGTCCCCTATGACCCGGCCCAACCGCCGAGCTGGGTACCCCAGCGCTTTATCTGGTGGTGGCAGGCCTCCCGGGTAATCCACGACCGGGACTTGCAGGGAAATACCATGGAGGTCATCGACGAGTTTCCCGCGTTTTCGTTTATCCTGGGGGATATGCACCCTCACGTGCTGGTGCTTCCCTTTGTACTCTTGACCATAGGCCTCGCGTTGACCCTCTTTTACACCGCACAGGACCATGCTGCAGGGAGGTATCACCTGACCCTGGGTCGATGGCAGATACGGTGGCCCTTCTCGTGGGGGTTGACCCTCCTGTACAGTCTGGTGTTGGGCGGATTGGCCTTCCTAAACACGTGGGACTTTCCCATATACTGGACGCTGATCGTGGGCGTGCTGGCCGTGCGGCGCGTCGCCACGAATGAACGCTCCCCCCTCATTGCTCTGGGAGAGGCGTTGCGAGAGGGGCTGGTGCTGGCCATACTGGGTTTTGTGCTGTATCTGCCCTTTTACCTGGGCTTCCAGTCTCAAGCCAGCGGGTTGTTACCCAACCTGTTTAACCCTACCCGTTGGCCGCAGTTCCTGGTAATGTTTGGGCCGTTGTTGGGTCTGCTGGCGCTGTTATGGTTGACCTTGGGACGGGGAGTTCACCCAGGGCGTTTCGGGCGGTGGCTGTTGGCGGTGTGGGCCATCCCCTGGGTGATAGTTGGGCTTTTGGTCCTGATGTACACGTTCCTTCCCCCCGGCCGGGAATTTCTGCAACAGGTACTCAGTCATCCGGTGGTCCAGCAAAATGTGGCCGGTCGTTCGGTGCCTGAGCTGTTGTGGTTCGTGTTGCGACGGCGTGTGCAAAACCCGTGGACTTTCCTGGCCTTGGGGGCGTTGTTGGCGTGGTCCCTCGCGCACCTGTGGTCTCGGCTGACGGCCGAGGAGGGGAGCGAAGAGGGCAGGACACTCTCCCATGAGGTGTTTGCTCTGTTGCTGGTAGTCCTCGGTTTGCTGCTCACCTACGCGGTCGAGTTTGTGTACATCAAAGACCTGTTTGGCACCCGGATGAACACGGTCTTCAAGTTCTATTACCAAGCCTGGATGTTGTGGTCTGTCGCTGGGGTGTGGGCGCTGGCCCGGTGGTGGCACACACAAATGGGCTTTGTCCGTTCGGCGGGTATGGTGTTGGCCGGTCTCGCCCTTGCGCTGGGCCTGGTGTACACCGTGCTGGCAATTCCGGCGCGCTCACAGCTGGGGATGGTGGGTCCGACGCTGGACGGAGAAGCCTGGGTGGCCCAAACGTACCCGGAGGATTACGCGATCATTCAGTGGGTGCGGGCCAACACTCGACCCTCTGATGTGGTATTGGAAGCCACTGGGGGCTCATACACCTTCTTTGGTCGGGTGGCTGCCTTCACCGGCCGGCCGACGTTGTTCGGGTGGGACTTCCATGAGCTGCAATGGCGGGGGGCCGCGCTGCAACGTCAAGCGGGCACGCGCGCCGCGGATATTGAGCGCATCTACACCCAAGCTCAGGGGGACACATTGCTGGCCTTGCTGCGTCGGTACAACGTAGCCTACCTCGTGGTAGGCACCATGGAACGCCAGAAGTACGGCATCTCCCCGGCACGTCAAGGTGTGTTCGACCGAGTGCTGGAAAAGGTATGGGAACAAGGGGACAGCGCGATATACCGGGTGCCTTGAGGAAACAAAGGTCGGGCGGCGTCCGGTCACCGAACGCCGCCCGGCAGGCAAGGGATCCCCGGTCGTGGTGATGGCCATCACCACACATCGAGGAATGTGTCTAACAACCGCATAACCTCCTTTTGCACTTCGGCGCTGGCGCCCAATGCTTCTAATCTACGTTGAAGCAGTGTGCGCGGGGACGTGTTCTCCTCCACACTCTCTTGGACCAGGATTATGAGCACTTCATTGAAAGCACATATGGCAAGGTCCTGGTCCTCCGGGTTAAGGTCGCCGTACCGCTTCACGGTCTGGGCCCACTTGGTGCTTACCTCCTCCACGATTTCATGAAGAGACAGCTGTATCGCGGGATCTCCCCGTCGGTCCACCAGTCGATGCATGTCCACATCGCTCTGGCACGGGTCGAGCGCGGTGCGTTTGATGTGGCGGGCCAGCCGTTTTTTCAGGGTCTTCAGGTCCAGGTGAGCCAACACCCCCCACCGCGCCATGTACTCCAGCCACCGGCGAGCCTCAATCTCGGCTTGCAGAAGATCGAGCTGACCGCTTCGCTTCCGGTCCTGGCGGTTGATGCTACGCACCAGGAACTGGACAGAGCGCGTAAAACGATATTCACACGTCCCCGTGCCCACAGGTGTGTCCTCTCCTCGGAAGAAGAGGGGGAGAAACGGGCACGTAAACCAGCAGAGGTGGCGCGCGTCCAGCTCACAGGGAACCGTGTGAGTGGCCATAACCATACGCCTACCCTCCCGGGCCAGGTGCCCCGACGAGCGATGCCCCCACGGTGTACCCACATGTCTGCCGGGCAGCACATGCCGGTACACCACACACCCCTTCCCATAGTATTAACCCTGATATTGAGGGATAGACGCGCCAAATAGGAGAAAATTACTCCACTTATCGTCCTCAGGCCCCACAGGGATGTCACAGCCCCCAAATGCCCGCGACGACCGCCTCGGTGGCGAGGAGTTCATCCTCGAATTGCCAAAAACGTTCGATCAAGAGGGGTATTTTTGGTCTCCAAACCGGTAATTATCCTTGGCTGGCGCCTTTAAAGAATGAGTGGCCTCTCCCGACGGAGGTGGCCTCCGGAGAGCATCGGAAGCTCGTAGGAGACCGTTATGCCACCTTCTAAACAGCCTAAGGCGTGGTTGAAAGCGTATGGCTACATGCCGGCACACCCGGCTGTGGCGCGGCTCGTGCGGGGTATCTGGCCC
The DNA here is from genome assembly GCA_015490995.1 of Anaerolineae bacterium. Classification (GTDB taxonomy): domain Bacteria; phylum Chloroflexota; class Anaerolineae; order JAADDB01; family JAADDB01; genus S141-23. The sequence goes on along the minus strand of WFWT01000007.1, from coordinate 46,182 downwards.
AGCTCGCCCGTCCCCTCCCTGAAGGACGGGCGAGCCTTTTTCCCGCATCCGCGTCACCCCGCACAACGTCACAGGGACAGTACAGCTCCCAAAGCCTTCCCCTCCAATCCTGTGCTCCTTCGGCCGTTCATCGGGCCAACCGGGTGGTACGGCGAAACGGAGCAGTGAGCGGGTGATTAGAGTGCGGTCAGGGAGGATAGGAGGCAGCTCCCTCGTCCAGGTGTTGCCGTGTGACAGAGATATATACTGGGAATGGTCGAAACAGGAGGTGGAACATGCGTCAGCGAGTGTACGGGACGGTGCGACGCCCCAGGGGAGCTTGGACGTTGCTGGGTTTACTGTTGCTCGGATTGTTGACGATATTACCGGTTATGGTGGTTATCCCCATTATTATCAAAAGTTCTGTTCTCGCTACGCTCTTTGCCATGACCTCCACTGGTGTATCCCACAGCACATCACCGTTCTCCACGGGCGACAACGCCAAGGCAAACGGTTCTCCCAGCAATCCACTCCTGGACAGCAACAACGTGTTGGCCACACTTACGGAGGAGCAGGTGCTTCGTCTTGTTCGTCGGTTGTTGGCCGATAGAGAATTCCGGCCGGTAGTGCTTAAGTTGTTGTATGATGTATGTCAACGCCATCAATGCTCTGTGGAACACGTGCTGGCGCAATTAGACCTGTCGGAAAAGGAGCTCGCCGAGCTGCAGACGACCCTTCAGCAGATGTTAAGGAAATAACCGTTCAGGGTGGACGTCGCGCGCGTGTGCGTCATGACGTCCACCCTTCATCTCATCGGCAGGAGGGGAGGCTTCATGAAACGGACGACGCTCGGCCGTTTGCTCGAAAGCCTGCGCCTTACCGGTGGCGCTCCTTACACAACCCGCAGCCGCGGCTCCCGCGGAAGACAGGCGACGGAGGAATCCATCACTCTCACGCGCGATGGGTTGGCCCAATTGATCCAGGAACGCCTGCCCGATACCTCCACTCGCGTCACCAGGGAAACCATCCGGCTGGCAGAACGCGGGGAGGTACGCCCTGAGAGCATGCATTGGCTGGACATCGTGGCCGAAATCTACCACCTCCTCCCCGAAGAACGGGCCTTCCTCCTGGCCCAATCCCCTCACTTCGACACAAGACAGACGTACGCTTCCTGCTGGTCCCCCAACGAGGCCCAGCGGGTTCTGTACACGCTGCTGGATGAGATCGTCATGCCGGCGTGGGTCCACGATGCCTTTGGGGATGTCGTTCTGGCCAATGAGGAGGCCATGTCTCACTTGAACTTACGCCGTTTGATACCGGATGATGTCCCCTTTTACGCCAACCTGTGGCGGGTGCTATGTACTACCCCCACGCTTCCCCAGCGCTTACGGGTAAACCTGGCCCGCCATCTGCGGGTGGCCGTGTTTCCGTACCGAACGGCACCCTACTGGAGCGAATTGATGCAATACCTGTTTGAGGACCACAGAGAGACTATTCAGGCCTTCTGGGACGCGTGTGAGCACCTTAACCTGGCAGATGCATTCTTCGAGTGGGGAGGGCGTCAGTGGTTCCTCGTGGTACACCCCCTTCTCACTCAAGCCGGCCCTCTCTATCTTGCCCTATGGCTGCCCTTAGGTTCGTTGCCTCCCCGTCGCGGACCTCATCCTTCAGTCGTTCGCTTAACCCCCTGGCCTGGGGGGGACGAGAAGAACCCGGACATTGCCCTGTAGATTGCCAATTTGCCCCTCTTGATAACCTCAGCCGCGGCGGGGAGGACATTATAGGGTGAACGGGCCTCCCACCTACGAGCCGCACGCAACCGTACCGGTAATACACACCCGACGTTCGCGCACCAGCCGACCGTCTCGGTGGCCGGTATGACAGGCCCACACAGACTCCGTGTCGAGGATGCCGAACGTCGGCAAGTGGTGAGGGAAGACCGATGCGGCTCTTATGGCTGGGATTGGCGTTCATCCTGGTGTTCCTCCTCGTGAGCGAGGCGGAGGCCACCACCGCAACGCTTACCGAGCTTGAGCAAACAGTGGAGGCCCTGCGTACGTTCCTGACCGAGTACGCCGAGCTCGATTACTCCTTCAATGTGTGGCTTTGGGAGGTCTTCTCCTCACCCTCAACCGAGAGCCAGCTGTGGATGTTGGGTCTCCTCAAGTGTATCTGGCTCTTGTTAGCCCTTGCGGGTCTGACCAGCATACGTTCCGTAGGACGGTTCATCTCCCGGTATTTTTAGCTGCACGTTTGATTAGCGTGAGAACGTTGGGAAATCCGGGTTCCTCACGCCCTCACGGGTGGGGAGGGAGTAAGGGCCAAAAGACCGACGGATTACAAAGAGTGGCGGTGCCGGATGCCCGGCACCGCCACGACAATGTCTGCATTCGACTGCCAAGGGCTGGGGGATTACGCTTCCTCGGGATCGGTGGCCTGACCATGGATGGGGAAACACTCTGCCAGGACCTCCAGCGCGTGTGCTACCTCAAGAGCGGGCACGCCCTGCGAGTACAGGTGATTGCGCATCCACTTGCGCAGGAAGGTGATAATCCGCGGTGGAGGATCGGAGATGACGGCCAACCGGTGCAGGGCAGCAGCAAGTGCGTGGGAGGCGGCTTTGGCCACGGGCACCGACACGCCGGAAGTTTCCAGGCGCTTCCGGTAATCCACAACAAGGTTCTCTATCACTTCCTGCAAAATGGCATGTGTACCCCGGCCAAGCGAAGATACACTCATCGAGAAAGCCCCTGAACGCAAGGGCAAGTGCGTATCATCGACCTGACACATGACGTTCCTCCTTTTGGAACACTTGCCAGGGCAAACTGTGGGAAAGTACGGAAACGATTCACCACCTGACGCTAGAGGGACAGAAGGGCCCCACTCACGGTGGCGGCCGCTTCTCGCTCCCCTTTGTTAAACAGCGGGGGCAATCCGTCTCCTCTAAGACGCCCCTCACCATTTAAAGCACGGCCACGGCATGGGTATAATTTTAAAGGGGGGAATTTAGTCTATTTGCGAGCCCTAAACCCTGGATTTAACACTGTCGGGTGAGCTTAATCCAGCCCAAACCCAAAAGCATAGACGTTATGCCCCGGTATATCCTTTTCCACAAGCCCTACGGTGTTCTTTCGCAGTTTACGGACCGGGAGGGACGTCCCACCCTGGCTCAGTACATCCCGGTACCTGACGTGTACCCGGCCGGCCGTCTGGACATGGACAGTGAAGGGCTGCTGTTGTTGACGGATGACCCGCGTGTGTTGCACCGGGTTACCGACCCGCGGTGGAAGGTGCCGAAAACGTACCTGGTGCAAGTCGAAGGTATCCCTTCGGAGGAAGCCCTGCAACGCCTGCGGGAGGGGATCATGCTTAAAGGGCGTCGCACCGCGCCGGCGGAAGTTGAGCTGTTACCGGTCCCTCCACCGGTTCCACCGCGGCCGGTACGGCAATACCATCCCACCCCCTGGTTGCGCATTGTATTACGGGAAGGTCGCAAGCGACAGGTGCGTCGGATGACGGCGGCCGTGGGACATCCCACCTTGCGCCTCATTCGCGTGGCCATTGGCCCCTTGGTCTTGGGTGACCTATCTCCTGGGGAGTGGCGTGATCTTTCAAGCGCGGAATACCGCGCGCTGTTTCAGGCCCTGCACCTGGACCCGGATGAACCTCCCCCGCTGAGGCGTCGACGACGGGCACAACGTCGCCGGCGTCCTTCACGTCGATGAACGAGCACAATAGGGGGCGAAAGCGGGAACGTCATCACGTCCGAATGCTCTCTTAACGAGTTAGCCGGGCGCCAGGGGAAGCCGGAACGTAAAACGTGCCCCATGCCCGGGCCCTCCACTTTCCGCCCACACCTCTCCCCCGTGGCGTTCCACAATCTCCTTCACCAGGGCCAACCCCAGGCCCATCCCCCCAAAACGTCGGGTGGTGCTGGGGTCCACCTGATAAAACCGGTCGAAGATGCGGGATAACTTCTCCTTAGGAATACCCACGCCCTGATCGGCCACCTGGATGTACACCCAATCCCCTTCCATCCACGCCCGAACGGTCACCGTCCCTCCGTCGGGGCTGAACTTGCGAGCGTTGTCCAGGAGGTTATACATCACCTGGTTGAGGAAGTCCCGATGGCCGCGCACTTTGCCCACAAAGGGCGGGATCTCCACCCGCAGAGCAAGGTGCGCCTGCGCGAGCGCGGCCTCCCATGAGGTGAGCACGTCCTGTAACCAAGCGGCCACGTCGATCACTTCCTGATAGTGGATGTCGCGCTGCAAACGCTGGAAGATCAACAGCTGTTCAATCAGGTGCTCCAGGTGGCGGGCATGGAGGTAAATGGCCTGAGCCGCGGTCTGTTGTTCTTCGGGGGTGGCCAGAAGGTTGTCTTGCAAGAGTTCTGCATACCCGCGAATGAGGGTCAACGGCGTGCGCAATTCGTGCGTCACGTTGCGCAGGATATCCTCACGCGTTTGCAGGGCTTCTCGCAACGCGGCGTTCGTGCGTTCCAGATCCGCCAGGAGTTGGGCATTTCGCAGGGCGACTGCAGCCTGCCGGCTGAAGGTTTCCATGAGCTCCTTGTCCAGGGTCGACCACGTGCGCGGTTGATTGTAGTAACACGCCACAGCGGCAATGGTACGCCCTTCATAAATAAGGGGCCACACGGCCAGCGCACGATATCCCTCCCGGTCTGCAATGGAGCGCAATACACTGTCCTGGGGCCACTGGTGAGTGTCAGGGATAAACACCGTCTCCGTACGGGTCACCAGGGAGCGTCCGGGCAGGTGCTCCAGGTTCGCCAGCACCGCGTCGGTGTACCAGGACGAAATGTTGTGCCGCCACGCGCAGATGAACGAATCATCCGGTTGACGGACGAACAGGGCTACCCGGTCGGCTTCACTAAGGCGTCGAGCACCTTCCCCAATGGCCTGGATAACGTCATCCACGTTGTTGGGACGGTTCAGGGTTTCCGCGAGGGTGGTCAAGAGGCCGACCCGTGTGGCGCGCTGCTGGGCTTCCGCGAACATGCGAACCCGTTCGTAAGCTGTGCTTAAGTGCTGTGCCGCGGCGCATAACAGCGCGAGGGTGTCCGCGCTCCACTCACGGGGGGTCGTATCCGCAACGACAAGGAGGCCAGGCGCATGTCGGTGCCCGCGGATGGGCACAAAGGCCGTGGCCTGAATGCCGTGCTCGCGCAGGGACGCAGCTACCTCTTGCCACAACGCACCTTCCGGAGGAGTCCGCCAATCTGACACGGCCAAGGATTCCTCGAGGATCGACATAACCCGCGAGGCCACGGAGAGCAACGCGTCACAAATGGGGGCTGGAGCCTGGGTGTTCACGGTCAATTGGTCCATGCGGATGACCACGTAAGCGGCCTGCACTGCCCGTTGGACCTGTTCCTGGATGGCTCTCAACAGGGCCACTTCGTTAGTGGCCGCCGCGGTGGCGATGATAATTTCGTTAAGGGTGGCCAGATACGCTGCTTGGCGTTGGGCTTTGTGCAGCAGACGTTGTCGTTCCTCTTCGGCCTCCTTAAGCGCCGTAATGTCCTCAATGCTCCCCTCGTAGTAAAGGACCTTACCCTCGGCATCACGAACCACGCGGGCAGTATCCCGTACCCAAATGATGCGTCCATCCGCTCGCCGTTGGCGTAGCTCGTAGTGTCGGACGACGTCCTGTTCCTGTAACGTATCCAACCAGCGATGGCGTTCTTCAGGATCAACGTACAGGTCGTAGGCGCTCACCTGGAGCAATGCTTCTACCGAGGGAAAGCCGTAAATCCGGGCCAGTGCAGGATTCGCCTCCAGAATGCGGCCGTCCGGCGTGGACCGATAAAGGCCAATGGGCACACGTTCAAACAAATGGCGGTATCGTTGTTCACTGACCCGCAACGCTTCTTCTGTGCGTCGTCGGTCTTCTCCGGCGATGATCACCCAGCCAAAGAGGACGGTGGCAAGGGGGTAAATAATCAACACCGGCAAGGCGATGGTGCGAAGAATGGCCAGCGCGGTGGGCAACGGGAACACAAAGGCCCACAAGAGCATGTTAACGTGTACAACTACCCCGAACAGATAAAGCTCCAGGAGGGAGCGATCCACAGGATCCTTTGGCCGCAAACGCCGCCACAGGACGCCAATCCCTACCGAGGAGAGGATAAGTCCCACCCCGGCCCACATTCCCGAACCGCCTTCATATACCCGTAAGGCTAACGCCGCGATGGCCGCTATAACAGCGGGGACGGTTCCAAAGAACAACCCCGCGAGGGAAAGGACCACTGCCCGCGCGTCCAACAGGATGCCAGGCATATACTCCCAGCGGGTCAACATAACCGTCAACGTGATCACGGCCAGGGCTATGCCGGTGTACAGGGTACGGCGCAGGGAATGACGAGGTGGAACGTAGGTTCCCAGCACGTTGACCAGGACCCCCATCGCCACCAGAACGGCTGCGTTGTGGAGGAGAAAGGAGAGCGCTTGAAGCAATTGGGCTCCCATGGCGTAATATTTAGGATATAGAGAGCGGTCGGAAACTGACTGCTATGTCGGACTTTTAGCCCTCACTCCCTCCCCATCCCCCTGTGAGTCCTTCACAGGCCGTGCATTTCCGAATGCTCTCGACATGTGGACAGCTACGACACCACGACTGTCCCTGAGATCAACCGGGGGCGCCGACCATGCGGCGCCCCCGCGTGTCCGCGTTTACACCGATGCACCACCCCGACCGGATTCCAGTAATCTCAAACCACCCACCACGAACACGGTAATGAACGCGGCAATGATGGCCTCGGCGATCGCTTGCGGTATGATAGGTGGAATGGCCTCTACCGGTAGCAATTTGACCAGCACCGCCATCCCGAGCACCAGGACGGTGTTGGTCAAGGACCCCAGCACGCCGGCTATTGCCAGGCCGGGTATCTCGCCAAACGCACGACGACCACCCACATACGCGTAATACGCCACCACCCCTATCCAAATGCGCGGGAACACCGAGACCAGCGGGTTCTTAAACAACGGGGACGTGGCTTGCAGAAAGCTGAACAGGCCGAAAATGGTACCGATCAGCGCGCCCACCAGGGGTCCTTCCATGACTCCACCCAGAATGGCCGGGACGTGCATGATGGTCGCGTTGCCGGAAATGTTGGGTACAGGGATAAAACCGATGCGTGTCGCGCCGAGAAGTATTGCGATGGCGGCCAAAATGCCCGTGATGACGATCTTGCGCACAGATAATACCGGTGCCGTCTGGGTCATGGCTCTACCTCCTCGGTGTGTTCCCAATCACTGTCCCTCGAACGTGACGAACCGTTGTGGGGGATGGTCATCTTAACGTGTGTGCGCTTCTCACCTCCCTTCTCCGGAAAGGTTTCCTGCAGGTTCACGTGGTACATGCCGGAATACCGTGCAGGGGTTCTGCCCGCTTTACCGCCTGAACAATAGCCTCTGCTACCACATCGGCCGCGGCCGCACCGATGGCCGTCAGGTTACCCTCCGCATCCCCCGTGGACAGGGCAAAAACGGTATCCCCATCTAACATCGTGTGAACCGGTCGGATGGCTCGTGCTAGGCCATCATGGGCCATCCCGGCCAGCGTCAAGAGCGACGCTTTGTCCAACCGTGCATTGGTGGCTACGACCACCAAAGTGGTATTGCCGCTCATTAGTTCTAACACCGTTTGTCCAAGATGACCGCGCAGAGCTGCTGCAGTGTTGAGGAATCCTCCTACTACCGGTTTGCGGGTACCCGCTAAGATACTCCCGGTAGCCGGGTCCACCACATCGCCCAGCGCGTTAACGGCGGCCAACGCGGCCACCACCACGCCGTTGGCCAAGCGCACGCTGGCACTGCCGATTCCTCCCTTCATCGCGTATCGCATGCCCAATAGCTTGCCCACGGTGGCTCCGGTTCCCGCGCCCACGTTGCCCATGGGCACCGGGTCGGTTGTTGCTGCTTCGCACGCCGCGTATCCAGCCTCAGGGCCAGGTCGTACGTCCGCGCGACCAACGGCCAGGTCAAAGAGCACGGCTGCGGGCACAATGGGCACGCGCGCTACGCCGGTGTCGAACCCATAACCTCGCTCCTCCAGCCATCGCATTACCCCATCCGCGGCTGCCAGGCCAAAGGCGGATCCCCCGGTCAACAGGATCGCGTGAACGGTGTCCACCAGACGGCCCGGCTGCAGGAGATCGGTCTCTCGGGTGCCCGGTGCGGCTCCTCGCACATCCACACTTGCCCGAGCGCCTTCAGGGGTAAGCACGACCGTACACCCGGTTGCTGCCTCCAGGTCGGTATAATGTCCTACCCGAATACCGGAAACGTCCGTCAACGTGCCGTTCATCGTCCTTCCTCTACCACGCCCAGATAGCGCATGGCTGCTACCGCGTACAGGCGGGTGGCCGTCAGCAGTTGATCGATGTCCAGGTACTCGTCCACCTGGTGAGGCAGGAAGGTATTGCCTGGACCGCAGGTGACCACTGGCACACCGGCCCAGTGCGCCAAAATGGTACCGTCTGTACTGCCGGGCACGCCCCCGTATTCCGGCTCCTTGCCCGTCACGTCCCGAAATGCCTGCGCCAGGGCTTGGACCACCGGTTCTTCCCGAGGGGTTTCGGTCGGAGGGCGCGCATCTATCGTCGTGAATTCGATGGTGAACATTTCATAGCGTTCAGCCACCTTCTCCGCCGCGTTGTTAAGATCGTCCAGTACCTGATCGGGGTCCTGGCCCGGAATGAGGCGAATGTCCAGGGTTGCTCGACATGTCCCAGGTATAACGTTATTAGTACCGTGCTCTTCCTCAGGCGCGTGAATGCGCGTTGGGCTGATAGAAGGAGCCCCCAAATAGGGGTGAGTCCCGTAACGTGAGCGGTATTCGTCCTCTAGGTCCTCGGCTGCGGTGAGGAAACGGGCCATACGAGTGATGGGGTTTAATCCAGTAAAGGGCATGGCACCGTGGGCCATCTTGCCCCTGGTGCACACGTCCACCCACATCACTCCCTTTTGAGCGATACACAGCCGGTTATCCTCCGGTTCACACACAATGGCTGCGGTGACCTTTTCTGCCCAGCCGCGGCGGACGAAGTCCTTGACCCCTAACATCAGCCCCTCTTCATCTGCCAACGCGGCGAAGAGGATGTCCCCCCGCAGGTGCACACCGCTGTCGACCAGGGCCTTAATGGCCCCCATGGCTGCGGCCAGCCCGCCTTTCATGTCACAGGCTCCTCGGCCGTAAATGCGGTTATTGACGATCTCGCCGCCGAAAGGATCGTAATGCCACGCGTTGGGGTCACCTTCGGTCACCACGTCAGTATGGCCTTCGAAGAGCAGCCGGCGGTGCCCTTCGCTGCCACGCCACAGCGCGATCACGTTGGGGCGTCCGGGTGCGGCCCATTCGAAGTGGGTTTCCAGGCCTATCTCTTGACAACGGGCTTTGACCCACTGGGCTACCTCTGTCTCCACGTCCTTCCGGCCCGGACGGGGGACACTGTCCATGCGCACCATGGTCTGGGTCCAACGGATGACCAACTCCTCGTCGATGTGGGCCAGCACATGCTTTTCGAGGTCTGTGAGCATGGTACGTTTCCTCCCCATCGGGTTGTGGGCTTTCGGGATCCGTGACGTTCCCTTGCGTCACCAGGGCCACGGCGTGCTCAACACCAGCACGGCCAGGAGGAACGCGGCCGCGACCGCGAAATAATCTTGCGGTGTACTCCGCAACTGGGTGAAGTGCGTACGACCACGACCGCCCACGTAACACCGAGCTTCCATAGCCAGGATCAAGTCCTCCGCCCGGCGGAAGGCGCTCATGAAAAGGGGGACCAGTACCGGCAATAATGCCTTGGTCTGCTGAATGAAGCGCAAACGCCCACGTTGTCCCAGATCGGCCCCGCGGGAGACCTGCGCTTTCATGATGCGCTCGAGTTCCTCCGCGAAGGTCGGCACAAAGCGCATGGCAATGGTGAAGATTAACGCGAGCTCATGGGCAGGGAAGTTAAAACGGGCTTGCAATGGGCTGAACAAACGCTCAATCCCATGGGCCAGCTCGGTGGTAGTCGTGGTTAGCGTGAGGAGGCTGGTCAGCATAAGGAGTTCAACAAACCGGGCGGCGGAGACGAGCGCGAGCTTGATGCTACACGTGGTCACGTGAATGAACCAGAGGTCCAATACACTTACACATGCACCCGCAACCCCGCGGGCAAAACCTTCCGTGTAGAACGCCATCTGTAACGCCATCAGCAGCAGGAGCACCGGCAAGGCCGGTCGCAAACCGCTCAACGCGTACCGGAAGGGAACCCGGGCCACGACCACCAGCAAGGACACAATGGCCAGCAGTACCGCGTTGCCCAGATAGGTCGGAGTAAACGTCACCGCGGCGATGAGGATGGTGAACGCCACCAGTTTGAACCGCGGGTCCAGCCGGTGAATAGGCGAATTGAGAGGCAGGTACTGACCGATGGTGATGTACCGTCGGATTTCAAACTCTTCCACGACGTCCGCCTCCCTTCACCGAATCCGACAGGAGCTACGTATTCGCGCTCCCGTTGGCCAACACATGTCGGATAGCTGTTTCCGCTTCATCCAGGGTGAGGGCATCCGGCCGTACGGGCACGCCTGTCGCGGCCAGTCGGTGGGTTACCTCCGTGGGGTGGGGCAAGTCCAACGCCAGCTCACGCAGCACCTCTGGATGAGCAAACACCTCGCGCGGGGTACCCGAAAGCACGGTGCGCCCGTCGGCCAGCACAAAACAGCGGTCCGCCATCTCGGCCACCGTATCCATATCGTGTGTTACTAAGATGAGGGTCAGCTCCCATTCCTCCTTCAGGCGTCGGATGAGGTTCAGGATGAGTCGGCGTCCTTCTGGGTCCAGGCCAGCGGTAGGCTCATCCAGGACAAGAATTTCGGGGCGGAGGGCCAACACGCCGGCCAGGGCTGCGCGGCGTTTCTCCCCCCCACTTAAGGAAAAGGTAAACCGGTCCTTGTAGGTTTCGAAATCCAGGCCCACCGCGTTCATAGCCGTACGTACCCGTTCACGGACCTCTTCCCGGCTCAAGCCGAGTTGCCGGGGACCGAATGCCACGTCATCTCCCACATAACGCTCAAAGAGTTGGGCCTCGGGAAACTGGAAGACCAGGCCTACACGGCGACGCAGCGCTTTGACATCGACGTTGGGGTCGGTGAGATCATACTCCAGCACACGCACGTGACCTTTATGAGGACGTAACAGGCCGTTCAGGTGTTGGATGAGGGTGCTCTTGCCGCTGCCTGTGTGACCTAGGACTGCCACCACTTCCCCGCGGTACACGTCGAAGTGAGCCCCTTTCAGGGCCTGCACTTCCATGGGTGTACCTTGCATATACCAGTATTCCAGGTCCTGGATATCTACCACCTTTTCGGCCACAGGACGCCTCTTCCTCACGGCCGGTGTTCTTGCTGGGCCGTCTCACTGTGCATAGCGGTGGGCACAAACCGGCGAGCGTAAAGATCACGTACCGCCGTCACCAGCTCCTCCACACGCAGGACGGCTGGTGGTATTTCAGGGAAATGGCGGTGCAGGCGGCGGGCCAACTCGGTCACGGGGGGCACATCCAACCCGTGATCTCGCAAACGGTCCGGCTGGCTGAATATCTCCTCGGGCGAGCCGCTCATCACCAACCGTCCTTCATCCAGCACGACAATGCGGTCCGCCCAAATCGCTTCGTCCATAAAGTGGGTGATGGCCACCACCGTCACCCCTTCTTGGCGGTGGAGCCGCTGCACAATGTCTAAAATCTCGCGGCGACCGCGAGGGTCCAACAACGCAGTGCTTTCGTCCAGCACCAACACCTCGGGCTTCATCGCCATAATACCGGCTATGGCGATGCGTTGCTTCTGTCCCCCGCTAAGGTGATGTGGGGGACGGTACCGATATGGGGTCATGCCCACCAGTTCCAGGGCCCAATCCACCCGCCGACGCAGCTCCGCGTGGGGAATTCCCAGGTTTTCCGGCCCGAAGGCCACGTCCTCTTCCACAATAGTGGCGACGATCTGATTGTCCGGGTTCTGGAACACCAGCCCTACGGTGGAACGGATAGCCAACTTGTGTTGGAGGTCCTTCGTGTTCCATTCCTTCACCCAGACATCCCCGCGGGTGGGCAGGAGAATGCCGTTGAAGTGTTTGGCCAGGGTGCTCTTGCCACTCCCGTTTCGGCCCAGGATAACCACATACTCCCCAGGGTAGATGCGCAGGGAAATATCGCGCAACGCTTCAATGGGGCGTTCACCCTGGGCCGAATAAATGTGCCATACGTGTTCAAGTCGGATAATGGGGTCCATTGTTGCTCGTCCCGGTGTGGTCTGACATGCTTAAGTCGGCGCCCGGCAGATGGATAAGCCGATGCCGGGAACACCATACCGCGGCTGCGAAGGTGCCTGGGGGATGTCACACCCACTTATTACGGCGTGGCTGCGGTGCCCCTTCGCCGTATTCAGAACCCCTTAAAGCCGTGACACGACGCCACCCTACTCCAACCTGCCCGATAGCAGAGTATACACCAGATCAGCGAGGTGGTTCAAATTTAACCACCAATCGCTGTTAATAAGATCACACCAGGCGCAGGAACTTCCGTTTACCCACCCTTAGAACATGAGATCGGCCGTCAGGGGTAAAGACCATCTCGGTATCCAGCACTTGAGCTCCGTCCAGGCGCACACCGCCCTGCTGGATGAGGCGCCGTGCTTCACTCTTGCTGCGGGTCAACCCTGCCTGGGCAATGATGTCCACCAGTCGGAGAGGAGCATCAACCCGGTATTCGGGGATCTCTTCAGGGAGTTCACGGTGTTGAAACACCCGTACGAAGTGGGCCTCGGCCTGCTGTGCGGCCTCTTCGCCGTGAAAGATGCTCACAATTTCGCGCGCCAGCTCCATCTTGACATCGCGCGGGTGGCGCCGTCCTTCCTGAAGCTCGCGTTCAATGCGGGCGATCTGGTCCGGTTTGTAGCGGGTAACCAGTTTGAAATACGTGATCATTACGTGATCGGGCAAGCTCATAATCTTGCCGTACATGTCCTCAGGAGGGGCCTGGATGGGAATGTGGTTGCCCAGGCTCTTGCTCATCTTGATGACGCCGTCCGTTCCCGGAAGGATGGGTACAATAATGGCCACCTGGGGCCGCTGGCCAAAGGCTTCCTGAAGCTTACGGCCTGCCACTACAATGTTAAAGATTTGGTCTGTCCCCCCAATTTGTACGTCGGCACGCAGGGCTACCGCATCGTATCCCTGCATGAGCGGGTAGAAGAACTCATGTAAAAAGATCGCGTCGCCACGGTCGTAGCGTTTGCGGAAGGTTTCCCGCGCGAGAAATTGCTGGACGGTAAAGTGAGAGGCAAGGTGAATCAACTCCTTAAAGTTCAACTCGCTCAACCATTTGTGGTTGTACTCAATTACCGTCTTCTCGGGGTCCAGGATCTTAAAGGCTTGTTCCGTATACGTGCGGGCGTTGGCCATCACGGTTTCCATGTCCATCAGCTGACGAGCCCGGTCCTTGTCACTAGGGTCACCTACCAGGCTGGTAAAGGAGCCGATAAGGAAGATCGCGGTGTGGCCCAACTCCTGGAACTGGCGCAACTTGCGCATAGGGACCGTGTGTCCAAGGTGCAGGTCCGATGTCCGGGGGTCCACCCCCAGGTAGACCCGGAGAGGGCGTCGGGTGCGCATGGACTCGGCCAACCGTTCCCGCAGCTCCTGGGCCATACGTTGTTGCAGCTGTTCCGCGTCAGGATCCGCTTCCGGCCCGTACTGACATCCTTGCATTAGGTAGGCGACCTGCTCGTCCAGGCTCATGCGCCGGGCCAGAGGTGTTGGCTCCCACACTGTCTCCCGAGAACTCATGGATGGCTGTTCCTCCTTACGTGCTGGGTAATAGGCCTACCAGGTGTGGTGTTGGAGGCCGGCCTACCGAACACTTCACCGGTCACCCGACAGAGGCGCTGGTGCACGGTTCATTCTCTCCCGGGTCGGGGAGATTGTCAAGCATACCGCGGGCAGGAGCGTTTTCGCTGAAGGGCACACATCAGAACCACACACGCGGTCGTCGGGGTTTGTGGGAAGGAGGGGGATCATCCTGAGAAGTGGCCTGTTCCCCCGGTGCTTCACTGGCAAACGTGGCGTCATCCGCTGCATCCTCTTCAGGCGCGGTCTCTGGGCTGGGGGCAGGAGGCGTCTCCGGAGGATACACCACGCGTGAGCGTCCGCCTCCGGGGTCCGGCCCGATGATGCCTGCCTCCTCGAGTTGGTCGATGAGTCGCCCTGCACGGGCGTATCCGATCTTCAAACGCCGCTGGAGCAAGGAGATACTGGCCCGGTTGGCCTCCCGTACTACCCGTACCGCCTCGTCGAAGAGGGGATCACGCCCCTGAGCCTGTTGCTCTTCCTTGAGGTCTTCCAACAGCTCGTCCCAGAGGGCAGGCTGCTCCGGCGGTGTTGTAGTCGTGGTCTCGGTAGGTGCATCCGAGGGTGCCGGGGGTGGTGCTGGTGTTTCCTCGGCGGGCGTTTCCGGCGATGCCCCTTCGGTAGCCGTCGGGATTCCCTCCGCCACAGGCGGAGGTGTGGGTCGTCGCTGTTCTTTCCAGAAGGCCACCAACCGCTGTATCTCCCGGTCGGACACGTAAACGCCCTGTAAGCGGGCCAGTTTGCTCGAATCCGGGGGCAAGAACAGCATGTCACCCTGCCCGAGGAGCTGTTCCGCTCCCGGAGTGTCCAGGATGACCCGGGAATCGATCTGGGAGGTGACGGCAAAGGCAATACGGGCCGGGAAATTGGCCTTGATGAGACCGGTTACCACATCCACACTGGGACGTTGAGTCGCCACCACTAAATGCATACCGGTTGCGCGGGCCATTTGCGCCAGTCGGACAATGGCCCGCTCCACCTCATCAGGTGACGAGAGCATCAGGTCCGCCAGCTCGTCGATGATGATGACGATGTACGGTAACGGTGCCTGTTCGCTGCCTTGAACTTTTCGGTTATAACGCACAATGTCCCGCACGCGGGCTTCCGCGAAGAGCAGGTAGCGTCGCTCCATCTCCCGCACGGCCCACTGTAACACGTCAACCACCAGGTCCACATCCGTGACCACGTCACCGATCACGTGCGGGACGCCGTTGTACACCGTCAGTTCCACCCGCTTGGGGTCGATGAGCACGAAGCGCACTTCATCCGGAGTGTGGGTGGCCATCAGACAGGCAATGATGGCATTGATGCAGACCGACTTGCCGGAGCCGGTCGCACCGGCGATCAGCAGGTGGGGCATACGGGCTAAATCGGCCACCACGGGCTGGCCCGCCACGTCCCGTCCAAGGGCAATCTTCAAACGCCCCTTGAAAGTATGCCACACCTCGGATTCGAGGATGCTGCGCAGGGTTACGATGCTGGCCCGCTTGTTGGGCACTTCGATGCCGATGTAGGGCTTGCCGGGTACCGGGGCCTGGATGCGGATGGGTGCTGCTGCCAGGGCCAAGGCCAGGTCGTTCTGCAGGGCTACAATGCGGGACACCTTCACGCGTTCCCGCCGGATCGTTCCCGTCTTGCGGTCCACCCGTTCAATGTATCCCGGCTGAACGCCAAACTGCGTTACCGTAGGCCCGCGGTTGACCTCCACCACCCGTGCCGGCACCCCAAAAGAAGCAAGGGTTTCCTCGATAATGCGACTCCGCTGGCGGATCTCCTCCGCGCTCATGTCCCCTTCTTCCGTGTCTTCAAACAAGCTGTGAACGTCGGGCAACTGCCAGGGTTGCCCTGACATCTCAGTTTCAATAGAACGCCGGGGCTTTGGTTGTGCAGGCGACATCGTGGTTGCCGGTGCCGCCGCGGGCGAAGCCGGAGGCGGGGCGGATTCGGTAATGGCGGGCTCAGGCGGGCTCATTTCGTCTACGGGCACGTAGGGGCTGACCGTGGGCGTGTCGGTAACCTGTTCTTCACCAATAATGCGGGTCGGTATCTCCGCTGGGGAATGGGGTCGACGCCCGAAGGGAAGGCGTGCTCGGAGTCGCTGCCACCAGGAGGGCGCCGGCGGTTCCGTGTCCACAGAAGGGATCGGTTCCCAAGGGGGGAGTTCATCACTCTCCGCAGGAGCAGGGGCCCCGCGTGCCAGGCGTATAAGATAGCGCACCGCGTGTACCAGGTCGGTCAGGGAGGCTGCCAGCGCCAACATGGCCCCCACCAGGATCAGGCCGGCCAGCACAGGAATGGCCAACCAGGGCCCCAAGCTGCGCACCAACATATCGCTGACCACCAGCCCCACCACGCCACCGCCCCCACCGGCTTCTGCCAGTGCCACAGGGTCGGGGCTAAAGGAGAAGAGATGAAAGGCGGCGGCCACGCCGGCCAACACCAGCCCCACGCCCACAACGCGCCACGTGGGGGACGGCATAGCCTCTTCGTCCTCTTCCCCCGCCACACTGTAGCGCAACAACCACCAGCCTACCATCAGGCTGGCCAGAGGTACGAGATAAATCGCGTTCCCCACCAGACGCCGAAGTCGTTCATGCCACCAGAGGAGAAGGGTGCCCGGCTGCTGGGAGAGGAAGGTGCCTACCGTAAGGATGGCGAAGGTGAACATCAAAATAGCCCAGAGCAACGGGCTGAACAACCAGGACATATCCGGCCACTCCCACGTCCCTCCGCCGGAGCGGCGTTTGCGAGAGGAGCGTCGGCTACGCTTGGCTTTGCTTTTGCTTTTGCGCTGGGACTTCTTTGCTACCATGCTTTTGCCTCAGCGTGTGACCTGAACGCCCGCCGGCTTGCTGAAGGACACCGGAATACAGTCCGCAACGGTGTCATCGTTAAGAGAACGTTCGGACCCCCGTGTTCTTCACGTTCTCCATCCCCCTATCCCCAATTGGGGATAGGGAACAGGTCGCTCTCCTGCTTCTATCCATCTGCGAAGAGGGAAGAGTGCCGAAAGGCGGACACGGTAAGTTTCCGAATGCCCTCCATAATTATAGCGCAGGTTCGCGAGGGAGCCCAGGACCTAAGGGAGAGATTCCCACGCCGGCAACGAACCTGTCATTACGGTCACGACGCGAGGACGGAGGCCGGGTGAGCCTGCTCGTGCATGGCTTCCCTCAAGAGGTGGCAGATGCGGACTCAAAGGGAATCCGCACAACGAACACGGTACCCTCACCCGGAGAGCTGTACACCTCAATGCGACCGTGGAACAAGTCCACCAGCCGTTTGACAATCGTCAAGCCCAGGCCACTACCGCCATCTTGGCGGCGTCGCGCTTTGTCCACCCGGTAAAAGGGTTCAAAGATGTGCGGCAGATCCTCAGGGGGAATCCCTCTGCCCGTATCCTTCACTTCCATGCGCAAGTAAGGGGGCTCTGGCGTAAGGACGACGTCCACGCTACCGCCGGCAGGGGTGTGTTTAATGGCATTGTCGATTAGGTTTACCAGGATTTCCCGTAAGCCGTCAGCGGAGGCCCGTACTTTGGGCAGCTGTTGGGGCGCGTGCAAGCGTAACTGTACATCCTTACGGCCGGCCCGCAAGGAGAGAGTTTCGACGACATCCCGTGCAATAGGCATGACATCCACAGGTTCCAACACCTCCGTTTCCGGGCGCAACTGCAGACGACTCAGGTCCAACAGCCGGTTGGCCAGGGCGTGTAGGCGTTCGGCCTCTTTCTCCAATTCCATGATGTACCGACGTTGTCGCTCTGGGGGAAGGCGACCTTCCCGCAGCATCTCAGCGCGCAGTTTCAGGCTGGTCAACGGGCTGCGCAGTTCGTGGGACGCGTTGGCAATGAACAGCCGTTCCCGCGCGATCATTTCCTGCAACCGTTCGGCCATTTCGTTGAAGGCAACGGCCAACATCCCCACTTCATCCTTGCCCGGCACAGGCACACGCCGGTCCAGATGTCCACCGGCAATGGCTCGGGCTGCTTGGGTGACCTGCTGCAGGGGACGCACAATACTCCATGCCAGCCACAGGCTGAGCAGTGTGTTAGCCAAGATGGCAAGCAGTCCGGTGACAATTAGCCGACCCCACTCGCTGTTAATGCGATCCTGCACCCGTTGCCAGGGTATGGATATCTGTAATAGTCCCATCAGGTCCTCTTCCTGGTACACCGGCGCGGCCACGTAGAGGCGCATCTCCTGGGTCCACGGGTCCATGCGGATGTCGTGTTGCTCACTGTTGCGCAGCGCGGCGGCCAATTCCGGCGTCAGCGAGGCCCGATGGGGACGTACGTTGGGATCGGTGCTGAACACAAGGTTTAACTGTACATCGTAAAAGGTAATGCGGCTGTCCGTTCCTTCGCCGAACTGATGTATGAGGGTGAGGATCTGCGAGGGTGAACGGCCGTATTCGAGCATGTCCTCGAAGTCTTTGCCCAGCGTGCCGGCAATGATGAAGGCTTCGATCTCCAGCTCGTGTTCCATTTCCTCTTCGAGGGCCGTGGCCAGCTGACTGCCGGAGCGCCAGGTGAGGGCTACTACGATCAACAGTCCTACCAGGAAATAGACGGACACAAATTTGGTCGCCAGACTTCGATCGGCCCAAAAGCTCTTTAACCGACGCCATCCCGTGACTGCCAACCACTTCATCGGCCGTTATTTTCCCCCTTCCGCGTGGACCACGCGCCACTCTTTAAAAGACCCCCGGTATTACCTGGCCCCAGGCCAGAACGACGGCATCCCTTAATCGCGCTACAGAACCTTTGTCGGCCCGTTCACAGGGAGTTTACCTCAAGAGCCTCGGCTGCGCACGACCGGTGCGGGACGAAAAACGGGCATCGGTTGCGTCGGCACCACCGTGGGCAACGGCTGCCACTGTAGCGGCGGAGGGGGTAACCAGGCCGGGCTGACGGCAGGGGCTCCCGGCACTTCTGGGGAAGCGCTGCCCACCGGGCGGGGGATGTCCGCCGGCGTACCGGACGTGTTTCCCCGCCCAGGGGCTTCGCCATATGCTAGCGGCACCGGTGTAACTGCCAAGGGGGGCACCACTACCCGCAAAGGTGGCACCGTCGCTACGCCCTCGAGCCGGATCGTTCGAGGCTCCAATTCCTCCGGAGGGCAGTCGGCGGGGCATTGGTCGGCCGCGTCCAACCGTCCTAACAGGCCCACAAGGAACACATACCCCCCTAGGGTTAAGGCCAGCAGCAATGCCTGCCAGAACGTGTTCTCCTTACGACGGCGTCGCTTCTGAGGGTGAGGCCGCTCAGTCGTCATCCCGCTCGTCTTCCCATTCGCCATCGTCCTCCTCCTGATACACTCCGCGGCGGTACTCCCAACGCTCATCATCGTCATCATCCCGATCCGAGTAATAAGCTCCTGGAGCTTCCTCGTCAGATGCTGGTACGGGGCCGAGGGTAGAAGCATTCCTTGGCGTTTGCTGAAGGGCCTGAATCTGCGCGTTAGCCGCCTCCAATCGTCGAATGGCTTCCTGAAGCTGGGCCTGATACGCCTGCTCACGCTGTTGCCAGGCAGCCTGGAGCGCGCGGATCTGTGCCTCGTAGGCTTGACGAAGGGCCTCCTCTCGTTGAGGTGACATTTCCTGGCCAGGCGGTTGCTGATAGCCCTGTTGGAGCTGGGATTCAAGTTGCCGCTCGTACTCTGCTCGCAATTGCTCCAATTGTTCCTCCAATTGTCGCTGGTACATCTGCCGGATTTGCTCCACTTGAACATCCAGTTGTTGCTGGTACACTTGTCGGACGGCTTCCACCGAGGTCGGGAGGGTATTCATATCCCGGCCGGATAAGGTGGTTGTGGGTGCAGCCAGGGGGACCGGTGTTCCTTCGACGCCGACGGCTGCAACGTCGTTGCCCGAACGGCGGGCACCCAGGAGAAACGCTGCCGTCAACACCAGAGCCGTGAGCGCGGCAACCATGCTCATAAGAACTGTGCGGTTCATGTTCCACCTCCCACGTGTGCTCGGACAGGTAACGCTCTTACATCCCATCCGAATCATCACACCCTATGTTATGCGCGAATGTAAGGAGGGGAGGTTAACGCTCTGGTAATGTCACTTTAAGGTCACTTTAAGAGCCCGAGATGTCCGCCTGATGGACTGACAAATCGAGAGGCGAGCGAAAAGAGATGAACGGGTGGGGGGATCAGTCGTTGCCCTCGTTCTCACCACGGCTTGTCAGAATGTGGCGTGACCGGCAATGTTTTGGCGGCCTTCTCAAGAGGAATGAAGGTCCTCTTCATCTGCGAAGCGATAGCCTACTCCGCGAACGGTGAGGATATATCGAGGGCGCCTTGGGTTGTCTTCCAGCTTTTCGCGCAGCCAGTGAATATGTACATCCAAAGTTCGCGGATCACCCACCCAGGACTCACCCCACACCCAGTCCAGCAACTGTTGA
Organism: Anaerolineae bacterium; assembly: GCA_015490995.1. Lineage (GTDB taxonomy): Bacteria > Chloroflexota > Anaerolineae > JAADDB01 > JAADDB01 > S141-23. The sequence goes on along the minus strand of WFWT01000007.1, from coordinate 25,874 downwards.
CGGGTCAGGGTACGACCGGCGTTTTCCATCAATACCCGCAGGAGGTCAAACTCCCGGGGCGAAAGGGGGATCACATCCTCTCCCTTGCGAACCTGGAGCCGTCGTTTATCCATCGTGATCTCGCCGATCTGGATCTGGTCCTGAGGGGGAAGAGGAGGGCCCGCCAGCAGCCGCTGCCGTCGCAGCACGGCCCGAATGCGGGCGATAATCTCGCGCAGGCTAAAAGGCTTGACCACGTAATCGTCCGCGCCCATCTCCAAGCCCATGACTTTGTCAATCTCCTGCCCACGAGCGGTGAGCATGATAATAGGTGTGGTTATTCCCTGATGACGTAGCAAGCGCAATACCTCAAACCCGCTGCGTTTGGGCAACATGACATCCAGCAGGATGACATCCGGTTGTTGGTCTCGCACGGCCTGGAGAGCTTCTTCGCCGTCCATGGCCACACCCACCCGGAAGCCTTCGCGTTCCAGGCCGTATACCAAGGGTTCCACGATCATTTCATCGTCGTCTACCACCAAAATGTGTGCTGCCTCCACCATGGGGTCTCCTCCGTGGTCTGCCAGATTGCTCACATTTATCGAGTGCGTCCACGACCGGAACGCCCGATCGCGAGGCGGAGGTACGTCAACACCAACACCGATCCGCCGGTTACGAGGTAGATTCCTTGCCACACAGGGGTCGCACTCTCGGTGCCGGCCGCGACCGCATGCACCAGCACGAGTCCGTATAACAGAAAGGTTATCGCGTGCAGCCCACGCCACACCCGTGCGCCTATCCAACGTCGCACGTAAAATGATAACACAACCGCAACCATGAGATAAAATCCTATTTGGCCAGCCGCCACCGCGAGGGGGCGATACGTGGTCATGGCCAGGGGAACCCATATCTGGATCCACGAAGGTTGAAGATAGGCATCGGCCCGCAGGGTAATCACGTGTAGAAACGTCATGCTCAGGGCTACCAGGCTAGCAAATTCATGCAGGGCGACCAGTTGGGCGTTGGCCCGGGGTGTCCACCCACCACTGATCCAGAGTCCCAGAGTGACCGATATCCACAGCAAAACATAAGCAACCAGTCCGGCCGCCCGAACCACGTACCAGGGGACCATATCCGGAGATATCCCGGCGGTTGCCCACGTTAAGGCCAACCACATGGCTGCGCTGACCAAAAGCCCCATGCCTCCAAGTCCGATGACACGGCCGGGATACCGGGCCCACACATCAGGATGGGGCGTCGCGGAAAACACGGTCACCGGTCTGTGTCGACGCATGGTATGCTTCTCCCCACCACGTTTTAACGTCGCCGTTTTCATACACCATGACCACCACATAAGGCCGAACGGCACGGAGTGCCGGATGACACTCCGTGTTCAGCATCAGCGCGATCTTGCTGCCTACTCCGGCTTGGACAGCCGTGTCTGCCACCACACTGGCACTGAGCACCGGTGTCTGTGCCGGTTGGCCGGTAGGTGGATAAATGATGTGATGGACTTCCCGGTCTCCCACGCGCCAGCGACGTCGCGCCCGCGAAGAGGTGGCCAGCCCCGCATCCCGAAGGCCCATTGTGAGCACGTCACGGTTAGCCTCCAGAGGGTGGGCGATGGCTACAGGCCACATTCCCCACAGGGCCGGAACACCGATTGCGCGCACATCTCCACCGGCATCTACCAAACAGGGTCCCCAGTGGGCGAGTTGCTCGGCCACCCGATCGGCGACCCATTCTTTCGCAATACCTCCCAGGTCCAAGCCGGTATCCGGGGGCAGGTATAATCGTTCTCCCTCCAGTCGCACTTCGGACCAACGGCCTACCTTGCCCCATAAGCTGTACCTCTCTTCCTCCGTCCCCCCACTACAGGTCAGCTCCTCAAATGAACGGGTATACCCGACGGCGTGTAAGGCAGGCAGCACCGTTGGATCGAATAACCCGCCGGTGCGTTCGGCCCACATCAGCGCTTCCCGGACCACGGCAGCCATCACCGGGGGGACGACGTGCCACCGACCGGGAGCTCGGTTTACTCGACTTAACGCGCTGTGCGGCAGAAAACGACTTAGGATCTGCTCTACCTCACGGACGAAGGTCTCCGCCGCGCGCAAGGCCGGCCGCGCGTCTGCGACTGAAGCGTCCAACCACAGTTGAAATCGGGTGTTCATGGCACGAAACGTGTGAGTGTACATGGGACCCGTCCACCCCTGTGACGGTCATGCTCCCGTCCTGAGCCGTATTCTTCCGGTAAACGTCCCCCCTCCAGTGTCCGGTGTGCTCTCAACCGGGGCATCCCTCTTGTGACCAACGCACCGGAAAAGGTCAACGATACGTTTGTGGGTCTATCGGCGGCTGGGTTGCTGAATCCAGTGTAGCGTTCCAAGAGCGGAGAGAGGTTAGAGGTATCCTATCAAAAGTTTAAGGCCTGGTTAAGAGAATAAAGGCTGAAGGACTGCTTCCCCGGCATTCAGGTTCTGTTATGGTCCCTCACGGAAACGAGGAATAACTTGGTCCCCCGCGCTAAAGCGCACTACAATCTAACGGTTGCCGTGCCGGCAGTGTAGTGGGAGTTACCTCACGGGAGGAACAGGTAGATGCCATCGGCCAGCAACAGAAGCCCACTCGCCCACGGGAAACAAGCGGCCCTGTGGTTTACCTGGGGGCGCATTCGTCAAGTCCTTGTCGCCCTCGTAAGGGCGTTTGGAAATGCATGGCCTGTAAAGGGATGGGAAGGGGATGAGGGCCGAAAGGCCGACATAGCAATAAGCTTCCGAACACTCGCCTTGATGATTATAGGGGGGTGGCTGGCCGGAACGTTCTTCGGGCTGGTGGTGGATGCACGTACTACGGGTTCCCTCGCCGGTGGTAGAACGGCCGTACCTCCGATGGAAACCACGACGTACACCACTACGGTGGTGGACATCACGTTCCTCAGTTCCTGGGATGGGACCACCCAGCGGGCGAGTCTGGCTTTGCCGACGCCTTTGCCCACGTCCCCTATGCCGGTGGTGATCTACCTTCACGGCATGTTCTCCTGTTATCAACAGCGTGCACCTCACCGGGACGCGGCCGAGAGTATAGGCCCTGTGGTTGCACAGCGGGGATGGGTGTTCGCTGCGCCGGAGCTTCACGGGGAGCGACCGGTGCCCCTTCCCGGTGATCCGTGGGACCCCGCAGCAGGATGTCCCTCCCCGGTGAGCGTGGGATATCGGCCAATGGGGGCTCGGCCCGCTCAACGTGATGTGCTTGATGTGCTGGCGTACGTTCAGCGTACGTATCCGGTGGACCCAACACGCGTGTACCTCCTCAGCGACTCCGCCGGTGGTCTGACCCTCTTAACCACGCTGGGCAAATTCCCGGACTACTTCGCAGCCGCGGTCGTTTACGCTTCCCCTACAGACTTGGCCCGGTGGCTCACAGAGGACCCGCGGGCGTATCCGAACATTTGGCGTGAGGTGGGCGGACTGCCGGAGGAAGTGCCCTTTGCCTATGCCCGTCGTTCGCCCCTTTCCTTCGCCGGCAACCTGGTCCACACGCCGTTGCTCCTCGTTCACGGCCGTCAGGATGAGCGGGTGCCGGTCCACCACGCACGAGACCTGTATCAAGCCATTCGGGCAGCCCGTAGTGACGCGCCGGTTACCCTCCGGGAATATGACGGCAATCACAGTGGGCCCTTTGATCCCAATGATCCCAACTTTGTGACATACGCCCAGGCTCTGGACTGGCTTGCCGCTTTCCGGCGTCCTGCACCCCCCAATGCCATACACGCGGTCACCGACGCCGATGAGGAGGAACAAGGGCCATACCGTTTCTGGTGGGCTGCATGGACACCGCTCCCCGGCCCTGAACGCTGGATTACCGTCACCGTGACCCACACGGCCACCGTGGTTACAGGCGTTGTTGAGGACACCGTAGGACTCACCTTTACGCTGAACCTGGCCGACTTGGGATGGCCTACGACACCGGTGACGGTCACTACTTCCCCTCCAGTTCCGCCTGTGTCCCAGGTAATCACCCCTGTTGACGGGAAGGTCCGGTTTCCACTGCCCGGAGGGCGGGTTGCTTTCACGGTCACCACCACAATGCCCACCCCCACGACGGGCACTCTCCAGGGCGTGGTGTTCGACGATGCTAACGGCAACGGACAATATGACCCGGACGAACCGGGCATCCCCGGTAGCCGAGTGGTGTTGCGTGAGGCCGGCCAGCCGATTGCCCAAGTAACCACCGGCGAGGATGGACGATACCGGTTTGCGGGCTTGAAGCCCGGCACGTACCTCGTGACCGAGGTAAGTCCTCCCTGTTATGAGGACGTTACGGTGAATGCTTATTGGGTCGTTATCACCGCCGGGGAAGTTGTCGAGCGAAACTTTGGGAACCGGCGCCAATGGTGCGCGTGGTTGCCCACTTTGAGCCGCTGAGGGGATATGGCGTGAACCTGCGAGCTTGGTACGACGCGTACTGGCGCGAGAAGGGTGATCTGGTCGACCGCTCTCGGTTACAATTGCTGGTCGACCGTGCCGCGACGGGAGAACGTCTGCTGGCCCTGGACAGCGGCAACGGCGTTTTGGGGCAAATGTTCCGGGCACGGGGGTATCGTGTTTTCGCCACCGATCTGAGCGCGGTCGCGTGTCGGTTCTCTCGAGAAAAGGGCTTGTGCTCGGTTCAGGTGGACTTGGATGCCGGTGGACTGCCCTTCGCTTCTGAGAGTTTTGACATCGTGGTAAGCGACAGCGGGCTGGAGCACCGGTTTTTTGTGGATCCGGTGCTGGATGAAGTGGTGCGTGTGCTACGTCCAGGGGGCCAATTCCTGCTGCTCCTGCCCAACATCGCCCACTGGTGGGTACGGTGGCAGTTGTTGCGCGGTCGCTTTCCGGTAGTGCGCAACACACCGACGGATTTCACGCACCTGCGACACTTCACCCTATCCGACACCCGACGGGCTTTGGAAGCGCGCGGGCTACGCGTGGTGGGCACCGATGGGTCCGCCTCCCTTTGGGTCTGGCAGATGTACCCTGCTTACTTGCGGTGGCCGGGGGTGCGGGCGGTGTACACGTGGCTGGCACGACATCGACCTTCCCTGTTCGCTCGCGATTTTATCATCGATGCGAGGAAACCCGCATGACCCTGGGCCGTCAGATCCGCTCCGGTGTGTTTTGGGTTGCTCTGGCCAACGTCATCATCCGGGTATTGGGGCTGATCACCCGCCTGGTGCTGGCTGTGTTGTTAACCCGAGAGGACTTTGGGTTGATCGCCGGCGCCAACCTGTACGTCGACGCCCTACAGCTGATTCGCGAAGCCGGCTTCGGCTCGGCCCTCATCTACTTCCGAGGCCGTACCGGAGAAGAGGAGGAACAGGCAGAGCACACCGCGTTTTGGTTTGTTCTGGGCACGGCAGTGGTCATGTACCTCCTCACCCTTTGGATTGCGCCTTTGGCCGTGTCCTTTGCCCGCGACCCCAACCCCCTGATCGCACCGGTGTTGCAGGTACTGGGGTTAAACCTGATCATCGGTGCCTTGGCCCGAGTGCCTATGGTTCGCTTGACCAAGGAGATGGACTTCCGCCGTCGCGCCGTTCCCGAGATTGCGTCCAACTTGGTCCATGTGGCCATCTCGCTGCCTTTGGCGGCATTGGGATGGGGGGTATGGAGCTTGGTATTCGGCCGCTTGGGCGCTACAACCAGCATGGTCGGCCTGTCCTGGTGGATCACCGGATGGCGTCCTCGATGGGTGTTCGTCCCACGGTTGGCTCGCGAACTTTTCGCCTATGGCAAGCACATCATGGGCTCCCAGCTGCTCATCCTGGGCATTACCAACGTGGATGACCTCTTCGTTATTCGCCTTCTGGGATGGGGACCGGAGGGAGTATATGACAACGCTTATCGGCTTTCCAACCTGCCGGCCACCCAGATTACCGGCGTTGTGAATCAGGTGATGTTCCCCGCACTCGCCAAAGTACGGGAGGATCGTTCCCTCTTCCGACGGGTGTACTTTCAGGCTCTGGCGTACGTGTCCCTGCTGGCTGTACCCATCGCAGGAGGGACCATCCTGTTCGCGACCGACGTGGTCGCGCTGATCGGCCCGGACAAGTGGCGGGAGATGGTTGGACCCATGCGCTGGCTGGCCATTTACGGGCTAATAAGGGCACTGGCGGCGAACATCGGCAACGTGTATCGGAGCGGGGGACGTCCGCAATATCTGACCTACATCGCGATGTGGCGTCTGACTACGATGGTGCTTCTCCTGTACCCGGCGATTCGCTGGCAGGGGATTTTGGGGGTCAGTATCCTCTCGGCGGGGGTGGCGATAGTGGATTTCGGCATTTCCGCAGTGCTGGCCGACCGCATTCTCGCCGCGGGATGGCGGCCTTACGTGCGAGCGTTGCTCCCCACCGTGGGTGTAGGAGGACTGTTAACCGTACTTACGGCGTTGGTCCTCTCTCGCTGGCTGACCACGCCCGGCGTAGAGCGTCTCGTGCTTGCGGGGGGAAGTTACGGGCTTGTGTACTTTCTGACCGTTCTGGTGGTGTGGCCTGATGTACGGGAACACTTGAGGGCCTGGCAACGTCAATATCTCTCCCGGGGCGTCGGCTAACCCTCTCAGGTGGCGTTTTCTGCTTCTTCCAGCATCTCCTGAGCGCTTTGGAAGCCCGTGGGTGTCGGCGCGCCCAGCATGGCGGCCAGTTCCCACAGTCGCGCTTCGCCCTGCAACACTTGCACCGTCACTCGGGTACGTCCTTCCTCCACCTGCTTGACCACGTTCAAGTGGTGATGACCGTACGCGGCCACCTGGGGAAGGTGGGTGATACAGAGGACCTGATGGTGTTGGGCCAATCGACGCAAAAGTTGTCCTACCACGCGTCCCACCCGACCGCCTATGCCCACGTCGATTTCATCGAAGATGAGCGTCGGCACGGGATCGGCGTGGGCGAGGACGGTCTTCAATGCCAACATTAGACGGGCTGTTTCCCCGCCCGAGGCAATGCGGGCCAGTGGACGCAGCGGTTCACCGGGGTTTGTCGCCACCAGGAATTGCACCCGGTCCACACCTGTGCTGGAGAAGGCGAGCCGCTTGTCCCCCACCGGTACGCCCTCTGGCGCCTCCTCCTGGGTGACCTGTACCTGCACGCGCGTGTGGGGCATGTGTAGGTCCTTCAATATGGCCTCCACCTCGCGTGCCAGGCGTTCCGCGGCCTCCTGACGCCGACGGGAGAGTTCTGCCGCGAGCTGGCCCACCCGCCGTAGCAGGTCTTCTGCCTGGGCAGTCAGCTCGGTCAGACGTTCGTCCGCATGTTCGATCTGGGCCAGTTCCTGTTCGGCTCGCGCTGCGTATGCCAGGATATCCTCGATGGTATCACCGTACTTGCGTTTGAGGTTGCGAATCAGCGCCAGGCGCTCCTCTACCTCCTCCAGCCGTTGAGGGTTGAATTCCACCCGGTCCCGATAATGATGCAACTCCCGCAACAGGTCGTTTACCTGGTCCGCGAGCACCTCAGCCTGTTCTGCAAGGCGAACGAGGTCCGGGTCGAGGTCGCCGAGCCGGCTCAGGCGGTGACTTGCTTCGCCTAGCAAGTCAATGGCGCCCGGCGTAGCGCCGATTTCCCCCTCCAGGGCAAGTATGGCGGCTTCCACCCCTTCCATGAGCTGTTCGGCGTGGGCCAATCGCCGGCGTTCGGCCTCCAGAGCTTCGTCTTCCCCAGGTTCCAAGTGCGCGTTGTAGATTTCCTGAACCTGATAGGCCAGGAGATCAGCGCGCTGAGCCAGCTCCCGCTCTCGGGTGCGAAGATCGTTCAATTCACGCTGTACTGCTCGCAGGTGGGCGACTTCCTCGGCAACGGCAGCTCGTAGGGACTCCAGGTGTGCGTAACGGTCCAGCAGGGCCAGCTGATGTCGCGGTTGAAGAAGGGAGAGATGATCGCCCTGACCGTGAATGTCCACCAGCAAGCTGCCCAGTTCGGCCAACAAGGACGCGGTCACCGCGCGACCGTTGACCCGCGCCACGCTACGCCCCCCGGCCCGCAGTTCCCGGGCGAGGATCAGCACATCCTCCTCTTCCCCTTCCAGGCCTTCCCGACGGAGGAGGGCATGTACCCGTTCGCGCACCTCCCCCTGCAGTTCGAAGATGCCCTCTACGAACCCCTGGGACGCGCCGGCTCGCAACCACTCGGGATGCACCCGCGCGCCCAGAATGGCGGTCATCGCGTCCACCAGCAGGGACTTGCCCGCGCCAGTCTCGCCGGTCAACACGTTCAGACCAGGGCCGAAGGTCACTCGCAATTGATCGACGATCGCAAAGTTGTGAATGGTCAGTTCACGCAACATCCCTGTGATTTCCACGTCCCCTGCACGGCCTGTGGTGGGACGTTCCCAGGATTATTGCCAATATACATATACGGCCGGGCTGTGCTTGCCCTGCTTCGCGCTCCAGTTGAAGACCCACCACGCATCGTAAGGGCTCATGTTCACACACCCTCGGCTTCGCGGCCGGCCAAACGCGTCGTGCCAGTATGTGCCGTGCAGTGCATACCCCTGGTAGAAGTACATGGTCCAGGTAACATCTTCCAGGTAGTAGTAGTTCCCCCGAGCCGGGCTTCCGCCGGACATTTTACCCCACTTCAGGCGCAACCAGGTGCGGAAAATACCTCGTACGGTAGGGGTTTGTGGGAGTCCTGTGGCCACTAAGGCGGCATAGACGGGCTCATCCCCCTCGTAGGCCACGGCCGTCTGCTCTCGCAGGTTGACCCCCACCCAGAACTCATTAGGTCGAATGCTGGCCGGTCGGGGCTTATAACGGGCTACGCCCACCCATCCTCCGTACACCCAGCGGTCCTCACCGATACGGTACCAACGCGCGCCCTGGACCGTGGTCTCCTCCAGGATTGGCACGACCGTCTTATAGCGTACCTTGTCGATGGGTGGGTTGTCTGGCCGGACGCCGGGTTGGGCACGCACGTTCAAGACCGGTGCGACCACCCATCCCACCGGCAACGTCATGCTTTCCTCAGGCGAGACCGTGTCCGTCCGAGGCACACCGTCCAGCACGCGCACCCACCCGCTGTGAACCCACCGGTTGAGGCCGATGCGGTACCAGATTTCGCCGTTGTAGGGGGCTTCCTCATAGATGGTCACTTCAGTACCCCGATATAGCTTGTCGATGGGTGGGTTGTCTGGCCGGACGCCGGGTTGGGCACGCACGTTCAGGATGTACGCGGTCACCACCCCACGGCGCAACACGGTCTCCGGGGGCGTATCACTGATGATGCGCACCCACCCGCTGTGGACCCACCGGTCCACGCCGATACGGTACCAGATCTCACCGTTGTAGGGAGCCTCCTCGTAAATGGTAACCTCTGTGCCCTGGCGCAACTTGTCGATGGGTGGGTTGTCTGGCCGGACGCCAGGTTGGGCACGCACGTTCAGGATGTACGCGGTCACCACCCCACGGCGTAACGGGGTCTCTGGAGGCGGGGTGGGCTCGGTCGGGGGCGCTTCCCTCCGCAGGACCACCCCCCGCAGGTCGCTGGTCCGAATTAGCACCACCGCGCTGGCCGGGATCCAGTCGTGCCCGGCGGTGCGGTACCAGATTTCCCCATCCACCACCGTTTCGCCCCGGATGGAGAGGTATGTGCCCGGCAAGAGAATGCGGGAGATCCGGCCACCGCCGGGGGAAACGTACGTCCGGGCGTTGGGCCACACCGGCCGGGCATACCGGAAGGGCAACCACGCCGGTCGGTCGGTACGAAACGCGGCGATTTCCTCCAGGGCAATGCGGGCCGCCGGCGGAAGACTTTCAGGGATCTCGATGGCGGGAGGTTCCTCCGGTGTTTCGTCCTGTGCAGGCAATTCAAGCACCGTCACCGACGTCTCGGCCAAGGTGGCGACCCAGAACCCTTGCTCATCGACCACGTCTACCGTGATGCGGTACGTGCCCGGCTTATTGTACGCCAGGGTCCACTCCGCGGACTGTTCCTCTCCGTCGGCGGGATAAAGCCAGAACGCCTGTTCCGCGTCAGCGTCCAGACGCACCCGATGATTTTTGTTGAGACCCCGTACGGCCAGGTACACCTTAGGATGTAACGGGGCCTCTTCGTCGGGCTCCACCGTGAAGGTCACTACATCCGGCAGAGGAGTGGGGGCGGGTGTCTCCTCGGCCTCTTCGTCGGGCGCGACCGTAACGGTCACGGTTAGACTGCCCCAGGTCAAACGGGCCTCAAAGGGGCCTGCCTCCGGGTACGTGTGTTCGGCCAGATCCACGACGCGACGTTCCCGCCAGGTAGTCAGGGTCGGCGCACACAGGGTGCCAAGGTCGATTCGACTGCCGTCCCCCGGATATAGGGTAGCGGTCGCACACGTACCTGCCGTGTGATCGGTGGGCACCGGAAAGATGGCCTGAAACCGGACCTGACGGTCACCCAGCGGGGTCACCTGGAGCTTGAGGAGCGGCATTGTCTGCGTCATTGGTCACTCTCCTCCACACCATATGCTCATAGGGGAAGGTCACCACATTCACACCCCGGCATCCCGGGGAAACGAGATCGCGTCCGGGACACGGAGTTGCCTAAATTGTAAGCAAAAGCCGTAAACTGGTCAAAAGGAGTTGCTTAGGGTCAGGCTATGTAACTCAAAGAGCGAAGGCGCAACACCGGTTGACAAGAGTTCCCGGTTCCCGCTATAATCGGGAGCGATGTTTGTCCGAAGGGTTGACCTTTTGTTGAGGAGGCTAGCTTGTCCATGGCGTTGAAGGATCACATTGAAGCCGACTTGAAGGAAGCCATCCGCAGTGGGGATGAGGCTCGAAAGCGCGCGTTGCGAAGTCTCATAACGGCTATCAGCCGCGCGGCCCGGGAGGGAAACGCGCTGCGCGAGCTGAGCGATGACGAGATTGTGCAGATCATTGCCCGAGAAGCGAAAAAACGGGAAGAAGCCATAGAGATGTACGTCCGGGGAGGCCGGGACGATCTGGTGGCCGCGGAGGAAGCCGAATTGGCCATCTTACGTCAGTACTTGCCTCGGCAGTTGACTCGCGAGGAGATTGCGGCACGCGCCCGTGAGGTCATTGCTGAAGTGGGCGCGTCTGGCCCGAAGGACATGGGGAAGGTGATGAAGGTGCTCATGGCGGAAATGCGCGGCCGGGCGGATGGTCGCCTGGTGAGCGACGTTGTGCGTGCGTTGTTGCAACAACAGACATCATCGTGAGCCCCTCACCGATGCCACCGCCCAAGGGGCTGCAAGCGGGTCTCACGGGCACATACTCATGAGCCGGAACATTCACCTAGAACGGTTGGACGCCCTGTTGGGCGCGCGACGCCCTCCTCGCCTGCCGGGCGAGGAGGGTATCAGCGGGTCGGATATTGTCCGCGTGATCGTCCTCTCCCTCCTCTTCCTCGTTCTGGCTACCACGCTCCTGGTGTTGGACATTCCCCTGGGTGAACGGGTGACCTTAGAAGCGGGAGAGGTTTCCCCGCTGGACATCCGGGCGCCTCGTAGTTTGCGTTACGAGAGCGAAGTACTTACCCGGCAAGCGCGGGAAAAGGCGGCCCAGCAGGTGGAAGAGGTCTACGACCCACCGCGTCCCCAGGTGGCCCGCCAGCAGATCACCCGTCTCCAAGAGATCATCCGCTTCATCGACACTGTACGGGCCAACCCGTACGCGGACCTGGCCCAGAAGACCCGCGAAATTCAGGCCATCACGGACCTGAACCTGACCGAGGAGCATGCCCGTCTTTTGGCCCTTCTGCCCCAAGAGCGATGGGAACTGGTGGCAGCAGAAACCATGGCCACCCTCCGGCTGGCCATGGGGCGGGAAATTCGCGAAAGCGATCTGCCCATTGTGCGGGCCAACGTTCCCCTGTTGGTGGATCAGACCCGTTTGACCGAACAGGAGGCAGCAGTTGTCACCCGCATTGTACAGGCCCTTCTACGGCCGAATACTTTCCCGAACCCCCAGAAGACGGAACGCCTACGCCAGGAGGCTCGCGAGTCCGTGCCCCCCGTCATCGTCGAGTACGAAGCCGGGGAAATTATCGTCCGCTCCGGTGAGGTGGTCACCGAAGCCCAGGTAGAAGCGTTGGAAAAATTTGGTCTGCGTCAACGCCGCATTACCCTCCGACAGGTTATTGGTTATGGCCTCTTCATCGCGTTATTTGTGCTGATGTTCCTGTTGTACACCTATCGGAGGTACATGCCCTTCTGGCAACACGCGCGTGAGCCCTTGCTATTCTATGTGCTGCTCCTGGGTGGGCTGGCCTTGGCCAAGGCCATGGTGCCCGGACACTCCCTGCTTTCCTACGTTTACCCCCTGGGAGCGCTCACCGTAACCATCGGTATTCTCCAGCAGCGCGAACTGAGCCTGCTGGCCACCTTGTTTACAGCCGTGGTCCTGGGCCACCTGGCCGGCAACGCCCTGGCCTTAACTTTGTACCTCAGTGTAGGGGCCGTGGTAATGCTTTTGATCAGTGAGCAAGCCGAACGCCTGGCCACCTATATTTGGGCCGGATTAGGCATGGTCGCGGCCCAGAGCACTCTTATCTTCGGATTCCAGACCCTGAACGGCACCTTTACCCCCAACGAGTATCTCCTCATTACCCTGGCCACCGTGGTAAACGGTGTGCTCTCTGTGAGCCTCGCCCTTACCAACTTCTACTTGGCCGGCCTGGTCACCGACAAGGTTACTATTATCCAGCTCCTGGACCTCTCTCGGCCCACCCATCCCTTGATGCAGGAGCTGATCACCAAAGCGCCGGGCACGTATCATCACTCCCTGGTGGTGAGCAACTTGGCCGAACGGGCCGCTGCGGCGGTGGGTGCGGATACCTTTCTCACACGGGTGGGCGCCTATTACCACGATGTGGGCAAGGTGAAGCGCCCCCATTATTTCACCGAGAACGTCCAAGGTGGCATCAACCCCCACAACCAGCTCGACCCTCATACCAGTGCACAAATCATCATTGGCCATGTGGCGGACGGCCTTGACCTTGCCCGTAAATACCGATTACCTCGGCGCATTCGTGACTTCATCGCTGAACACCACGGTACTACCCTAGTAGCCTTCTTTTACCGCAAAGCCTTAGAACACGCCACCGACCCGGACGCGGTTCGCGAGCGCGACTTCCGATACCCAGGTCCTAAACCTCGAAGTAAGGAAACGGCCATTCTTATGCTGGCGGACGCGGTTGAAGCCATCGCCCGGGCGCGACAGCCCAAGGATCGACAGGAGATTGAAGCCATTGTGCGCCAAGTAATTTGGGAACGGCTGGAGGATGGCCAGCTGGACGATGCTCCCCTTACCCTGCGCGACTTGAGTCGCATTCGGCAAGCTTTGGTGGAGATGTTGGCCGGCATCTATCACACTCGGGTGGCCTATCCCGAAGCGCCAGCGTCCTCCCCGGAGTCGGCATCCACGCCCTCTGCTTCTTCGGAACCCACCGTGCCCTCCTCACCCCGGCCTGAAAAAGTACCTTAAATCCGCGCACAAAGGAAGCCTTATGAGCACGCCGTTCGTTCTCCGCACGCGATCGCGCGGGAGCAGTGCGAAAACCTAGTAACGATTTCTTGGCGTGGGTGCGTTTGGCCTCCAACCGGATAACCGGTATGTGTGGTATAATCGGGCAGCTGTGAGGCTGTGCCGAAAGGGCGTGTGGTGAGGGTCTGAGCAGGATAGCAGGTGTGGGCGGGAAGAGGAGCTTCCCCCGGGAGCGCCGGATATTGGCCTGCGTTAAGATAAACCTGTCAAGCTGTGAGGGCAGGACAGCGATAAACTCTACCGAAGGAGGCATATGGTTCCTATGAGCGCCTGGTTGGGTTCTGCAATGATAGCAATAGCTCTGGCAGCGTTGGGTGGCGTGCTGTTCGGCCGTCAGCCCGCACGCCGTGGCCGATTGGCAGGACTGGTCCTGCTGGCTACCCTGGTGGGAGTACTTATCCTGGCCGGGTGTGGAGGACCGTCGCCTGTGCCAACACCTAAGCCTACTACCGTTGGGGAACCTCTCCCGGTTCAGACGTCGCCGCTCCGTTCCCCCCTTGCCGAACCCGAAGCGGGCGCGACCCGTTTGCCGGTGACCGGGCGCATCGCGTTTCACTCGGAGCTCAGCGGCAATTTTGACATCTGGGTCATGAACGCGGACGGCAGTGACCCCGTTCAACTGACCACACATCCCGCCCGGGACATCGAACCCGACTGGTCGCCCGACGGGCAGTACATCGTGTTTGCCTCCCAGAGAGACGATCCCGAAAACCTGCAGCTCTACATCATGAGGGCGGATGGATCCGAACAGCGACGTGTTTTTCCCGAAGTTCAGCCCTGGGACAACTGGGCCCCTTCCTGGTCGCCCGATGGTCGTCGCATTGCTTTCCAAACCAACCGGGATGTGCGCAATACAGGCTTTGACCTTTATACCGTGAGGCCGGACGGTACCGACGAACGACCACTTATTGTGGCGCCGGCTAACCAGTATCACGTGGACTGGTCTCCGGACGGCCGACGCATTGTGTACGTGAGCGATGAGGATGGAGATGGGGAGATCTGGGTGGCCAACGCGGATGGCACCAACCCAATCCGGTTGACGGACAATTACGCCGAAGAGGCGTGGCCACGCTGGTCCCCGGACGGTCGATGGATTCTCTTCCAGTCAACACGTGACGGGCTGTGGCGCCTGTACATCATGCGTCCGGACGGTCGGGATGTCCAGGCCGTGAGCCTTACCGGCTTGGGCCACGACGAGATGGGCACCTGGTCACCGGACGGACAATACATCGCGTATACGTCTAACCGAGCTAACAACGACTGGGAAATTTACATCAAGCCCGTCCGGGAGAATATCTGGCAACGGTTGACCTTTAATTTCCCCCGTATTCAGGACCGATTCCCGTCCTGGACGCGCTGACAATGTGTGGTGTGCGGCATGTCCTTGCCCACACTTTGAGAAGTCCTGGCCCTCCGTGGTCACGGACACGGCCAAAGGCCATACAGCAGGGAAGGGTGGGGTTACAGTTATGTTCCCCCGTTTTCTGACGTATCGGGCGGAGGGGGGTGTTGACGTTGAATGTCAAGGATTAGCTGACGAGCCAGTAGGGTGGTGTAAATGGCCACGTAAGCAGGGGTTACCAAGAGCAACAGGGGGATGATGAGGCTGAGAACCTGCACGACCGTTAACCAGATAATGGCCACCAGTGTGTGCAAGGGGCGTAAGGCGGCCAGGTAAAACGCATTGCGAACCAGATGCCAGGGGCGGGTTTCCTCTTGGAGGACGGTCATCGGGGCAACGTAGAGGGCCGTGAGGGCCCAAAATGCCAGCAACCATAACCAGAACACAGTGACGTATTGCCAGAGAGTACCCTCCTGGCGGCCGTAGAAAAATACATTGCTTACCAGCACCGCGGTCACTATCAAGGTTATACCGCCGACGGCCCAGGCACGGGTGAAATACGTGCGCAAAGCCGTGCGCCAGTGCCGGGAGTGTACCGCGTATCCTTCGATGGCCAAACGGGCCACCTCGTGTAACGCGATCCAAGCCGGCCAGGCGAGGACGATGCTTAGCCCCCCGGCCCATGTCAACAGGGAGAGCCCGACAAAGGGAAAAAGGTCGTCGTAGAGCAGGCGCAACGCCCGCCAAGCTAGTCGAAGTGGATGGGTCCCCCACGTTTCGCCGTGCATAGGTTTCCTGACAGGGTTCACGCAGGCACCGGGAACCGTAGACAGAGTTCCGCCACCTCTCGGCGAATACGCTCCCGGAGGGCCGTATTCTCGATGTCGTTGAGAATGGCGCCGATCCAGGCGGCGATTTGTTTCATCTCCTCAGGGCCCAACCCACGGGTGGTGATGGCGGGTGTGCCTAACCGGATACCACTGGCCACTAGCGGCGGTCGAGGGTCGTAAGGGATCATGTTCTTGTTAGTGTGAATGCCGGCTTGGTCCAGTGCCTTCTCTGCCTGCTTGCCCGTCACGCCTAGCGGGGACAGGTCGGCGAGAATAAGGTGGTTGTCGGTACCGCCGGTGACCAGGCGTACCCCCTGCTGGGCGAGCTCGCTGGCCAGCACCTTCGCGTTTTCTACGATCCGGCGAGCGTATTCCTTAAATTCGGGTTTCAGCGCTTCCCCGAAGGTGACCGCCTTCGCTGCAATTGCGTGCTCCAGCGGCCCGCCTTGCATGGCCGGGAACACGGCTTTGTCGATACGTTCTGCCAGCTCGGCCTTGCACAGGATCAGGCCCCCGCGCGTGCCTCGCAAGGTCTTGTGTGTGGTGGAGGTCACCACGTCGCAATAGGGTATTGGGTCGGGGTGTACACCGGCGGCAATAAGGCCGGCCACGTGGGCCATGTCAAAGACCAGGTAGGCGCCTACCGCGTCGGCGATCTCCCGCAGTCGGGGAAAGTCAAACCAGCGGGGGTACGCGCTGGCACCCACCACTATCACGCGCGGTCGATGCTGATCTGCCAACCGGTATAATTCCTCGTAGTCCAGCAGTTCCGTCTCCCGGTTAACCGAGTAGTGTATGAAACGGTAATATTTGCCCGTCGCGCTCAACCGAAAACCGTGGGACAGGTGCCCTCCGTGGTCCAGCTTCATGGCCAGGGCCGTGTCGCCGGGTTCCATAAGGGCAAAGTAAGTGGCCATGTTGGCCTGGGTTCCCGAATGTGGTTGCACGTTGGCGTGCTCGGCACCGAAGAGCTGCTTTGCCCGTTCGATGGCCAGGCGCTCGACGACGTCGATCCACTCACAGCCCCCGTAGTAACGCCGTCCTGGGTACCCCTCCGCGTATTTGTTGGTGAGCACCGATCCGGCCGCAGCCAGTACCGCGGGGCTCACGTAATTTTCGGACGCGATCAGCTCTAGGCCCAACCATTGGCGTCGCCGCTCTCCTTCAATGGCTTCGTACACCTCTGGATCCGTCTCCCGCAGAACCTTGCGGGGGTCAGGAAGCGCTTCCCACCGCGGAACGCGCGCTTCTATCTCCGCCCATGATGTGGAAACTCGCGTGTCCATCTTTCGCCTCCTTCTCGCCTGCGTGTCGTGGGGCTGTTCACAGTATACTGTACTTCGAGCCGTGCCCGCCACCTGCACGACCTGACGAGAGATCATCGCCCTTTAGGTGATGTGTGGCAGACTCCCGCTGGGCGTTGTTCCTCGGTAGTATTATTTTCACAGGAGTGTGCTGGCGGATAGCGTTCGCCGGGAGGGGTTTTTATGACAAACTTCATATCAATTGACCTCGCCTCAGGAGCTGTGCTAGAATGCGGGGCGACGGGGTCAGGTAACAGCACCGGGACACGTTCGAAAGGCGCACAAGGGTACCCCGCGGTGCAGCGACCATGCAAAACGTACGGCAGCGCATATTACAAATCATCCAGGAGCGCGGACAAGCGACCGTGGCCGAGCTGGCAGAATTGCTGGACATGGCCCCCGTGTCCGTGCGGCATCATTTAGACATCTTGCAGGGCGATGGGCTTATTCGGGTAGATGGGGTTCGACGGCGACCAGGCGCGGGCCGCCCCCAACACGTGTACACCCTTACGCCGCAGGCCCTTGAGGTGTTTCCCAAGAACTACCACCATGTGCTCCATCACTTCTTGACCGAACTCAAAGCGCGCGAGACCGGAGATGAGGTGGAGCGGTTCATTCAACGGGTTGCCCGGCGCATGGCAGAGGATATGGTCGTTGAGTTACCACCGGAGCACACGTGGGAAGAACGCTTGAGCGCGGTGGTGGCGGCCCTCAATGCCCACGGGTACATGGCCAGTTGGACAGCTCGAGAGGATGGATGGCTCATCTGCCTGGCCAACTGTCCCTACGTGGGCTTAATCGATCGGCATCCAGAGTTCTGTTGTCTGGACCGACATGTGTTGCAGGCATTGCTCCCCTCCGCGCCCCCTGTTCAGTTGCAGGAAACCATCCGGGATGGCGCGTATCGGTGCCAGCTTAAAGTGCCTGTGCCCGCGTCCGTGCAGGTATAGGTTCCGGGTGGACAGGTGTTTGAGGAGGCATGGCGATGTGGGATCAATATGGCCGACACATTCATTACCTCCGCATTTCCCTTACCGACGCGTGTAACCTGCGGTGTGTGTACTGCATGCCAGAGCATATGACCTTCAAGCGCCGCGAGGAACTCCTCACCGACGAGGAGATCCTTCGTTTGGTGCGAGTGTTCGCGGACTTGGGGGTGGACAAAATCCGGCTGACCGGCGGGGAACCCACCATTCGGCCCCGGCTGGTTGAGCTGGTTCGGCGCATCAAAAGCACACCGGGCATTAAAGAGCTTACCATGACCACCAACGGGCTCCTGCTGCCCGAACTGGCATTGCCCCTCAAACAGGCAGGCCTGGACCGGGTAAACATCAGCCTGGATACTCTCAACCCGGAGAAGTTCCGGGCCATCACCCGTTGGGGACGGTTGGAGGATGTCATGGCCGGCATTCACGCGGCCGAAGCCGCCGGCCTGGAACCCATCAAGCTCAATTGCGTGGTAACCCGGGGGTTTAACGAAGAGGATGTCGTGGACCTGGCCCGGCTCACCCTCATCCACCCGTGGGAAGTGCGGTTTATTGAACTCATGCCTTTCGGCGACGTGGCCGACTTTGCCCAAAGTGCAGTTGTCCCTTCCCGTGAAACCCGAGCCCGCATTGAAGCCGCTTTGGGTCCCTTGGAGGAGATTCCAGGATATGACCTTCGCGATCCGGCACGGCCCTTTCGGCTGCCAGGGGCCCAAGGCCGTATTGGTTTCATCGATACAATATCTAACCCCTTCTGCGAGGGGTGCGGCCGCATTCGCCTAACGGCCGATGGCAAGTTGCGCCTGTGCCTGTTGCGTGATCGGGAAGTGGACCTCCTTGCCCCGCTGCGTGCCGGGGAAAGTGACGAAGCCCTGAAGCGCATCATCGTGGACGCGGTGTACCACAAGCCATGGGGGCACGGCCTTGCCCGCAACATTATCCCCAAAGAACGGGTGATGTCCCAAATTGGGGGGTGATGCCCTGCGAACGTGGCCGGCATGGCGGTCAGCAGCTCGATAGGTCTCCTGTCTTTCTCCACCACCTGCGGAAAGGTTCCTTGCCTAATAACCGCAAGCGCAGGGCCGGCATGGCGTGGTGTTGCCAGAAATTTGGCGTATCGAAGGGGATGTGGTATAGTAGTTGTGCTTTCATATATGACGTATTTGGTCTCAAAAATCCAGGTATCGCTTTACACCAGAATCCCCACCGGTGTGATGCTGAGCCTGTTCACCACCGGTTGCAGGGGGGAGTGTAACGTAAGGGGGTGACTTATGGAGCGGCAGGTGAACACCATGCCCGAGCTGGAGACACAGGAGGCGGTGGGCATTACGCTCACGGAGTCTGCCGCCGCGAAGTTGCGCAGCATTATGGAAGAGCGTGGGGTTGCCGATCAGGCGCTGCGCGTCTTCGTCACGGGCGGTGGCTGCGGTGGGATGCAGTACGGCATGACCTTTGACACACCTCGGGAAGGGGATTGGGTCAGCGAGCAACATGGGGTCCGAGTTGTGGTGGACCCGATGAGCATGTTTTACATTCAGGGGTCGCGCATAGACTATGTTGACTCCCTGATGGGGGGAGGCTTTCACATTGAGAACCCGAACGCGGTCTCCACGTGTGGCTGCGGGTCTTCCTTCCGCACGGCTCGCACCCACACTGGTGAGGAGCCGCCTTCCTGTGGCTATTAATGTTATGGGGGACGATGGACGATAGACGATGGTCTCATCTATCGTCTACCGTCCATCGTCAAAACACTTGTCCTTGTACTTAGCACTTTCCCGCGTGTGCAGTGTGGCGGTATGCCGCGCGGGGGCGGAGGAAGGGGAGTGAACGCGTGACTCGGGAAAAGGGTCACGCGTTTTTTTATCACGATCGGTGAACAGGCAATATCTACAAGAGGTTCTGGTTATCGGGGTGTGTTCTGCCTCGTAAGGGGCCTGTGGACGATCAGGCTAGGGGTTAGGGCTTAGGCAGGAAGCCCAACGGGTTGCGGAGACGACCCCGCTGTCGTAATTCAAAGTGAAGGTGAGGGCCCGTCACGTTACCTGTGGCACCGATAGCACCGATGCGCTGTCCCTTGGCGACGTTTTGGCCCTTGCGCACGTAGATCTTGGACATGTGGGCGTACAAGGTGATGAAGCCGTTGCCGTGGTCGATCATCACCATGTTGCCGTAGCCTGTGGTGTCCCAACCGGCAAAGAGCACGTATCCCGAATCCGCGGCCACAATGGGTGTACCGGTCACGTTCGCGATGTCCAGGGCCATGTGAGGTCGACACCCGAGCAGCGGACTGCACACAATTTGCCCAAACAGGGAAGTGATACGGCCTGTTGTGGGCCAGCCCAGACGCCCTGTGCCCCGAGCCGCGCCTTCCGGCACAGGGCCCCGGTACGCCCGGACCACCGGTGCTACAAAGGGTTTTTTGCCGCCGGGCACGATTATCACCTTCTTCTCAGGGAGCGGATCGTCCACACTCTTGAGCTCGTTGGGTTCAAACGCGACGATGTCCTCCGGCCGAACCTTGTACCGTCGGGCGATACTGGCTAAGGTGTCGCCGGCCGCTACCACGTGTACCACACCGTCTACCGGTGGGATCAAGAGTTGCTGGCCGACGCGGAGCAAGTCCGGGTTTAATTCCAGGCCGTTAGCCCATTCGATGGTTTCCGGCTTTAGCCCGAATTTTTGGGCTATTTTCCACACGGAATCGCCGGGCTGGACCTCATAAGTCACCAGCCATCGGCGTGGCCGCTCGGGAAGCACTTCCTGGACTTCGGTGGTGCGGGGAACCTGTACCCGGTAGAGGACGTTGATATCGGTGGGCGTATACGCGGGGAAGGCATACACCATCGGTTCCATGGCGATATCGCCAAAGGAGGGATCGTAGGGTGTTGTGGTAGCTGCCGGGCGGGCAAAGAGCAAGGGGGCGTTACCGGGGCGCAGAATGCCGAGCTGTGCCAGTGCCAGGACGATGCCTAAGCCTACAAAGAGGGCCAAGTGAGAGGAAAACCGTCGTACCGCGTCCTGAAGGTCGTCAGGAACAGCCGTAGTCCGGTACCAGTAACGCAGCAGGTACCACCACCGTTTATCAACATCCCAGGAAGGGACGGGATGGTATTGCGGAAGGGTGTCAACAGCCCGTTTCCCTTCCAGGCTATCCCTGAGCCATGACATCTATGTGCTCATCCCCCGACGGTGATGGGGCCGGTGGGGGTCGGCCCGCAGGCACAAACTATACACAACTTGCTGCCAGGAAGCAAATTTTTCTCCGTTTTCTGCCCGTTGCCGCGATTCTGGCCCCTAAGGTTACGGGGACGGGTTTCCCCGCCCCCGTAACGGACTCGGACTTTTGGGGTGTCCCGGTGATGGTATTGCTCCGTTTGTACAGGACGTTACATCACATCCACGTGGAGCGTGGACAGGAATTCCTTGTTGTGGCGCGTGCGGGTTAGGCGCTCGAGGAGGGGCTGGATGACCTCCACACCACCGCCCATGGCATCGATCATGCGCCGCAGGGTCCAGACCTTTTGCAATACTTCCTCTTCCAGGAGCAGTTCCTCGCGACGGGTACCGGACTTTTCGATGTCGATGGCGGGGAAGATGCGCCGCTCGGCAAGGCGGCGGTTCAAGTGGAGTTCCATGTTACCGGTGCCTTTGAACTCCTCGTAGATGACATCGTCCATACGGCTTCCTGTGTCTACCAGACAGGTGGCGATGATGGTCAGGCTACCCCCTTCTTCAATGTTGCGGGCTGCGCCGAAGAAGCGCTTGGGCGGATAGAGGGCCGAGGGGTCCAGGCCTCCGGACAACGTCCGGCCGCTGGGCGGGACGATCAGGTTGTACGCTCGGGCCAAGCGAGTGATGGAGTCGAGCAGGATAACCACGTGTTGTTTGAGTTCTACCAGGCGTTTGGCCCGTTCCAAAGCCAGTTCGGCCACCTTTACGTGGTTCTGGACGGGTTCATCGAAGGTGGAACTGTAGACTTCGGCCTCCACGGCCCGTTCCATGTCCGTGACCTCTTCCGGTCGTTCGCCGATCAATACGACCATTAAGTGAATGTCGTCGTAATTTTCCGTGATGCCGTTGGCGATTTGCTTGAGGATAGTGGTTTTACCGGCTTTGGGTGGGGAGACGATCAGCCCGCGCTGGCCCCGGCCAATGGGCGCCAGCATGTCGATCAAGCGGGTGGCCAGGATGTGCGGTTTGGTCTCTAGCTTGATCTGTTCGTTGGGGAAGATAGGGGTCAAGCGGTCGAACCAGGGCCGGCCTTTGGCCAGTTCAGGGTCCATGCCGTTGATGGCCTCTACCTTGAGCAGGCCCATGTACTTCTCGTTCTCCTTGGGGGGGCGGATCTGGCCCATAACAAAATCGCCGGGGCGCATGTTGAACCGTCGGATTTGGGATTGGGAGACGTAGATATCGTTGGGGCCGGGTACCAAGCGCTTGCTGCGCAGAAACCCAATGCCCTCTTCTACGATGTCCAGGATGCCCCCGCCGAACATGAAGCCCTGGGCCTTCGCGTTGGCTTCCAGCAGGGCCATGATCAGCTCGGTTTTGTTCATGCGCGTGTAGCCGGAGACCCCCATCTCCTTAGCTAGCTCGCGCAATTCTTGCAGGGTTTTGGTTTGCAACTCTGCAATGTTCACGGCTCACACCTCTCCTTGCTCGTTAAAGTTTAGGGTTGTCACCGTCAATGGCCTATCCTGTGGGGTAAAGACATAACCATATGCG
This sequence comes from Anaerolineae bacterium, assembly GCA_015490995.1. Taxonomy (GTDB): domain Bacteria; phylum Chloroflexota; class Anaerolineae; order JAADDB01; family JAADDB01; genus S141-23. The sequence continues at coordinate 3,181 of WFWT01000007.1, read as the reverse complement.
CCACGGTTAACTTGCCCGGCCAGCGGTCTGTTGGCTGGGCATTGGCCCAGCCGCTTACGCGCTGTCACCTCTTGTGTGCCCGCCACCCACCATAGGGAAAAACACGCTCCTTCGGACGCACACAGGGGAGCATGTGTTACATTGCCCTGTCTTGGGGGGGTGGGACATATCATGTACCACCCACACTTGCCGGACACACACGATCCCTACCGGCGGGTCCGGCACGGGGAAATTCGTCATGCCCCTGAGTATACCTCAATACATGCTTATGTAAGGGCTCTCACCGGGAATTCTGTCAGGGAGCCACGTGGGACTCCATTGCACAACACACGGGGACCTGCGACAGCACCTATACTATAGCACATTTTGGTTGCGCCGTCAAGTACTTTTGCTGTGGTATCGCCTTTTCAGTATGACCTTCAATGTATTGATGATAGACCGGCGTTAGGCATTTGGGTGGCAGGTATCCGTGTTTTGTCGTGCGTCATGTGTAGTGCGATGTGCGTCGGGTTCAGAAGGTTTTATGGCCTTTATCTTTTAGGAGGACACACCCTGTGAACGACAGAGTTACTGAACGAAAGACCTCGAAACCTTCCTTCCGAAATAGGAATACGGCCCGTTTGCTTTAACGGTTTTTTCCCGGCCCAACATTGCGTGCGGTGCGCAACACGTTCACAAGAGCGCAGTATGGAAAAAGCGTTCCGGCGCCGATCTGGAGGAGTAGCAAAAGACATCCTGGCCTTTCGAGCGGCTGTACGCTGCGGGGAATGGCAATGTGGGTGGTTACTTATAACCTCTGTAGGCAGTACTTTCGTCCTAATGACGGCACTTGCCAAAGTGTGGTAAAATGTATTATGCTTATACCGTGATGACCTTCCGGCATGGTCCTCTTCCGCAGGGAGAGGCATTGCGGAAAGGCCGCAGGTGACATCGCACCCAACATCGAGGTACATGCGGATGAAGGTTGTACTGAGGTTGTGGCTCAGCGTCCTGTTGTTGGTGGTGTCCTTGCTCCTGGGAATCGCCCTCGCTCGTCCTCTTGCTGTCCCGTCCATGGCCGGGAGTGAGCAGCCTGTTTACGAGTTCATCGGTCCCGTGGTTTCCTTGCCCGAGGGGATTTTCGGTACGTGGATCATCGGCCAAACGCGGGTAGAGGTAACGGCGGAGACACAGCTGGACCGGGCGAAGCGGAAGTTGCGGCCTGGGATATGGGTGCAGGTGCGCGGGGAGCGTATACCGACCGGCCTTCAAGCGCGCGCCGTTCGAGTGCTCTCCCCTGAAGCCGTTCCCAACCGGGTAGAGTTGCACGGCGTGGTGGAGGAAACCTCTGATAATACATGGGTTGTTTCCGGCACCCGGGTGACCTTGACCTCACAGACCCGCATCGTCGGGCCGGTACCGGGAATGTACGGGACCTCTCCGGTGGGGGCGGTGGCCTCGGTGACCGCGTTCTGGGAGGGGACGACCCTGGTAGCGGACATCATCCGCCTGCGGACGTTGGCGGAGGAAGCCCAGGAGGTTGAGTTCCTCGGCCGGTTGGAGGCGGTGCGCGGTAATGTGTGGGTTGTGGACGGCGTGGAGGTGACCGTCCCCGAGGGCAGTGTGCCTCCACCCACCGGTACCCTGGTTAGTGTTACCGGTCAGGCTGTAGGAGCCGGTCGGGTCCGTTCCTTACAGCCCCCCACGGTCACCGTTGCCACCACGGAAGTGGAAGGGTGGATCCTCCAACAATCCGCAGATGCTGGCGAGTGGGAGTTGCTGGTGGATACTACTGCGCCTGCGGGTGAACGTATGTGGGTAACGGTGCCTTCCGATACACCGGTGGACGAACGGGCCGGTCGTGCTCGGCCGGGCGCCCGAGTGACGGTACGGGGCATCCCACAGGCTGACGCACGGTTAAGGGCCACGTTTGTGCGCGTGGCGGACAGTCGCTTCTTCATGTTTACCGGCACGTTGACCTACATTCCCTCCGATGTGTATGCCTTTCCCTGGACCGTGGGCGAGACGCAGGTGTGGGTGCGGCCGTCCACAGTGACGGACCGCCCGTTGAGCGAGTACCGGTTGGGAGACCGGTTGGCCGTCAGCGGTTGGCGACAGCCGGACGGCACGGTGGTGGCCTTGATGCTCTCGCGCAGCAAGCGCTGATCCATGTCCGATTTGACGTTACACCACGCCCATCCGTGGGATGTGTCCCCGGAGGAGGCGGTTCGCATCCAGGAGCAGCTGGCCCGACATGTCCGGGAACATCCCCTATCCGTTCCGGTGCGCACGGTAGGGGGTGTGGACGTTGGGGTGAAGGACAACTGTTCCCGGGCGGCGGTGGTGGTAGTGTCCTACCCCTCTTTGCAGGTGGTGTACTGGGCAACGGAGGAGATGCCCACCCCGTTCCCGTATGTTCCGGGATTGCTCTCCTTTCGGGAGATTCCGGTCATCCTGCGGGCGCTGGCGCGCTTGCCGGCCCTGCCGGATGTCCTGTTGTGTGATGCACAGGGCAAGGCTCATCCGCGGGGTCTCGGGTTGGCCAGTCACCTGGGAGTATTGCTGGACCATCCCACGGTAGGGTGTGCTAAACGCCGGCTGGTAGGTGTTCATCCTCCGGTTCCCGATGGCCGTGGGGCATGGGTGCCCCTAACCCGGGAAGGCAAAGTGATCGGGGCCGTGGTGCGTACCCGTCCCGGCGTGAAGCCGGTTTACGTCTCCGTGGGGCATCGCGTGACGCTGGAGGAGGCCGTTCGTCTGGTGTTGGACACCGCGCTCCGTTATCGATTGCCGGAACCTATTCGGCTCGCGCATCGATTGAGCCAACAAGGCGTCCTGGAAACCGGCCTTCTATGAGCTCTTAGTGGGGTAAAAGGCCCTTCTCCTCCGCACCGACCCTCCTCTAAGCTTCCAAGGTGATAAAGCCTCCGGTAGATGGACGCGCGGGGTGATGCCCAGGGGGACGGCGGGTTCTGTCTGAGGCCATAGATGCCATGGTGGTGATAGGAGCCTGTCAGACCGCCGTGATAGGATCGTTGTGGAGCTTCCTCGCAAGCCGGGTGTTAACCCGCGCGTAGTTCGCCGTCCCTAGGGTACCGTGTTCGGCCGGTGTGGGCGATGGTGTGGGTGTAGGCGTGTAGGGGGGTGTGGGAGTGAAGGTTGGTGTCGATGATGGTGTGGGTGTAGGGGTGGGTGTGGGCAT
>WFWT01000006.1 GCA_015490995.1 Anaerolineae bacterium | reverse complement strand
GCCGTACGAGCGTACGGTGGAATCGCGGTTGTTGCTCAGCGACTTCTTGCGCCATGAACTGGGGCTCACAGGCACCCACGTGGGCTGTGAGCACGGCGTGTGTGGCGCGTGCACCGTCCTCTTCGACGGTGAGCCCGTGCGCTCGTGTCTCATGTTCGCGGTCCAGGCCGACGGCCACGAGATCGTGACCGTGGAAGGCCTGGCGCCTGACCCGGAGCACCTCCATCCCCTGCAGGAGGCCTTCTGGGAAGCACACGCCTTGCAATGCGGTTTCTGCACCCCAGGCTTTCTCATGACGCTCAAACCTTTCCTGGAGGAAAACCCTAACCCAACCGAGGAGGAGATTCGGCTCGCCATCTCGGGTAACCTGTGTCGGTGTACGGGGTATCAGCACATCGTGGAGGCAGTCCAGTTGGCTGCAAAGAAATTGCAGGAATCGAAGTAGCACATCTGGGTGAGGGGGGAGTAATGCCCAAGATTGTGACGGAGGCAGAAATTAGCCGGGATGGATGGCTGTATGTAAAAGTGCCGACCGGTTTACCTCCTGGCAAAGTGAAGGTAACTTTGTCCATTGAGCATCAAGGGAAACAGGAACAAGTACAAGCCTCCTTAGAGGGTCGATGGCGTGATAAGTTTCCACCAGATGTGGACCTTGATGCTATTTTGCGAGAAATCCGCCACGCGTGGGAAGAAGAATGGAGGATAAACAGCTATTTGTGATTGATACACACGCGCTGTTTTGGCATCTAGTTCACTCCCGTTGAGGAGGCACATCATGGCCGTGCGTTATTTTGGTGCTCGCATACGCCGTAATGAAGATCCTGCCCTCCTGACCGGACGCGCGCTGTTCACGGACGACGTGGACTTGCCGGGCATGGTGCACGTGGCGTTCCTGCGCAGCGATTATGCCCATGCCCGCATTCGGAGCATTGACGTCTCCCGGGCGTTGCAGCGACCGGGCGTGATCGCCGTCTACACCGCGGAAGACCTGGGCGATTACTGGCGACCAGGGCCGCTCCTCGTGCCGCCTCCGCCGGTGAAGGATTCCGTCTTCCACGCCAAGACCCAGGTGCCCCTGGCCAAGGACAAGGTGCGCTTCGTGGGCGAGCCGGTGGTCATGGTCGTGGCGGAGAGCCGCTACATCGCGGAGGACGCGCTGGAGGACATCTACGTCGATTACGAGCCCCTGGAGCCGGTGGTGGACGTGGAGAAAGCCCTGGAACCGGGCGCGCCCCTCGTACACGAGGACATCGGCACCAACGTGGCCGCGCATGTGGTCCAGCGCAAGGGCGACTATGACGCCGCGCGGGCGGAGGCCGACGTCATCATCTCCCGCCGCTTCTTCTACGACCACGGCCTGGCCGCGGCCATGGAAAACCGGGGCATCGTCGCCCAGTGGGACCCGAAAATGCAATTGCTCACCGTCTGGGACACCACCCAGGCCCCTGTGGTCATTCGCAACGGCCTCGCCGCCATGCTGGGCCTCTCCGAATCCCAGGTGCGGGTCATCGCCCCCTTCATCGGCGGCGGCTTCGGCCCCAAGATCATGATGTTCTACCAGGAGGAGGTGCTCATCCCCTGGGCGGCCATGCAGCTGGGCCGACCCGTGAAGTGGATTGAGGACCGGCGGGAGAACTTCGTGGCCACCACCCACGAGCGGTACCAGATCCACAACGCGGAAATCGCGCTCACCAAGGACGGCCGCATCCTGGGCGTGAAGGACGTCTTCCTCCACGACACGGGCGCGTACGACCCCTACGGCCTCACCGTGCCCCTGAACAGCCAGTGCACCCTCCTGGGACCGTACGACATCGAGAACTATTACTCCGAGTTCACCGCGGTCTTCACCAACAAGACCATCGTCACCCCGTATCGCGGCGCGGGGCGGCAGCACGGCGTCTTCGTTATGGAACGCCTGCTGGACATCGCGGCCCGCGAACTGGGCATGGACCGCACCGAAATCCGGCGTAAGAACTTCATCCCGCCCGATAAGTTCCCCTACAACAACGAGATCATCTACCAGGACTTCGCGCCGCTCGTGTACGACAGCGGCAACTACGAGCCCGCGCTGGACAAGGCCCTGGAACTCATCGGGTACGAGAAGTTCATCAAGGAGGAGCAGCCCAAACTGCGCGCCCAGGGCAAACACGTGGGCATCGGCGTGGTGTGTTACGTGGAAGGCACGGGCATTGGCCCCTACGAGGGCGCGCGGGTGCGGGTGGAGAGCACCGGCAAGGTGAGCGTGGCCACCGGCGTCGGCACCCAGGGCCAGGGCCACTTCACCTCCTTTGCCCAAATCGTCGCCGACCTCCTGGGCGTGGACGTGCGGGACGTGCGGGTGGTCACGGGGGACACCGCGGAGTTCCACTGGGGCACGGGCACCTTTGCCAGTCGTGGCGCGGTGGTGGCCGGGAGCGCCATTTACGAGGCGGCCAAGAAGGTGCGGGAGAAAGCCCTCAAGCTGGCCAGTGAGATCCTGGAAGTGGCCGAAGAGGACCTGGAACTGGTGGACGGACACGTGCGGGTGAAGGGCGCGCCCGAGCACAAGATCAGCCTGGCGGAACTGGCCGTGCGGGCCAACCCCCTGCGCGGCGCGGTCAAGCCGGGCACCGAGCCCGGCCTGGAGGCCACCATGTACTTCGGCCCGGCGCGAGGGGCAACGGCCAGTGGTGTCCATGCCATCAAAGTGGAAGTGGACTTGGAAACCTGTCAGGTGCACATTCTCAAATACGTGGTGGTGCACGATTGTGGCAAAGTGATTAATCCCCTTATTCTGGACGGACAAATTCACGGTGGGGTTGCCCAGGGAATAGGGAACGCCTTTTACGAGCAAATCGTGTACAACGAAGACGGCCAGCTGCTCACGGCCTCCTTTATGGATTACCTCATTCCGACCGCGATGGAAGTGCCCCCCATTGTCACGGATCACGTGGAAACGCCCAGTCCCTTGAACCCACTGGGCACCAAAGGCGCAGGGGAGGCCGGAGCCATTCCCACGGCCGCGGCCTTTGTGCAGGCCGTGGAAGATGCGCTGGCGGACTACGGAATTGAAATTCTAGAAGCACCTTTGAGCCCAAATCGGTTATACGAACTGTTACACCGGCGGCCGGTGGACTGACAGAACGTTGGCCTTGGGAAGTGACCGTACGGGGAAGGCGGGGGGCTTCTCCTCTCGCCTTCCCCAACCGGCCTGGAACCATCTCGGTCCCCTGCGAACGGACGAAACCGATACAATCTTCCTGCCTCCGCCCTCTGTTTGACAAAATTATGGGCCACCACTACAATGAGGACGCAGTGTGGGGCTGTAGCTCAGTTGGGAGAGCGCGACAATCGCACTGTCGAGGTCAGGGGTTCGAGTCCCCTCAGCTCCACCTGTGTGGGGCCGTAGCTCAGTTGGGAGAGCGCTTGAATGGCATTCAAGAGGTCAGGGGTTCGAGTCCCCTCGGCTCCACCTTGGGTGGCCCGGCCACACTATTGGCAGGCAGCCGGGCCTTTCTTCAGCAGCCTGAAGGGGAGTAGTGGCCGTCCAATAGGGCGGGGGTAGGCTCGTCAACACGGGCGTGGTATACGCTCCGGGCCTATCATTGGGATACCACAAGACCTTCAGGCGATGGGTCTCAAATGTGGGTGCCCATCGCCTGAAGGTCTTTTTTATGGCTTGTACGGCGCCATGCCACAGGTTCCTCCTCCCGCGGCCGACACGTCGGGAGGACGGTCCTTGCCTTAATACGTTAGGGGGAGGACAGGGGGGCGCCGCGCGGCGCACCTTGGACATCGGAGGAGGATGCTGTGATGGAGCTTCAGGCATGGGAAATATGGATGTGGGCAGTCTTTCACGTGGCCATCGCCATCATGCTGGCGGTGGACCTGGGAGTGTTCCACAAGGAGGCCCATGAGGTCAGCCTGCGGGAGGCTGCTATCTGGAGCATTATATGGATCGGCGCGGCCCTGATTTTTAACGCGTGGATCTGGTTTGTGGGCGGTGTGGAACCGGCTCTCGCTTTTTTGACCGCTTATCTGGTGGAAAAGTCCCTAAGCGCCGATAACATCTTTGTCTTTGCGGTGATATTCTCCTACTTCGGCGTCCCGCCCAAGTATCAACACCGGGTGCTTTTCTGGGGCATTTTAGGTGCTATAGTTACCCGTGCCGTGTTCATTATTGCCGGCGTCCAACTCCTGAAGATGTTCAAGTTTACCATTTACATCTTCGGAGCCATTCTGCTGTACACCGGCTATCGTCTGTTACGTCGTTCCGAGGAGGAGGTCGACCCAGAACGTAATCCCGTCTTACGGCTGGCCCGTCGTTGGCTGCCCGTTACCGAATCCTTCCACGGTCAGGCATTCTTGGTCCGGAAGGGGGGGCGCTGGATGGCCACGCCGCTGTTGCTGGTCCTGTTGGTAGTGGAGAGTACCGATGTGATGTTCGCGGTGGATTCGGTGCCCGCGGTGCTGGCCATTACTTCGGACATTTTCCTGGCGTACACCTCCAACATCTTCGCTATCCTAGGGCTGCGTGCCCTCTACTTTTTGCTGGCCGGGTTGCTCCAGCGCTGGCGGTATTTGCACACCGGGTTGGCAGCTATCCTCATGTTTATAGGGGTCAAAATGCTGGTCAGTGAAGTGTATCACATCCCCACTGTCGTCTCTCTGGGCGTTGTGGTAAGCATACTTGTGCTTAGCGCTGTGGCTTCCTGGTGGACCGAACGTCGGGTGAAGGCGAGTGTGAGCAATGCCGGCCCTTCCGATTGAGGGGGGGCATTTGGGGCAGATAAAATACCCCGGCACACCCTTTGCAGATGTGCCGGGGTATGTTCAACCTGCGTCCAACGCTTGGCCGACGAGGCGTTCCACCTCACCCGGCTCTGCGTGACGTCCTGTCTCCAGTTTGGAATAAACCAGCCGTCCGTCCACACTCACCTCAAACCGTCCCCCATCAGAGGGGATCAGGGTCAGGGCGGCGATGCGGTCCTCGTACTGCTTCAACAAGTTGGCTGCCAAACTGACAGCCCGCTCTGTGTAGCGTCAAACCGCGCAGTACTCGATCGTCACGGTGGGCAGCTTTTCGCTCATTGTCCCCTCCTCATGTTTGTGGGATATACCGGAAGGAACGTGTCAACGTTCCCCTCTCCTGTCCGTACCACAATAATTATACCCGTGTCGTCCGATTTGGGAGAAGTGGCGATGGAATCGAATCTCGGCGTTGTCAGGGCAGATGTTACGCGAGGTAAATTGACGGTGCCCCGACCTTCACGATATAATCCAGCCGTCATTGACTCCCCCCAATGGCGCATCTTGCAAAAGGAGGAGGGCCCATGCGACGTTCAGTCTTCACGCTGGTGGCGTTTCTGTTTATCCTCACGCTGATCACGGTGCAGTGTGCCCTTCCGGGTCAGCAGCCTCAGGAGAAGACGTACAAGGTCGCTGCCATCTTCCCGGGGGTGATCACCGACGCGGATTATAACACGCTCGGGTATGTGGCCCTGGAGGCTGTCAACAAAGAACTGGGGTTGGAGATCGGCTATTCGGAGAAGGTGGCGGTTCCGGATGTCGAGCGCGTTATGCGTGAGTACGTGGACCAAGGGTTCACTGTTATCTGGACCCACGGGGGGCAATTCTTCAGTCAGACCATTAACATGGCCAAAGAGTACCCGGAAGTTTCCTTCGTGGCCGAAAGCGATGCTCCCGCTGAGAACCCCCCCCCGAACCTGTGGGTAATGGATCGTAACCTCCATCAACCTTTCTACATTCTGGGGTACATCGCGGCGAAAGTTACCCAGACCGGTAAGGTCGGGTACATCGGTGGCTTGACATTGCCCTTCTCCTACGCCGAAGTGCACGCGGCCGAGCAGGGAATTCAAGCTGCGGGTAAGGATGTGGAGTTAAAGGCCGTGTGGGTAGGTGACTTCAATGACCCTACGAAGGCTCGTGAGCTCGCGGATGCCATGATCGCGGACGGGGTGGACGTTATTCTCGGATCCCTGAACCTGGGTATGTTGGGTATCTTTGAAGCGGTAAAGGCTGCGCCTCACAAGGTGTGGGTCACGGCCAAGTACTCGGATAAGTCCCAGTTCGCGCCGGACAATTACATTACCTCCGCCTTGTACGATTACACCAAACCCTTCAAGGACATCGTACAAAACATCATGAACGGTCAGCCTGGGGGATACTACCCCATGAGTTTTGAGACCGGTCATACCGTCCAGCTCCCCTTGCGCAACGTGCCGCCTGGTCTGGAAGAAGAGGTGCGCCAAATGTTGGAGGACCTCAAGAGCGGCAAGATCGAGGTGGTGAAGGACACCACCCCTGTAGAGAAGTAGTCGCAAGTGTGGGCTGCGTTCCGGGCTCAAGCACCGGAACGCAGCCCTGAAGGACGGCACACCTTGCTAAGGGGGCTTGACCGCCGATGACCGCACCACTGGTTGAGATGCGCCACATCCACAAGCGCTTCGGTGATGTTGTCGCGCTTGAGGACGTCCATTTTGAGCTGCAGGCGGGAGAAATCCACGGCCTGTTGGGAGGTAACGGCGCCGGCAAAACCACACTAATGAACATCCTCTACGGACTCTACACGGCGGACCGCGGTGAGATCCATGTACGTGGACAACGTGTGCTCATCCATTCCCCTCGCGACGCGTTACACCTGGGCATTGGAATGGTGCACCAGCATTTTCTACAGGTGGCGCCTTTTACCGTGGTCGAAAACATTGCCCTGGGCACCTTACCTCGACTGGGTGGGAAAAAGCATGTGCGCGCGGCTGCAGACCGCATACAGGCTTTAGCCCAACAGTTTGGCCTGGCGGTGGACCCTCACGCGGTGGTGGAAGACCTACCTGTGGGTGTCCGGCAACGAGTGGAGATCTTGAAAGCTCTTTATCGAGGTGCCGATGTCCTTATCCTCGACGAACCCACCACCAACCTTACCCCTCAAGAGGTGGATGCGCTGTTCCAATCGTTGCGGGCTATGGTCGCGCAAGGGTTGAGCGTCATTTTCATCACCCACAAAATTCGGGAAGTGATGGCGGTCTGCGACCGGGTGACAGTGCTACGGGAAGGGCGCAACGTGTTCACCCGCTCACGGGCCGAAACCCGCGAGGAGGATCTGGTCCGTGGCATGGTGGGGGAACAGCTGGACGTGCAGCACAGTTTTCTCTTCTCCGGGCGTCCTCAAGAGACCGAACACACCGCGGGAGCGCCCCTTATTCAAGTCCACGATCTCACCGTCCTGGGGGACAACAACGTGCCCGCGGTGCAGGGATGTACCTTTACCGTGCGCGAGGGGGAGATTCTGGGCATTGCGGGGGTTGCCGGCAACGGCCAGACCGAGCTGGCCGAGGCGCTCATGGGCATTCGGCCCATCGCTCAGGGGGAAGTGACCATCAACGGCTACCGGGTGCGCGTGGGCAGCACGCGCCACCTTCTCGCTCGGGACGTCGCTTACATTCCGGAAGATCGGTTGGAGGACGGATACCTCCCCGCGGCCAGTGTAGCCCATAACTTGATTCTCGGCTACCACCGTCGCCCTCCCTATAGCCGTGGCTCCTTTCTGGATTGGCCGGCAGTGTTCCAGGCCGCGTGGCGACTAATCAAAGAATACAACATCCGTACTGCCGGGCCCACGGAGATAGCGGCTAATCTGTCGGGCGGGAACATTCAACGGCTGATGCTGGCCAGGGCCTTCGCCCATCCGTTTCGGGTCCTCATTGCTCATAATCCCACCCGGGGGCTGGACATCCCTAGCACAGAGTTTGTGTACCGTAAATTGCTGGAGGCGCGAGCCCGGGGCGCGGCTATTCTGCTTATCTCGGAAGACCTGGACGAACTCTTGCTTCTCTGTGATCGCATCGGTACCCTGTACCGAGGACAATTGATGGGCATTTTGGACCGACCGGCGTTTGACAAATATCGCATTGGTGAAATGATGGCCGGTGTAGCGGCAACTCAGGCCTGACGCGCAGGAGGAGACCCTTGGTTGTGACACAGGCATCGCCTCCCCGTTTGTCTCGCTGGCTGATGGCGGCCTTGCCCTACGTGGCCGCGGTGGTGATTTCATTCCTGGCTGCGGGGGTGTTCATTGCAGTCATGGGCTTTAACGTGTTGCGGGCATATGAGACCATTCTATTCACGTCCTTTCGCACGCCTAACGGGTTCATCCAGACGCTCCTCAAGTTTGTCCCTCTGACCCTGCAAGCGCTGGCGTTCACGGTCCCCCTGGCTGCAGGCAAGTTTAACATCGGGGGGGAGGGACAGATGATCGTGGGGGCCATCGGCGCTACCGCGGTGGGCATCCTGTTCGCGGGCGCGCCTGGCGTGTTGTTGTTGCCTTCAGTGTTGCTGGCCAGTGTGCTGGCCGGCGCATTATGGGCCGCGATCCCCGGCTGGCTGTTATATCGCTTTGGCATCAACGAGATCCTGTCCACCGTGCTGATGAACTTTGTCTCCTTTCAGTTGATCAATTATGTGGCCACCGAGATCTGGCCCGACCCGGCAGCAGGCCATCCGACCACCGTGCCCATCGGCGAAGGAGCGCTGTTGCCCCTGCTCATCCGGCGTCCTCCCCTGCACCTGGGCTTCCTTCTGACCATTGTGGTGGCCGTGTTGGTTTACATCTACGTGACCCGAACGGTCTACGGCTACGAACTAGTGGCCACTGGTGCTAACCCGCGAGCTGCCCAGGTATACGGCATTCCCGTCCAGGTGTTATCGGTGTTGGCGTTGGTCTTGGGAGGCGCGATGGCCGGACTGGCAGGCGGTGTGGAAGTGGCCGGCATCCATCGCCGCCTTATCGAGGGGTTACAATCCAATTACCTCACCCTGGGGATCTTGGCCGGCCTTATCGCCAAAGGCCGGGTGGTCGCTGTGCCCTTTGTGGCCTTCTTCCTCTCCGTGCTCGAGGTGGGGGCCAGTGCTATGCAACGGACCATGATGATCCCCGGCGAAATGGTGATCATCGTGGAAGCCTTTATCGTGTTGTTCATCCTTCTGTCGGAAGTCATCCGCCGTCGTTAACGGGAGGATTGGGGAAACGCCATGGACGCCCAACTACAGGTGATCACTTTTCTCCGGTTGGTGATGATAACGCTGGTGCCCTATGTGTTGGCCGCGCAAGGCACGATGCTCGGTGGACGCACCGGCGTGTTCAGCGTTGCTCAGGAAGGAATTATGCTGGTGGCCGCGTCGGTGGGTTTCCTGGCCGCGTATTATCTGGGCGGATTGCTGTACGGCGTGCTGGCCGCTATGCTGGTGGGAGGGATAGTGGGCCTGTTGTTGGCTTACTTCACCACCACCCTAAAAATGGACCAGTTCGTCATCGGGTTGGCCCTCTTTTTCGCTACTGCCGGCTTTTCCAGCCTGGCGTACAAGGTTGCCATCGGCGTGACCCTCATCCCACCCCTTATTCCAACCCTGCCCGACGTACCGCTGCCCGTGTTGAGCCAGCTTCCCCTAGTGGGTGATATCTTCTTCCGCCATAATGTGTTCGTCTACCTGGCGATCGTGCTCTCCCTGGTGCTGTACGTGTTGCTGTACCGCACAGGCATCGGTCTCGAACTCCGCGCGGTGGGTGAGTCTCCGCTGGCCGCGGACAGTTTGGGTGTCAACGTGACCTTGATGCGGTACGTCACCACCGTGGTAGGCGGCATGTTGATGGGGCTGGCAGGGGTGTATCTGCCCATGGCTTACACCGGGACCTTCACAGAAGATATTGTGCGGGGACGAGGGTGGCTTTCCATTGCCCTCACTTTCTTTGGCGGCTGGAATCCGCACTTTATTCTACTCGGCGCGTTCTTCTTTGCCGGTGTTGAGGTGCTCGCTTTTCGGGCTCAAGTGACCAACGTGGGAATCCCGTATCAGTTCCTCCTCATGTTGCCATACCTCGCGACGATTCTGGTCATGATTCCGGGATTCCGGTGGGCCCGTGTGCCGGCATTCCTGGGCCGGAACTATGATCGGGAAAAACGGGCTCAAGTGTGACCCCGCCACTTCCGCAGGTGTGGGAATGTTGGCCAAGTCGTAGGCCGAGGCGTTTATGAGCCGGGAAACAGAAGTGCCCAACGCGTGCCCTTATCTTGGCTCCCTCGCCGGACGGGATACCTTCGCGCCGTATCCGACCTTTCAAAACCGGTGTTATGCCACCGGGCGCAGTGAACCGGTCTCCCGTCATGAACAGGAACAATGGTGCTTGAGTGGTCGGTACACCCAATGCCCGCGTTTTCAAGCCCGTTCACCGGTGACCACACCTGCCAAAGAGGTCACCGTTGTGGAAGAAGCGGTCCCCCTGGTGGTTACATTTCCTCCCTCCCACGGTAGCTCCTCTCGACGGGGGTGTGGTGTGCTATGGGCGGTTGCCGGATGCCTGGTGGGGATGATCCTACTTTGTGCGGGTGTAGCTGCCGGGATAGCCCTGTGGCGCCTGTCACCGTTAGGAGCGCCCCCTGCTTCTCCTACCCCGCCATCCGGCCCCGCGGGCGGTGTTCAAGTCTCCCCGTTACGGCCCACCGTTCCTGCGCAGGTCACCGTTCAAGTGACGGAACCGGCTCTCTCACCTCTAGCTTCTCCCTCCCCTCTACCCCCTCCTCTAACCCCTGTTCCCACCATGCCGGTAATAC
>WFWT01000005.1 GCA_015490995.1 Anaerolineae bacterium | reverse complement strand
TGACCGTGGGCAAGCCTACGGTCACTGATGTGGTGCCGGCGCCGGGGCACACCGAGGCAGACCTGTTGTACCTGGCCGCTTCTGTCGAACGGCGGTCCGAGCATCCCATCGCGCGGGCCATCGTGCGTTATGCCCAGGAGCGCCATCTCACTCTTGAGGAACCGGAGGCATTCCGTGCTCTGGTCGGCAAAGGGGTGCGAGGGCAAGTCAACGGGCGTCCTGTCTTCATCGGCAATGACACCTTAATGCGAGAGCAGGGCTATACCCTGCCCGCCGTCCTGATGGAAAGGGCCCAGGCGCTGCGTAACCAGGGCAAGACGGTTATTTGGATCGGGAGTGAGGAAGTTCTGGGGCTCATCGCAGTGGCCGACGTGGTGCGTCCTCAGGCGCGAGCCATGCTGACGGCGTTACGGCAGCTGGGCATTGAACGCATTGCCATGCTCACCGGCGACCACCGGGGTGTGGCCGAGGCCATCGCGCGACAGTTGGGCATCGATGAGGTCTACGCGGAGTTGCTGCCCGAAGATAAGGTGGCCCTCATCAAGCAGCTGGAGGGAGAGGTGCCTACGGCCATGGTGGGGGATGGGATCAACGACGCGCCTGCAATGGCTCTGGCGTCGGTAGGCATTGCGATGGGCGCGGCCGGTACCGATGTCGCCCTGGAGACGGCGGACGTCGTGCTGATGGCGGATGACCTCAGCAAGTTGCCTTTCGCGGTGCGCTTGAGTCGCCAAGCTCGACGTATCGTGTTCCAGAACCTGCTTTTCAGCGTGGGAGTAATGGCCGCCCTCATCGGTGCAACCCTGACCGTGGGCATCCCGTTGCCCTTAGGCGTGGTAGGGCATGAGGGCAGCACGCTGGTGGTGGTGCTGAATGGACTGCGGATGCTGCGCCTCCGTGCCCAACCGGTGGAGACGTCGACCCCGGCCCCTATGCTGGCCCACACCCCCGCGGGCAAGTGAGGTCCCCAGGACCCGTGTACGGGAGCAGTCATCGGCCCTTAATGAGGTGGGGTGGGTCTAATGAAACGCTAACGGTGTACTTGCGCTAATCTAATGCCGACCCCGAATAATAAGGTGGAGCTGACCCATTGTGGCAGAGAGATGTGTTCGCGCTCAGGAATAAAATAACGTTTATCCTATTGTGAAGATATGCTACGTGTCCCTGGCGAGCCGAACCAACGGTGTGTTGGAAATACGGTTCTGCCAACACAGCGTTGGTTTACCGTTATCCTGAAGTGAGGAGGACAGCAAACCGGGCGCGAACAGGCACACACAAACCCGAGCAAAGAGGGGGGATGGAACGATGGGCAAGATTTTAGGGATTGACCTGGGAACGACGAACTCCTGTATGGCGGTCATGGAAGGTGGCCAGCCCACCGTCATTCCCAACGCGGAAGGCGGCCGCACCACGCCGTCCATGGTGGCCTTCACTAAGTCGGGAGAACGGTTGATCGGTTTGCCGGCCAAGCGGCAAGCCATTGTAAACCCGGAGAACACGGTGTATTCCATCAAGCGCTTTATCGGCCGCCGTTGGGAGGAGGTCCAGGAAGAGATCAAGCGGGTGCCGTACAAAGTGGTGAAGGGAGCGGTCGGGGATGTACGGGTCTACATCCCGGCTGCAGGCAAGGAGTTTACCCCGCAGGAGATCTCCGCCATGATCCTGCAAAAGCTCAAGCGGGATGCGGAGGAATACCTGCGGGAGGAAGTGAAGGAAGCCGTCATCACGGTGCCCGCATACTTTAACGACAGCCAACGCCAGGCGACCAAGGATGCCGGCCGCATTGCGGGCTTTGAGGTCAAGCGCATTATCAACGAGCCCACCGCTGCTGCTCTGGCCTACGGGCTGGACAAGAAGACCCATGAGACGATTCTGGTCTTTGACCTGGGCGGTGGTACCTTTGATGTCTCCATCCTGGAGGTAGGGGAAGGGGTCATTGAGGTGAAGGCCACGGCCGGCGACACGCACCTGGGCGGTGATGACTGGGATCGGCGCATCATGAATTGGATGATCGAGGAATTCAAGAAAGAGCACGGCATCGATCTCAGTCAGGATCGTCAGGCGTTGCAGCGTTTGAAGGAGGCCGCGGAGAAAGCCAAGATCGAGCTCTCCACGGTTACCGAAACCGAGATTAACCTGCCCTTCATTACCGCGGACGCGAGCGGGCCAAAGCACCTGCAGATGAAATTGACGCGGGCCAAGTTCGAGCAGATGACCGAGGACTTGGTAGAGCGGTGTGTCGGGCCCTTTGAACAGGCGCTGCGGGACGCGAAGTTGAGCAAAGATCAAATCGACGAGGTCGTCCTGGTAGGTGGCTCGACTCGGATGCCCATGATCCAGGACTTAGTCCGCCGTCTGACGGGGAAGGAGCCCCACAAGGGCGTTAACCCCGACGAGGTGGTGGCGGTGGGTGCGGCCATTCAGGCCGGTGTGCTGGCCGGTGAGGTGAAGGACATTCTCCTGTTGGATGTCACGCCGTTGAGCTTGGGCGTCGAGACCTTGGGCGGCGTGATGACGGTGCTTATCCCGCGCAACACCACGATACCGACGCGCAAGAGCGAGATCTTTACGACCGCGGAGGATAACCAGACCGCGGTTGACATTCGGGTATACCAGGGTGAACGCCCTATGGCGCGGGATAACATGTTGCTGGGGCAATTCCGCCTGGAGGGCATTCCACCTGCCCCGCGCGGTGTGCCTCAGATTGAGGTTACCTTTGACATCGATGCCAACGGTATTCTGAACGTCTCGGCCAAGGATCTTGCCACCGGCAAGGAACAGAAAATCACCATCCATGCCACCACGAACCTGACCGAGGCGGACATCCAGCGGATGATCCGGGAAGCGGAGCAACACGCGGAGGAAGATCGGCGGCGGCGTGAGCTGGCCGAGGCACGCAACCAGGCCGACACGGTCATCTACGCGGTGCGTAAGGCCCTGAGAGAATTGGGAGACAAGGTGCCGGAGGCCGAACGCACCCGCATTGAGGGCCTGATCAAGGATCTGGAAAGCGCCATGCAAGGAGAGGACATCCAGCAAATTCGCAATCTGACGGAACAGCTCCAGCAGGCCAGCCACGCGCTAAGCCAACAGCTGTACCAGCAAGCAACGGCCGGGACAGCAGGTGGTGCCACCGGCACCGACGGCGAACGTCCCAGCGGCAGTGACGAGGACGTCGTAGAAGGGGAATACCGCGAGGTCTAATGAGGAGTACTTCCAACACCGCGAGGGTCTTTGGCATCACGGCCAATGACCCTCGCGGTGTTTTTCTACGCGGCGTCCGAGGGGCTTTCCTCCGCCGAAGCTTCGGCAAACACACGAAGCCGGGTATAATATTTCCGTCCACCGGTGGAGGGAGAGGTAAGCTCACCGGCAAAACCCAGAGCCGGCGTTGAGCGTATCCGAGTATTGGGAGGAGTGTTTGTTCAGGCTGTAATCACATTCTGGCCAGGAGGGTACGGAGGGGAACGCGATGTGGTGGTTTGCAGGATACGGCTTGTACTTCCTGTTTGCTCTGCCGGCGTTGCTGTTGGGTTTGTACGCGCAGATGAAGGTCCAGAACGCGTTTAACAAGTATTCCCGGGTGCGAACGTGGCGTAGCGTGACCGGCGCGGAGGCAGCGCGATATCTTTTGGACGCGTTTGGCCTGTATGACGTGCGAGTAGAGGAAGTGGATGGCTTTCTCACCGATCACTATGACCCGGTGAACCGCGTCCTGCGCTTGTCGCCCGCGGTGGCCCGCACCCCGAGTGTGGCCGCTGTAGGGGTGGCTGCACACGAGGCGGGCCATGCCCTTCAGCACGCTCAGGGGTATTGGGCGTTGCAACTGCGCACGGCTGCCGTCCCCAGCGTTCAGGTGGGCTCGTGGCTGGGGCCGTTGATCTTCATGTTTGGTCTCTTGTTGAACAGCCCGAACCTGGCTTGGGTAGGCGTTATCTTCTTCTCGGCCGTCGTTCTGTTTGCCCTGATTACCCTGCCGGTGGAATTTGACGCCAGTGCCCGGGCAAAGCGCATTCTTGTAGAGCAAGGGATTATCACTCGTGAGGAACTGAAAGGGGTCAACGAAGTGCTGGATGCCGCGGCGCTCACCTATGTGGCGGCCGCGGTGCAGGCCATCAGTACGCTGTTGTACTACGTCTTCCTCCTGTCAGGGTTTGGCCGCCGGGAGGAATAACATCGCTGTCCAGGTACGGCCCATATCCGGTAGCCCGCGGGGTGTGGTTACGCCCACACCCCGCCTTTTCCGTGTAGAGCGGCGCACATCTCTCGGTGCTCCCGCTTGAAAGACGGTGGCCATCTCAAAGGTTGAGGTGACGTCCATGGAACGTAACACACGTGCTCTGTGGTTGGGGCTCCTGCTCCTCGGTGTCTTCCTTCTGCTCTGCGTGGGTACAGGGCTTGTGTACCTCCTCATCACCCGTGTAGCCGTCTCCACACCTACAGCTGTAGAGACTCGCGTGGTCATAGAGGTGCCAAAGCGTCCGACCGCCACGCCCACGCCATTACCCACGCCTCGTCAGAGCGTTGCCCCCTCGGCCTCGGCGCCCTACACGCTCGAAAATGACGTGGAAACCCAGTTACTGGTCTGGATCTACGAAAACGTGAACCCCTCGGTGGTTAACATCCGCACCGATGAGGCCACCGGCTCCGGTTTTGTGTGGGACACGCAGGGGCATATTGTCACCAATTTCCATGTAGTGTATGGGGCTAAGGAGATTCGTGTCACCTTCTGGGACGATCGGGAGGTGCCGGCGGAGATTGTGGGGGGAGATCCCGACAGCGATTTGGCGGTCATTAAGGTGGATCCGGAGGGGTTGGACCTTCGCCCGGTACGTCTGGGGGATTCGACGACGCTGCGCGTGGGCGAGCGGGCTATTGCCATTGGCAATCCCTTCGGTCTGGCCGGCACCATGACCACGGGGATTATCAGCGCACTGGGGCGCAGCATTGAGGCTCCCAGTAATTACTTAATTCCGGAGGCCATTCAAACGGACGCGCCGGTGAATCCCGGCAACTCCGGTGGGCCTCTGTTGAACGCGCGCGGGGAAGTTATCGGCATTGTGTCGCAAATCCGTTCACCTGTGCGGGCCAACGCGGGTATCGGCTTTGCCGTGCCCATTCACATTGCCAAGCGCGTGGTGCCCGCGCTCATCGAGCGAGGCAAGTACGAACATCCCTTCATTGGCATTAGCGGTACGACGCTATCCCCGGAGATTAACAAGGTGCTGGGCCTACCCGTGGACATGCGGGGCGCTTACGTGAACCAGGTGCTTCCCGGTCAGCCGGCAGCCAAGGCCGGCCTGCGAGGCGGCCAGGAGCCCACAGAGTTTGTCCTTGGCCTCGACGAGAACGGTCGCCCTATTTACCTGCGCCGGGGAGGTGACGTCATCATTGCCATTGAGGATCAACCGGTCCGCCGATTTGACGACCTTCTGGTGTACTTATTCCGCTATGCATCGCCGGGGGACACGGTTGTTCTGACCGTGTTGCGGGATGGGGAGGAGGTACGCATTCCCGTCACTCTTGGCGTGCGACCCCGCCAAGAGTAACCTGTCGGTTGGGGGTATCCGCGGGCAAGGCATGGTTTGAACGCCATCGCCCGCGGATGAACTCCTTTGTGGTGAGGCGCGTGTTGGCGTCGGTGGTTGGGGACGCGTCTGTGGTCTTCGCCCCCCCTCAGCTCCAAATCAGTAGGTCGGACGGGGCCGATACGTAAATCGGGCCAGCAGGATACCCAGTTCGTATAGCAAGAGCAGAGGGATCATCACGATGGTCATGTTGAAGGGATCCGGTGTGGGGGTAATGATGGCGGCCAAGACCGCGATGATCAGGATGGCAAAACGGCGTCCCCGGCGCAATTGTTGAGGGCTGACGATGCCCAGGCGGGCCAGGGCAGCCAGCACCAAGGGTAGCTCAAAGCTGAGTCCCACGTAAAAGACAAAGTTAGTAACAAAGGAAATGTAGTACTCGATAGAATAGCTGGGTTGAATAAGGTCGCTGAGAAAGGATTGCAGGTAACCCAACGTGAAAGGCAACATCACCAGGGAAGCGAATGCCACGCCGATGGCAAAGAGAGCCGCGGCTGCCGCGGCAGTGCCGATGACCCAGCGTTGCTCGCGGGGGGTTAAGCCCGGGAGAATGAAAGCGAAAATCTCGTACACAATCACCGGCATCGCCAGCACGAGGGCCAAGATCAGGTCGACCTTGAAATAAACGAGAATGTTCTCCGCGGGGCGCAGGGATTGAGGTCGGTTTTCGCCCAGGGGGGAGATGAGAAGTTCCAGAAATGGCCGGGTTAACACTATCCCGACCAGCAGTCCGACAATGACCGCCAGTCCCGCGCGCATCAGACGCACCCGCAATTCAAGCAGGTGCTCCCAGAACGACATCCGCCGTTCGTCCACCGGCGACGCGTGGCTCACGTCTCCTCCTGAGCAGCCTTCTCTCCGGTGGTGTTATCGGGCGGTGCCAACGGGCGTGAGGCAACGGGTAAGGGTGACACTACCTGCGCCGATGTCTGTGCAGGGGAGGCGGAGGTTTGCTGTTCCCCTTTCTGCTCGGATTCCGCTGTCAAGGTCTTTACCGGGTCCTGTAGTGTGCGGTTGAGCTGGTGAACGGCCTTCTGCCCTTCGGCCAGTTCTTCCTTGAGCTGTCGGAACTCCCGCAGTTCGGGTTCCAGCTCTTCCTGAAACCACGTGTTGGCCTCCTGGGAAAGCCGCTGTACCTCGCGCCACCACTGCGCGAGCTTGCGGGCCATGACCTGCATGTCTTCGGGTCCAAGGAATATCAGCGCCAAAATGATAATTAGCACCAATTCCAGTGGGCCGATGCCCAGAAAGTTCATGATACCCCGCTCTCACGTTGACAATATGCCTCTTCTGTGCGATTATAGGACTCGGTAGAGGGCCGTGTCAAGCGCACCTCTGCCGTTTTTCCGGACCCCACGTTGTCCCCAGGAGGTGTCACCATGACGGAGGTAACCCGCGTGGGCTTCATCGGGTTGGGCATTATGGGAGCCCCTATGGCCATGAACGTGTTGCGGGCCGGGTATCCGCTCACGGTGTGGAACCGGACCGCGGCCAAGGCGGAGCCCCTGCTGGCGGCCGGAGCACGGTGGGCGGACTCCCCTGCGGAAGTCGCACGTGCTTCTGACGTGGTGATCACCATCGTCAGCGATACGCCGGACGTCGAGGAGGTGATCTTGGGGCCGCAGGGCATTATCCACGCCGCCCGGCCAGGCATGGTGGTCATCGACATGAGCACTATTTCCCCCCACGCGACCATGCGCATCGCCCGTCGCTTGGCGGAGGTCGGGGTGGAGATGCTGGACGCTCCCGTCAGCGGTGGGGATATCGGCGCGCGTGAGGGGACCCTTTCCATCATGGTGGGGGGGAAGCGGGAGGTCTTTGAACGTTGTCTGCCCTTGTTGCAGACCATGGGGAAACGCATTACCCACGTTGGTCCTAACGGTGCGGGACAGTTCACTAAACTGGTGAACCAGATCATCGTTGTGGGAAACACCCTGGCCATGGCAGAGGGTTTGGTCTTTGCTGCTAAGGCCGGCTTGGACCTGGAAAAGGTGCTGGAGGCGGTGACCGCGGGTGCGGCCGGCTCTTGGATGTTGAGCCACCGGGGGCCACAAATCATTCAAGGGGACTTCCGCCCCGGTTTTACTGTCCGCCTGCAACAGAAGGACGTGCGCTTGGTTTTGGAGGCTGCTCGCGAGATGGCGGTGCCCCTGCCGGGCACAGCCCTTATCCACCAGCTTTACCACGCGGTGGAATCCCGCGGCCTTGGCGAGGAGGGCAACCACGCGCTGGTGAAAGCCCTGGAATGGCTGGCAGGTGTCGAGGCTCGGGTGAAGGAAGGCTAAGCCGACCGACACCTTGCCGAAGTGCTTTAGTTGTGGGGTAAGGGGAGCCTCCGCAAGAAGCGGATTGCTTCCCGGGCAGCGGTTGAGGCGTCCGGTCGGGGCAGGAATTCTCCGGAAACAAACCCCTGGTAGCCGGTGGCGGCTAACGCGGACAGAATGCTGGCAAAATCCAGGTGTCCTGCGCCTGGATACCAGCGATTGGAATCGGCTACGTGAAAGTGAAAGATGCGTTTGCCCGCTTTCCGAATGCTTCCCTCGATAGAGGGTTCTTCGATGTTCATGTGAAATGTGTCGAGTAGCAACCCCAGATTATCCGCGCCGACCGCTTCGATGAGGGTAAGTCCTTCTTCCACAGTGTTGATGAGGGAAGTTTCGTATCGGTTGATGGGTTCCAGGGCGAGGCGTACACCGGCGGTGGCAGCTGCGGTGGCACACTCCTTTAATGCGGCTATTAACCAACTCATAGCTTGTTCGTGGGATACGCCAGGCCGCACCACACCCCGTAACAGGCCGATGATGATCACCGCATCCCAGCGCGCGGCCAAGGGGACATGCTGTTTTACCCGCTCTACGGCTGCCCGGCGCACATCAGGGTCCGGATCGGTGAAGGAGAGTCCTTCCTCGCCCCACGCCTGACCGGTGCCGATGGCAGGCACGGCCAAGCCGTACTTGTCTACCATCTGAACCAAAGCCTCGTCGTCCACTTGGCGTGGGTCTCGGATGGCGAGCTCGACGCCATCGTAACCCAGGGCGGCTATCTCAGCAAGGTTAGCTTCCAGGTCTCCCTTGAAAGTGGCTGCCTCAAAACGTGCGGGTTGCACGGACACGACGATTGCGTATCGGAACATGGTGTCCCCCTGTGGCTTGATGTGCGGTTGTGAACGGCCGCGAGTTAAAGCACTCGCGCGACCAGTTGTTCTCGCCGAGGTCCGACGGAGACGTAGCGAATGGGCGCGCCGGCCAACTCCTCAATGCGTTCCAGGTAACGGCGGGCGTTTTCCGGAAGCTCCTCCCACCGACGGGCGTGGCCGGTGGGTGCCATCCAGCCTGGCCAGGTTTCGTATATCGGCTCCACCATCTCCAGAAGCGGCGTGTCGGGCACCCAGTCGATCTCCTGACCGTCGGGCAAACGGTATCCTACACAAATTTTGATTTCGGGAAATGTGTCCAACACGTCGAGCTTGGTGACGGCGAGTTCGGTGAAGCCGTTTAACCAGGCAGCATACCGGATAGCGACGCCGTCAAACCACCCGCACCGGCGGGGACGGCCGGTGGTCGCGCCGTATTCCTGCCCCAGTTCTCGTAACCGTTCACCCGTTTCGTCCAATAGCTCGACCGGGAAAGGCCCGCCGCCGACCGCTGTGCTGTACGCTTTTACTACACCCAGCACCCGGGTGACATATCGCATGGGAAATCCTGCACCTACCGGGCCGTAGCTGGCCAAGGGATTGGACGAGGTTACGTAGGGGTAGATGCCCCAGTCCAGGTCTCGCATCACGCCTAATTGCCCTTCTAAGAGGACGCGCCGGTTTTCACGGAGGGCCTTACGGACGAGGGGTACGGTGTCGACGATGCGGTCGCCCAGGTGTTGGACCCATTCCCGTACCCGGCTGAGGATTTCATCTTCGTGCACGGGAGGATGCCCATAGGTGGCCAGTTCTTGGTTTACGATGGGCAGCACGATTTTCAGCCGTTCTCGCACGCGGTCGGGGTACAGGAGTTCGCCCAGTCGGATGCCGATCCGGGCCGTCTTGTGGGAGTACACCGGACCAATACCCCGACGGGTGGTGCCGATAGCCCGACCACCCCGCGCTTGCTCCCGCAGTCCGTCCAAGAGGCGATGATAGGGCATGGTGACGTGAGCGCGGTTGGAGAGGTACAGGTTATCCGTCCGCACGCCGGTCTCTTCCAACGTGCGCAGTTCTTCCAGCAAGGTCTCCGGGTTGACCACGCATCCTGTCCCCACGATGTTCACCGTCCGGGGGTTAAAGATGCCGGATGGCACGTGGTGCAGCTGAAAGGTTCCATACTCGTTGATAACCGTGTGACCCGCGTTGTCTCCCCCCTGAAAGCGGATCACCATGTCCGCATCTTGCGCGAGGTAATCGACAATGCGTCCCTTGCCCTCATCGCCCCACTGTCCGCCTACAACAGCTGTCACTGGCATGATCGCCCCCTCTGCAGTGGTGTGGTTTGACGTCAGTCCATCATGGTTGTCTGTCGTGGGAGGGTTATACCTCCCTGGCCTGGTAGTTAGGTGCTTCTTTGGTGATGATCACGTCATGGGGGTGTGATTCAATGAGGCCGGCGTGGGTAATACGGGTGAAGCGAGCTTTCTCGTGCAGTTCCAGGATGGTTCGTGCGCCCACGTATCCCATGCCCGAACGCAACCCGCCCATGAGTTGGAACATGTAATCGGCCAGCTTACCCTTGTAGGGCACCATCCCTTCAATCCCTTCGGGGACGAGTTTCTCCCCGGGACCTTGGCCGGTGGCATACCGGTCGCGTGCTCGTCCTTTCATGGCTCCCAAGGAGCCCATACCCCGGTAGGACTTGAAGTGGCGCCCTTCGTAGATGATGATCTCGCCGGGTGCTTCCTCCAGGCCCGCGAGCAACGAACCCAGCATCACCGCGTGGGCCCCGGCCGCCAGGGCCTTTGTGATATCCCCGGAATACTTAATTCCGCCGTCCGCAATGACGGTGACTCCTGCCTCCTGCGCCGCGCGAGCGCATTCCCAGATGGCGGAAATTTGAGGCACGCCCACGCCGGCGACCACTCGTGTGGTACAGATAGAGCCGGCACCCACTCCGACTTTGATAATGTCAGCTCCGGCGGTGGCCAGAACAATGACCCCTTCCCGGGTGACCACGTTTCCGGCGATGATCGGCACGTCAGGCCAGCGGGACTTTAAAGCCCGTACAGTGTCCAACACACTTCGTGTGTGTCCGTGCGCGGTATCCACCACCAGCGCGTCCACACCGGCCGCTACCAGGGCTTCGGCCCGTTCCAGGCCCTCTTTGCCGACCCCTACCGCGGCCGCGACGAGCAGCCGACCCTGAGCATCTTTGGCCGCGTGAGGGTATGTTTCCTGCTTTAGAATGTCTTTGTAAGTGATGAGGCCCTTAAGCTTTCCGTGTTCGTCCACCAGGGGTAATTTCTCGATGCGATATCGGTGGAGAATTTCCCGGGCCTCTTCCAGCGTTGTGCCCACCGGCGCGGTGACCAGCCCTTCCGCGGTCATGAACTCCCGCACGGGGCGCGACATATCACGGGCAAAACGGATGTCCCGGTTGGTCAGAATGCCCACCAGGGTGCCGTCCTCCAAGGTAATGGGCACTCCAGAGATGCGGTAACGGGCCATGATGGCTTCCGCCTCGGCCAGCGTCGCGTCAGGCCCCAGGGTGACAGGATTGACGATCATGCCTGCCTCTGACCGTTTGACTTTGTCCACTTCCCCAGCCTGGTCTTCCACGCTCATGTTGCGGTGGATGACTCCCATGCCCCCCTGGCGAGCGAGCGCGATGGCCATTTCCGATTCGGTCACGGTATCCATCGCCGCGGAGAGGACAGGAATGTTCAGGCGCAGGCGGGGGTGTAACGTGACGCTAAGGTCCACGTCTGAGGGCAGCACCTCGGAGTAACCGGGCACCAAGAGCACATCGTCAAAAGTCAGGGACAGTGGGCCAAACACTTCGTGCAGTTCGTCCAACCGGTGGCCATTTCCACGCACATGCTTCATCCTCATGCCCTCCTCACTTTCCCCACCCGGACAAAATGCCATCCGGACACGCGCACGAGACGCTTGAGCAGGCCTACGTATACCATAACTCCTCTCTATTCCCCAAACACTCTTTCAAAGATGTTCGGACGCGCCGCTCGGGAGGCGGTACCGGTACGTTTGGCCACCTCCCGAGAACGGCGGTGCTCCTGTGGGGTCTTGTCGGCCATATCACGCTGGAAGTGGGCGTGTTCTGGTAAGGTCGGTTTCAACGTTCGGCAAAGGACCTTATTACTTGCCCGGCTTTCTCCACATTTTGGTCGGCCCCACAGGTGTCACCGAAGGGGAAGTCGTTGTCCGAACGAAATCGTTGGGGCGGGGCATGGCGTTGGTGACGGCCGCGCGGGCAGCCGAGGTTATGGGCTCGTCCCAGGCCACCAAGCGATAATCGTCGAAGTAGGCCGTCCCCGGCGCGTTGGGCGAAGGCCAGTTCACCAACCCGAAGAACCCGTTGTACAGCAGCGTCGCGTCGCGCACGGTGGTCAGGTACGTGTCGTTGACGAAGAGGTGCATCGCCGAACCGTCGCGCACGGCCTTGAGCGTGTTCACGCCGGTGCCCGGCTCGATGGCTCCAGACGCGAGCCAGGCATCGTTGTCGCCGTCATCCCAGGTGAGCGCGGCCCAGCCGTCGTTCTGGTAGATGGCCAGGGCGTATTCCTGCGCGTCCGGGTTGACCAGGAAGGCGTAGAGCGACCCGAAGGCGCCATCTTCCCCGAAGAAGAGCCCGTAGGCGGTGGGGTACATGCCCGCTTCCCGCCGCGCGGTGACCTGGAAACTCCCGTTGGGATACGGCCCGACCGGCGCTCGATAGACGCACACCCAGCCCGGCTGCGCCACCGTGGCGTACTCGCCCTGCTGGTAGGCGGCCTGGCAGGCCTCGGTTTTGCCCACCGGCCAGCCGGTCGCGGCGTTGCTGAAATCATCCTGGAGGATGACGGTGGGCTTTGTGATCTTGAAGTCGTCGAACAGGGACGTGGCAGAGGCCGCGCCCTGGTAGTACGCCCAGAGGGCCAGGCCTACATACCCGTTGTTGGGGAACGCGTTGTCCTTCACCGTTGCCAGGTCCAGGCCGTTCACGTAGAGGGTGATCTGGTCGCCCTGGCGGCGCACCTTGAGGACGTTGACGCTGTCCCCTTGCCCAATGGCCCCGGACGATCCGGCAGCCAGATCGGTCCATTCGCCCCGGTCGAACTTTTGCAGGAGGTAAGTCTGGTCATAAGGGTCGACCCAAAAGACGTAGAACTGCTCGGGGTTTTGGGCCGCGTCCGCGGCGAAGAAGAGCCCGTAAATGCTGCCGTCGGCAGCATCCAGTTTCGCGGCTCGGACCTCGAACACGCCGTTCACCTGCGGGGTGGTGGGGGCCGTGCTCAGGCACACCCAGTTCCACCGGTAGGCCGCGATGCCGTAGATGCCGTCCACGTAGGCGAACTCACAGTCGTCCACCGTGCCGCTCTCCCAACCGCTGTTCGGGTCGGCGAAGTCGTCGTAGTAGACGCGGGGAGAGGGCGGCGGCGTGGGCGTGGGCGGCGTTACCGATGTGGGCGTCGGCGTGGGGGTGGCGGTCGGCACGGGCGTGGGAGTCGCCGTGGGCAACAGCGTGCCGACCAGCGTGGGCGTGGGCGACGGTGTGCCCACCGCCGTCGGTGTGGGCCGGATGGGTCTCAAGGCCTTCCACATGGCCGGGAAGAAGGAGAACGCGCTCGGAGTGACGCGCGGCACGGTGGGCGTGGGGGTCGGCGTGGCTGCCGGTCGGCCCAGGTCCACCCGGTACACGCTGCGGCCGTGGGTGCCCGCGTAAAGGATGCGCTCTTTAGGGTGGAAGACGAGGTCCACCACGGGCACGGCCGGCAGGCCGTTGTTGAAGGGCACCCACGTCCGGCCGTCGTCCACCGTGCGGAACGCGCCCAGGTCGGTGCCGATGTAGATGGTCCCTGGCGCCGCAGGGTCCAGGGCGACCGAGAGCGCGGGGATGTCGGGCAAGTTGCCGCTGATGTTGCGCCAGGTGTTGCCGGCATCGGTGGTCTTGAACACGTGGCCGGGCGCGTCCGGCGTGTTGGTGTTGAAGCCGTTGTACACCAGGTAGGCCACGCGCGCGTCGTTGGGGTCGACCGCGATGTCGGACACCCAGCGGTTGGGCAGCGGCGGCGCGTTGCGTTTTTGCCAGGTCTTGCCGCCGTCGCGGGTGACGTAGACGTTGCCGTCGCTGGTGCCCACGTAAATCGTCTTGGGGTCAGAGGGCGCCACCGCGATGGCGGAGATGGCCCCGTTGGGCTTCGTGGTCAACTTGGGGCTAATGGCCGTCCACGAGTCGCCCCGGTTGGTGCTGCGATAAAGGCGCACGGTGCCGAAGTAGACAACGCCGGGCGTGGAGGGATCCAGAGCAAAGGGCGCGTAGAAGAGGGCGAATTCGTTCTGGTCGATGCCCTGAATCTTGATGGGCCAGTCGTCCAGCGGCGCGCTGCCCCCCTTGTCGTTGCGCTGGAAGGAGATGCGGAAGCGGGTGCCGTAGAAGATGTTCGGGTTGAAGGGGTCTATGGCTGCGTAGCCGCCGTCCCCGACGTCGAGCGCGTCCCACACGCGGTCGCCCGCGGTCTTCCCCTTGTTGTTGTCCTGCATCCCGCCGAAGACGACGTTGGGCTTGTTGGGATGAACTGCGATGCCGGTAAACTGGAGCGTGGCCAGGTTCCGGTTCTTGTCCTGCCAGGTGCGGCCGCCGTCGGTGGAGACCCACACGCCGCCGTCGGTGCCGACCCAGACGGTGTTCGGGTCCTGGGGATCGAACACGATGGCGTGCACGTCGGGGTGGAGGGTGCGGTTGGGCGCGTCGTTGGGGGTCAGGTCTTCCCAGGTTTGGCCTCCGTCGGTGGAGCGCACGACAACTTCCCGAATGCGCACTTCCGGCTGCCAGATGTAGTTGGCGGAACCGCCCAGGTACACGGTGTTGGGTTGGCGCGGGTGGACGGCGACCACGTTGTCGTACCAGCACTGGCTGCGGCAGTAGTTGGGCGCCTTGTCCAGCCAGGTCCAGGATGCGCCGCCGTCGGTGGACTTGAACACCAGGCCGCCGACAGCCCTGCGTTCGGGGTTGTTGTATTCGAAGCCGGCGTACAGCACCTGGGGGTTCGAGCGGCTAATGCCCAGGCGGATCATGCCGATGTACCGGGTGGGCAACCCCTGGGTGAGGCGCGTCCAGGTATCGCCGCCGTCGGTGGACTTGAAGATGCCAATGTTCCAGAAGGCCGCGTAGAGGGTCTTGGGTTGGGTGGGGTCCATCACCAGGTCGGACACGCCCCAGCAATCCCGGCAGCCGATAAGTCCCTGCCAGGTGCGGCCGCCATCGGTGGACTTGAAGATGCCACGCGGGGGCGCCGCCGGCCCGGCTTTCCCCGTGAGCGATGAGGCCACGTAGAGGATGTCGGGATTTTGCGGGTGTACCACGATGGCGATGATGCCCAGGCCGTTGAACACGTCCTTGCCCAGGAGTTGCCAGGTGTTGCCTCCGTCCGTGGACTTGAGGATGCCCATGCCGTAGTAGTTGTCCAGGCCCTGTTTGGGTTCTCCGGTGCCGACGTAGATAACATCCGGGTTGGAGGGCGCGATGGCGATGGCGCCCACGGCGAGGGTCGGCTGGTCGTCGGTCAGGGGTGTCCAGGTGTTGCCCTTGTCGGTGGTCTTCCACACGCCGCCGAACGCGGCGCCTATGTAGATGATGTTGGGGTTGGTCGGGTGAACGGCGATGGCGGAAATGCGGCCGCTGACGTTGACCGGCTGGCTGCCCATGTAGGAGTTGCGCATGCTGGCCGGGCCGATGTTTTCCCACCGGGGAAGGGCCGCGCGGCGACCCAGGAGACGCCGCTGGCTCTCCATGGCCTCCCAGGCTTTCAGGTACGCGCCCCGGGGAATGGTCTCCGCGGGGAACGCGCGCTGCTGCCAGAAGTAGGAGATGCGCGCGCGGACGTTGTCCCCCTCCTCTTCTGCAAAGGGCGGCCGCGCGCTTTTGCCGTCCGCTTCCCCATCGGCAGACAGAAGTGCCGGCGGCACGCCCATTTCCGGCAACGTCCACGCGCCTTCCACCGCGGTGAGCGCCGCGCGGTTGATCATGGTCGCAAACGAGAGCCCCTCGTCCCGTTGAACCAGGCGCTCCCGTACTAGAAGCGTCCCTGCTGCCATCAGGGCCAGCAGGATGAACATTCGTACCGACCAACGGTGTCTCATGAACCCCTCCTGACGTGAACGCGTGCTCCAAACGGAATTACTTTACCAGTGGGACGTACGCGCGGCGGGTGAGAGCGTTCTGGGGCACGTATTCGTACGCGCCAATGTCACACGTGACCGTATTGTCGCCGTTGCCGTCCCAGCGGGGCATCCCGCGCTGGTCGGTTTTGGGGCAGGTCGCGTTGTTCCCCGCGTCGATGGCCGGGCTTCCGCTGCGGAGCGCGTGGGTTTGGCCCAGGCCGCCGTTGTCGGCCAGGGGCGCCAGTTGGGGGTCTGTGTTGGGCTTGTCCGTGCTCCGGTTCAGCCCACAGGTGTTCCGGCGCTCCAGGTTGTGCCCCTGGGAGGTGAAGGTCCCCTCACCCGTGCATCCCCCGGCAACGAGGGTGTTCCGGAACGTCACCCGTCCGGAGTTGTATATGTCCACCTCTCGAAACGCGGCGGCGACCACCGAGTGGTTGGCCAGGGTGGCGTTCACAAGGGTGAGGTCGCCATCGTTGACGATGCCGCCGGAGGCGAAGAAACTCTCGTTGCCGCTGAGGGTGACGTTCACCAGGGTGGCACGCGCGGTCCTGCGGAGCATCATGGCGCCGGCCACACCGTTCTCCGGTGCCTTGTTCCCGGCCACGGTGACGTTCTCCATGTAAAGGGTGTCCTCGGCCATAAGGCCGCCGTATCCTCCGGGGGCGGTGTTGTTGACGATGGCGCTGTTGGTGATGGTGATCGGGCCGCTGCTGGCCACCCCGCCAACCATCCGACCGCCGGCCCCGCGGTTGTCCGCGATCACGACGTAATCGAGGGTGAGCGTGCCCCAGTTGGTGATCGCGCCGCCCCGGTCGATGTCGGTGGCCAGGCCGTTGCGAACGGTCAGGCGCGAGATGTGGACCACGGCGCCGGAGTAGATGGTGAACACCGATTCCTCCCCTTTGCCGTCCACCACCGTCCGGTTGGGGCCGGAGCCGATGAGCCGGACAGAGCCGAAGATGTTGAGGGTCTCTTTGAAGGTGCCCGGCCCAACGCGGATGACATCGCCGGTCTCAGCCCGGACGCGCGCCTCGCCGATGGTGCGGCAGGCCATTTTCCACGAGCGACAGTCGTTGCCGTCGTTGCCCCAGGTGGCGACGTACCAGACCGTCCCGGCGGTTGTGGAGGGCGCTTCCGAGCGGGCGGAAGCAGGCACAAGGATGGTCAGCGCCAGAAGTCCCAGCGCGAGCACGGTAAGATAAAAGCGACGAACGTGTGTCACGATTGCCTCCCTTTCAGCCGTTTATCCAAGGTCCAGTAAAAGAACAAAACCTGCCAGGAGACTGAACAGGCCGACGAACATTAGTATCCAGGCGGCCGGGCTGCTGCTCGGTTGCAAAACGGCCTCATGGGGGCGTTTGGGATTGTAGTACACCCGCACCTGCCCGCCCACCGGGTAGGATTGCAACCAGGCTTCCGCCGTTTCACGGTCTGTGTGCAGCGGGCCACCAAACCGGATGCGTTTTCCCCGGTAGGTACGCCCTCCAACACGGTATTCATATGTGACCTCCGGGAAATGCCGGCTGATCGTCCGGCCACTGCCCGTAGTGTCGACCGTCTCTCGCACCCGAGCGCTCAACACTTCCCCCATGACCCACGGCCAGTTCTGGCTGGCCTTGGCCCGCCAGTACAGATATGCGCCGATGGAAAGGGCACCCACACCGACGATGAGGAACAGAACAGCGAAAAACGACATGCTATCGCCTCCCTATCGCACTGCCGTCCCTCGCCTCTTCACCGTATCACGACATACCCAACGTACACCTTCTTATTCCCCCTTGGCACCGGCCTGGGGCCCCACCAGTCCACGTACAGGCTGCGGTTGTCCGTGGTCACCGGCCACATCTCGGCCAGGTTTTCCAGGTTCAGCACCCAGACGGTGCGTCCCAGGCTGCCCAGCCCGCGGCGCTCGAAGGCCACGTACTTGCCGTCAGGAGACACCGCAGGCGAACGCACGGGACTGCCAAAAGGAACCAGTTCCGGGTACTCGTAGAGGTTGAGCACGGTCAATTGGATGGGCTCCTGGCTGCCCAGGCGGTAGAGATAAAGATCCCGACCATCCGTGTAGACAATGCCGGAACCGTCCGGGAGCCAGTCGAATTCTTTAGGCTTGGCCTTATTGCCGAAGCCTCCTGCCAACAAGAGTGTCCCCTGGCCGCCGCCCTCGGCGGTGCGATAAAGGCCGTTGATGCCCGTGTAGAGGATGGTCCCGTCCCCGGTGGGCGACCAGGCAAATTGCAACACCCCCGCGCCGCCCGGGGAGAAGGGCGTTCCCAGGTTGCCCTGCCGGTCCACGCTCGTGGGCACGCCGTCGAGGGTGAAGCCCACCCGGCTGCCGTCGGGCCGCCACACGGGGGTGCTCGCCTCGTACTGCAGGCAGGCGGGGTCGCCGTTGAACGACACCGTGCCCACGTCCACGGTTTGGCCCGCGCGCACGTCGATGAGTACGTTCGCCCGGGTAATGCCCGTCGGGCAGTTCTTGTCGGGCACGCCGTCCCCGTTGCTGTCCACCTGCCCGCTCCAGATGAAGACCATGTACTGTCCCACGCCCGGCCCCAGGTCGGCCACGCTGGGGATTGTGAAGGGGACGGTATCCCCGCGGCCGCCGGGGTTAATACTGGCCAGGGGCTGATCCGCCCCCTGGACGTAGACCATGAACGTGGTCACCGGGCCGAAGTTGTTGACGATGCGGCCTGTCACCGTGCCCTTGCCGTAGCCCCCGGCCTGAATTTCCTGGTGACCGGGCGGGTTGGTCAGGCGGCGCACCCGGCCGTCGCTCACGCGCACGCTGAAGATGTCCGTCTGGAACGGGGAGTAGGGGAACTCGTGGCCGCTGGCGAAGGCGATCTCCTGGCCGTCCGGACTCCAGGCCAGGCTGTAGAACTTGCCCTGGTCGCTGGGCGACGTCCACACCGTGCGACGGCCGGTGCCGTCCGGGTTAGCGACAACGATGCTGCGGCGGTTCTGGTCCGTGATGTGGCCGAAGGCCAGGCGGCCGGGGAGGTTGGGGTAGACCATTTCGCCGCTCAGTTTGAGGGAAACGTTGTCCACGTAGGCCTTGTATTCCAGGTTGGACCACACCTGCAGGATGAGGTAGACAAACCGGCCGGCGTCGCGCGCGGCCTGGAGTTTACTCACCTCCTGCGCCGTGAAGGTGTGCTGGAATCGCCGCCATCCGGTATCGCCGCTGACGTTGTTCAGCAGCGTCCACTGCATGAGCGCGGTGGTTTGCTGCCCGTCGGAGGCCAGGATGCCGGCCGCGAAGGTGCCCACGCTGCCCGGGTTGACCGAGTTCAACCGATAGTCAAAGGAAAGGGTG
Organism: Anaerolineae bacterium; assembly: GCA_015490995.1. Classification (GTDB taxonomy): domain Bacteria; phylum Chloroflexota; class Anaerolineae; order JAADDB01; family JAADDB01; genus S141-23. The sequence goes on along the minus strand of WFWT01000005.1, from coordinate 662 downwards.
CCACCGGTCACGCGCGTGGGCAGGTAAATCTGCTGCCAGGCGTACTTGGTCCCTGGCCCCAATACTTGCACGATGACCAGCACCGGGTCCGTGCTCACGCCGACATTCTCGGTTTCGAACCAGCCATAGTCCCCTCCCATGGCCCAGTCGTCGTACTTCACGTCGAAGCCGCCGTTGCGGACAAACTCCCGGTTGGTGAAGGGGACCGTCCGGCCGGCCAGGGCGCCCTGGGGCGCCATCAGGAGTCCCAGGAGGACAACGCCGAGCATCCAGGTGATGTGGAAGCGCATCTTCAAACGTTGCATGATAAACCTCATCTTGATACCACCTTAGCATTTGGATTTGGTTCAGGGGGCCATTGGTCGGTCGCCCCTACTGCAACATGACCAGCATCTGAATGACCCCTGTGCCCTCGTCCAGACTCTCCAGGGCTTTGCCGATGACCCGGCCGAAACACTGGTCCACGCCCTCGCAGCGCATGGCGTGGCCCGGTGTGGAGGAGGCTACGAGGAGATCGCCGGGGCGGATGGGACCGTTCTCCGCGCTGGCCTTGACGGGCACGATGCCCACCACGGCGAGGGGAACGCGCCCTTCCTCATCTTCGCCGCTGGAACCGCCCACAAAGCCCGGCGCAGTGGAGTAGACGCCCACTACGCTGGCCT
>WFWT01000004.1 GCA_015490995.1 Anaerolineae bacterium | reverse complement strand
GGGTTGGTTCCACCCACGGAGCCGGCGTGTTCACAAAGACCAGCCGTCCGTACTCCGCGATTTCTTCGGCGTTGGGGACGGTGGTGTTATATCCCTCCCATACCAGATAAGTATCCCACGGTGAACCTGGAGGCCCCTCGTCGTCGTCGTGATACCCCAGGGTAATGCCCCATACTTCTCCTGCCTGCAAGGGTGGATCCGGTTCCAGCTGTGCCAGTGCTTCGCGAGCGATACGCAGTTCAAAGGACCATCCGGTGGGCAGGGTGCGGGTGTACACGGTAACCAGAGTAGGGGATATCCAGGTGGGGTTGCTGAAGTCCGTGACCAGTCCACTGGGGTTGACGGTGTACTGATGGTCCCCTTCCCGCCAGCGGGAGATGCCTCGTGGAGGGCCGTCGATGGTTATCTCGATCTCATCGTCCCAATACGGTTTGGCCGGTGTGTTGTCCTCGCGCAACACGTCGTCGGTCATGCGCACCGCGACATACAGCGCGTCCGGCGCCCAGGCGAACCAAGCCCGGACATCAAAGTCGTTCAGGTCATACGTGACCTCATACCCGCTGAAGTCCGCGGTGTAAACGTTCAGGCGAAGAGGGGGTAGACTTTCCCACTCGCTGACGTCTCCGTCCAACTGAGGAGGCGTATCTGCCCGGTATGCGTACACCTGGCGTGGGTCCGCCTTGCGCCACAGGAAAAGGCCTCCATAACCCACCGCGGCCATGCCATGATATGCGTTAAATGCGCCGATGCCCAGCAGGTCCGTGCTGGTGGCCGTTGTCTCCGCCTCCCAGGTCAAGCCTCCATCCGGGCTATGCCGGATGCGTCCTCCGGTGCCGACCAGCCAGATGTCGTTCGCACCGCCCACCGCATCGCCGGGCGCTTGCCATACATCCTGCCAGTGGACGGACTCGCCGACGTTAACAGCCTGCCAGGTAGCCCCCCGATCGGTTGTGCGTAACACCAATCCGTTATCCCCAACGGCCCAACCGGTGTCTCCCCGGCCCGTGAGCCCCCGAATGGCTCCAGGGGTGTTCCCCACAAATACGGGGCTCCATGAGGTGCCTCCATCCGTGGTACGCCAGATGACAGGGCGGTTGTCACTTTGGCGTTGTCCGGCTACCCAGGCTTCCTGGGCGGAAACGGCGTGCACCGCGTACAGGGTGCTGCCGGGCACGTCCCGTACACTCCATGTAAACCCGCCGTCCACTGTCCGACGTACCACTCCCTGGTCACCCACCAGCCAACCGATGCCCCGCCACGCGCCGGAGACAGGAGGACGGACGAAACTCACATCGTACAAAGTCGCCGTGGTGCCTACACCACGGGATCGCCAGGTCTTCTTTCCCTCCAGGCAGTACACACTGCCCAGCTGTCCCACCAAGCAGCCCCGGTCTTCCGCGTACACGTCTACCCCGAAGAAGGTGACGAACGTGCCCAGGGAGAGGGACTCCACGTAGATCGGTCCGGCCGATTGCTTGTCCAGTAGTAGGACGGTTCCTCCACTGCCCACGGCATAGCCCAGGCCGGGGCGAAACCAGGTGACATCCCACAAGGTAGCCGTTGTGCCCACACTCAATTGTTGCCAGCTGCCCGGCACGTCTGCCTTCAGGTAAGCAGCGGTGAGCCACAACAGGGTCACCACAACCAGGGTGCCTCCCCAAAACCGGCTCCACCGTACATGTGTTTTCATCGGTCCGTGTTTATCCTCCCGTTGTCCAATGCCTTCCTCGCTCCGCTTAACGGTTAGGAGCAGGCAGTGCTCTTCTTCCGAAGATAAAGACGTCTTCGGCGCGGGAAAGGCACGCCGGTTATCTCACCGTATAGGGTATGTAGGTCCACTGGTAGGCGTTTGCCACCACATCACCAAAATAAACCTGCACCACCTGACCGGGCAAGATGACGATGTCCACCGTGTTAGGGGTGGTGGAGCGGTACCCAGGCAGGTCGCGCTGGATCAGTTGATAGGTGCCTGGGTCCAGCATGGAGAAGGCGAATTGGCCATCCGGCCAGGTATTGGCCAGGCGAATGAGCAGTCCCTTGCGCCAGAGTTCCACCTGCACGCCCGGGATGCCGGGCTCCGCGGGGTCGACTTGGTGGTTCCGGTTGCGATCGTTCCAAACCCTGCCTCGCACGCTTCCTTTCAATGGGGGCGTGGGTGTAGGCGTAGGGGTCGCTTGGGGAGGTGATGTGGGTGTAGGCGTAGGTGTGGGTGTGGATGTAGGTGTAGGTGTCGCTGTAGGGGTGGGTGTCGTCGTAGGTG
>WFWT01000003.1 GCA_015490995.1 Anaerolineae bacterium | reverse complement strand
TTGTTCACCGCGTCGTACTGCAGCTCCCAAGTGTCCCATCCCTTGTCCCAGTATGTTACCTCGATGGTGACGCCGGGAGGACCGTTGAAGAAGAACGCATCGTCAACTTTGAAGTACATGTAGGGGTTGCCACTTGCCTGATCGGTGCGGCGGGTAAAGCGTCCCCGGGGGTCGGTACCCACGTTGAACTCGGGCACGGTACGCCCACCGGGCACGCTGTCATCCTGGTAGAGCCAGTATGAGAAGTTGGTGTGCTGGCGCATGTAAGGGGAAGCAATGCGCGGGTTGTTGGGGTCGCTGTCGCGTAGGGCCACCCACGCGTCCGGCGCGTCAGCCGCGGTGCGACCGGCACGTTCGTTCGCGAAACGCAGCCACTGCTGTGCGTTGGGGTCCGTTGTCACCCCCTCGTTGAGCAGGATGTAGTCCGCGTGTTTGTCCAGCGCGTTGAAGATGGCCCACAACAGCTGGCCGGACGCGTCGTCGTAGTAGTAATCGTATCCTTCGAACCCGATGGGCACCTGGGGCCACCACCGCCACATGAGTTCGGCCCACCCCGCGCCGCAACTGTCATCCCGGGCACATCCCTCTTCCTCGGAGAACACCGCGTTGCCGGTGTCGGCGAGGAGGAGGTTCCACTTCAGACCTATGCCCTTTCGCGCGGCGTACTCCGCGGTGATGCGGCGCTCCCGCCATTCTCGAAAGTGAGCCAGCTGAAACATGAGGGGCGTACGCTGGAAAGCGGCATCGTAGATGTCAATGATACGTTGGACCGTTTCAATCCAGAGCTCTGATGTAAGCCCGTTGGCCCGCATGCAGTAAATGAGCCCCGGTTCCACCGGCCGGGCCTCGCCGTATGCTCCCACGGACACTTCCACAAAGGCGACTCGGGGGTCCCCGTCATATCGGGCGGCCAGTGCTTGCACAAACGCCGCGTACGCGGCTTGCCAGTTGGGGTCCCAGTAGCGGGGCACGCTGAAATAGTCATCGCACCAGATGCGGGCGTTGGGGTACTGCTCGTACACCCACCGAGGGGTCACATCCCCACCACTATCCGCGCCCTTGTACGCGTTGACGGCGAAGCCCACCTTTTTCCCCAGTTGAACCTGTTCTTCGATCCAGGTCTCCAGGATCGTCCAATCGTAGTAGCCGGGCGCGGGGTTCAGGTCTCGCCAGTTGAAGTTGCGGTGCCCCCCTACCACCGCGGACACGCGCGGGTCTACGTTGCGAAAGTCGTCAAAGGTGTACACGCCGGGAAAGCGCGCGTTGGGCAATCGGCCCGGAATCGGGGTGATGGGCAGGTCATTGGCCGCGCGGGTAAGCCCGCTGTTGGTCAGGGTGAGGCTGCCTAGCCCGATGAACAACAGCACCAGTCCCCCCCACCCCAGGCGGGTGATGTAGCGTCGGACAATGCCCACCGGTGTCATTGGCCAGAAACGTCCTTTTCCTTGTGCATCGAGCAATTCGTCTCCCAGTATATCGAGAAGAAGTGCGAAGTCAACGCCTTGCCGATGACAACCCGTTCATCTTCGTCCTTGGCGGTTCTGGATCATCCGGTCCCGAAGGTTTAACCTGTTGCCCGAGCCCCGGTCCGGTACTTCCGCCAGTATCGTTGTAACCCTGCCGCGGACATCCAGGTGGGATTGGCCACCTCATAGGCGTGAATGGCCGATGCGTCGAGGCCGTCGGCCTGGGCCCGCTGGTGCATCCACTCGGTCAGCTCGTGGGCCAGCGTTTCCGTTGTAGGGTCGTGCGGCATCTTCCGTTCCAGCCACGCTTCCACCTCATCGAGCAGGGTGGCTACGGCATCCAGATGCCATTCCACATCCTCAAAGGGGCCGAAATGGGTCGGTGCGATAACCTGCGGACGCACCTCCCGCACACGCTGAATGCTTTGACGCCAGCGTTCCAGGTGAAATTCGGGCGGCGGCATGGGCAGTCGCACATGACGATACCCTGGCAGTCGCACACCGCCGATATCACCGCTAAAGCACACCCCTTCCCACACATATACGTAATGATGTTCTGCGTGACCGCGCGTCTCCAGGGCGAGGAAGCGGAGCCCTTCAATGACCAGTTCCTCCTCGTCCTGCACCACGTGCACCTGAGATTCGGGCACGGGTATGAATTCTCCCCAGAGGCGGTCCATCAGGTCACCGAAGACGCGGCGCGCGCTTTGCAGGAGCCGTTCGGGATTGACCAAGTGCGGCGCGCCGCGAGGGTGGACGTGCACCGTCGCGGCGTAACGGGCCAGGTGGCCCGTCGCGCCTCCGTGGTCCAGGTGGATGTGCGTCACCAGCACGTCGGTAATGTCCTCCGGCCGATAGCCGTGTTCCGCCAGGGCCTTTACCAACCGTGGAAACGTGGATCCTGGACCACATTCTACCAGAACGGCGCCCCGCGCGTGGGGAATGAGATACGCGGCGATAGTGTGGGGTACCCCCTGGAAGTGCAGGTCCAGCACATGATAGTTTGTGCGCATCGTGCCTGCTTGTGCCTCCTCCCCTTGAGAGAGTGTCGCGTGTTGCCAGGCGTGTGGTCTACCCTAACCGACACGTTAAGGATACTTCGAAATGTGCTTCTCGGGAAGATTGTGCCCCTCAATCTGACTGCCCGGCACCCCCTTCCCACCTCGTGCTCTCGGTCCGGAAGGACCGGCCACGTTCTTGGCCACACAATGGACGCTTCAAACTGTCGAGGGGTCGGCCGCGCAATCTAGGGCGCCGCGGGTGGGTCGAGGACCGGATTTCCCGACGCCGGGTGGACAAATTGACAGGAAATTGTCATCTTTGTCGGGTAGATTTTCGGGTATAATGTCAAGGAACCGGAAACACTCCGACAGGCACGGGGTGCAGGGGGGGAGTTGATGCCCCTCGGTACCCCGATGCCCTTGTTTGGGTCCCGGATCATGCATCAACAACACACATCGGCGAAGAGAGACATCCACGTGCTTAACAGTCCGCACAAGCGCTGATAACGGCCGATGGTATGTCGTGTTCACGAGGAGGTAAACCATCATGAGAAAGTGGGTTTGGGCGTTCCTGGTGTTGACGTTGACGGTCGGCTTGGTGGGGGGGATATGGGGCAACACGGAGGCGGCGCCATCTGAGGTGGTGCCGGAGGCCATCGTCCTCCTGGTCACCAAGGAGTTAATAACGAGCGAGCCGTTGGTGCCGGGCACTCAGGCGGTGTTTGAGGTGCGTATTACGTCGGGCAACGGGACCTTCATCGAAGTCTCCCTGGAGGATACCTACGACGCGTCCCGATTGCAGTTTGTGAGTGCCAGCCCCGTCGCGCCGGACAGCACGGCGCCTGGCGTGTTGACCTGGAACGATCTCACTACGACCATGGGGGACATAAGCGCCGGTGACACGCTGACCCTTGTGCTCACCTTCCAGGTGTTAGCGAATCCGGGACCGGCCTGTAACACCGCTTCGGTGGATGCCCTGAGCTCGGTGGGGACCTCCGTGTCCACCAGTGCGCAAGCCTGTGGCTCAATTGCTACCCCCACCCCGACGTGGACGCCAACATCTACACCGACGCCCACACCGACGCCCACCTTCACTCCGACTTGGACGCCCACGCCCACACCCACGTGGACGCCCACGCCTACCCCGACGTGGACGCCTACGCCGCGGTCGACCCCCACACCTACGCCTACGTGGACACCGACTTGGACGCCCACGCCACGGCTGACCTCTACACCGACACCCACGTGGACCCCCACGCCTACCCCGACGTGGACGCCTACCTGGACACCTACGCCGCGGTTGACCCCTACACCGACGCCCACATGGACACCCACGTTTACTCCGACCTGGACACCCACGTGGACGCCTACGCCGCGGTTGACCCCGACGCCTACGCCCACGTGGACGCCCACGTTTACCCCGACACGGGTGCCACCCACGCCCACGCCGACACCCACCGACGCCGGGGGGGCGGGGGAGACGCCAACGCCCTTTGTTACACCTACACCTACGCCGCAGACAACGCCCCAACCCACCGGTACACCCTGCTTTACCTCCCTAGGTGGGACCGTGTTCCTGGACCAGAACATGAACGGCACATACCAATACCCGGTAGAACCCGGCATCCCAGGCGTTACGGTACTTATTTCCGGGCCGGTGAACACTACAGCCACGACGAACGCTAACGGGTGGTGGCAAGTTGGCGGGCTTCCGTTGGGGAATTACACCATCACCGTGGTGCCACCCGCTGGCTATACCGTGATCGGCAACACCGTGCATAACATCACCCTGACCCACCCTTGCCAGCAGATTCTCTCCCTCCACTTCGCGCTGGTGCCCGGCAGCACGGTGACTCCTACACCCACGCCCACCTGGACTCCCACCCCTACACCGACACGACCGGTGGTGACCGGCCGCATTTGTGGTGATGTGTTCCTGGATGTAAATGAGGACAACCTGTTTAATGCCGGTGATTTGCCGCTACCTGCCGTTTTGGTCCGGCTTCTGGACGGAGGAAATAACCTTATCCAGGCCACTAATTCCGATGGGGCGGGGCGTTATTGCTTCTATAATTTGCCGCCTGGCAGCTATAAAGTCGAAGTAGACGAGGTGGATCTGGACTTGCCCCTGGGCGCGGTGCTGGTCACCCCGCCTAACCCGTGGCCGGTGGTGCTGCCGACCGGTGGTGCCGTTGAACATGACTTTGGCTTCCGTGTGCCGGGAGGAACCACTACCACCCAGGTGGATGTGGACAAGCGGGTGGTATCCCCGCCTGATGGCACGGCGGAGATAGGAGATACGGTTATCTTCGAGATTGAGGTGCGCAATACCGGCAATACGGCCTTGACCAAAGTGCCTCTGGTAGACGTGTACGATGCGGCATGTTATCGCTACCTGCCTAAAACCGCGTCCCCGCCGGAGCAGTCCAGCGAGCCCGGACGCATCGAATGGCTGAACTTGGTCCTCTCCTTTGGCCGTTATCTGGAACCGGGCGAGTCCTTCATCGTGCGGGTGCCACTGCAGGTGATCGCCGACGGGGAGGATTGTCAGAACCGGGCCATTGTGGACGGGGCGGAGTCCTTTGGCCAGCCCGTACCGGGCGATGAGGACACCGCAAGCGTCGTGGTTATCACGGCCACCGGCGTAATCGGTGACCGTGTCTGGCTGGACTGCAACGGCAACCGTGTTCTGGATCCAGGTGAACCCGGCCTGGCCAATGTGCGCCTCTTCCTCTATCGGGACAACGGGGACGGGATGTTTGACCCCGCGACGGACGCGCTGGTCGGCCAAACCTTCTCTGACGCTGATGGTACTTACGCGTTCGCGGGCCTCAGCGGGGGGACGTACTGGGTGTGGGTGGATGAAACCACCACTCTGGGGCTTGTGGCAACCACCAATAACCCTGTCCAGGTAGTTCTCCCTGAAGGCATCACCTATCTGGGCGCCGACTTCGGTTACGCCCAGCCCATCACCCTCAGCGGTGTCGCCTGGTTGGACACCGATGGCGATGGTCAGCGAGATGCCACGGAAACGTTGGGCATCGGCGGCGTGCCGGTGACAGCTACCAACACCTTCGGCCAAACCTGGGTGGAGTTTACCGATTACGAGGGCCGTTTCACCTTTACCAACCTGCCGCCGGGAACGTACACCGTAGAGGTGGCCCCGGTGGACGGCATGGGCAATTCCACCCCGCGCGTGTATCAGGTAGGTCCCCTGACCTGTGGCGACGTGGTGGACGACCTGGACGTCGGGTACACTTTGCCCACCTCGGTGGAGGTCCTCCAGGTGGAAACGGTCCCGGCGGCTACGTACATCGAACTGCGCTGGTACACGCGTGGTGAGAGTGCCCGTTACGGCTTTTACATCTACCGGGCCACCCAACGCAACGGGGAGTACGTCTTACTGACGCCATATCCGGTATACCCCGGCAACCTGGACGGTACGTATGCCATATTCACCTATCGGGATACCAACGTGACCCCGGGACAGGTCTACTACTATCAGATCGTGTCCCTCTTCGACGGCACCCGTATTGGACCGATAGCGGCTCAAGCCATTAACCGCACAGCGTTAACCCAACGGGTCTACATTACCTTCATCCAACGGTAACATGCATGAAGCCGGGCCGGGAGAGCACCACCTCCCGGCCCGGCTGGGTTGGCACACGTGCAGTGCACACCCTGGTTGTGGTATTGCTTCCCCAATTTGGCCTCCTCTCCAGGAACAGGGTAAAATACCTTATTGATTAAACGGCCAAGCGCGGTGGCCGGTACACGTGCGTTGGTGGTCTCACCTCGAGACGGCATGAAAGAGCAAACCATCAACGGGGAACACCCACGATTTGTGGTGTCGTGCCGGTGGTCGTATACCGGCCCCGAGGCGGGTAAGCAAGATTAGTGGGGGCGAGATTGCTAGGGAATGAGGTTCATCCCTTGATTCGTACATTGCAATGGCGAGATATCCTGCGGCTGTGGCGGCTGCAGGGACGAGGGCAGTATCTGGATCTGGAACGGTATCTGGTTGCAGGCTATCCCCTTCTTCGGTTGGCCCTTCGTTCTTGGGTGATCCCCGATGTGCGCACATATGTGGGACATGTTCGGGCCCGACACGCGTGGTACTTCCTCCAGACCGTCCGCCGTGAGGACCGACCTGAGTGGGATGTAAGTTTCCTAACCCCGGCCGACGCCCTGGCTGGACCGGACTTAGAGGTGTGGCACCGTCTCCTGCACCAGGCCGTGCGGGACGCCGTCCACAAGGGAGTATATCGCTTGTACGTGGCGTTGCCCGGGGAAAGTCCCCTGATCTCTCTTTTCCAGGAGGAAGGGTTTCGGCCCTACAGCCACGAAGTCATTTATTACCGCGCGCAAGCAGTCCCGGCCGCGTCGGTGACCGTAGGCCGATCACGCCCTTACCGGCCGGAAGACGCATGGGAGTTTCGGCGGTTGTGGCAGCGGTTAACCCCGCAAGTCATTGCCATGGCCGAAGGGTTCACCGCACAGAACGGTTTGACCATCCCCTATACCTGGACCCCAAGGCCGGATAACCGGATCTACCTCTGGGAGCTCGATGAGGGGCTGGTCGGGGCCATTGCGGTGCGGTTTGGGCCGCGGGGACGATGGGTGCGCTTTCTCGTCGACCCCACCCAAGGAGACGCGGTGCGATCCTTTGTGGCGTGGGGGGTCCATAAGGCCACCCTCGGCTGGCAGGGGCCGGTGTATTGCACCGTGCCCCAGCACGTGGGTGGGGTGGCAGGGGTATTGGACACGTTGGATTTTGTGCCCGTGTACGAACGTACCCTGCTGGTCCGTCACTTGGCCGTTGCCCTCCAGGCCGATGCCACCACCACCCAGAGCGTCCTTTCCTGGCTGGACATAGGTGGTGAACCCGCGTTTTCTCGCTCCGTGGAGCTGCCTACGGCTCATCCGTGCCGGTGTGGCTGCTGTCCGGGAGAACCGGCACTTGTTGAAAATCGTACAAAACAGTGGAGATACACTTGACCGTGAGAGCTTGTGACCGGCAACGGTGGGGTGTTCACCCGTGGCGTGTGCAAAAGGGGGCCTTGCCGGTCGCAACTGAGGAGGATGTGAGGATCATTAAGGCGACCGTGCGCCAAGACACGGAATGTAAGGACAGGATGAAGGTGGAAACAAAGCGCATTACAGATGACCTGGACGCATTGCTGGCGGTGTTGCCGCCGGATATTGCCGATGCCATTCGCCTGGCAAACCGGGCGGATGAACTTATCGAAATCGTGTTGGACCTGGGCCGTGTGCCCGAGGCCCGGTTTACCGACGGCGATGTCCGACTTTTGGACCGAGAGGTAACGCAGGAGGACATTGATTACGTGGTGAACCGTATCGGTGAGTTCACCGCGGATAACCGTGCCGGTATTGAGCGGACCCTGCACCGGATCTCGTGTATCCGCAACCGTCAGGGGAAGATCGTCGGTCTCACGTGCCGGGTTGGACGGGCCGTGTATGGCACCATTGACATCATTCAGGACATCATTGAGTCCGGCAAGAACGTGTTGTTGCTGGGCCGTCCCGGTGTGGGAAAGACCACCCTCCTGCGAGAGGCCGCGCGCGTTCTGGCGGAGAAAAAGCGGGTGGTGATCGTGGACACGTCCAACGAGATCGGCGGTGATGGGGACATTCCTCACCCGGCAATTGGGCGCGCCCGTCGGATGCAGGTGGCTACGCCGGCACTGCAGCACGAGGTGATGATCGAGGCGGTGGAAAACCACATGCCGGAGGTCATCATCATCGATGAAATTGGGCGTGAGCTGGAAGCCGTAGCCGCCCGCACTATCGCGGAACGAGGGGTGCAGTTGATCGGCACGGCCCACGGTAACACCCTGGAAAACTTGCTGATGAACCCCACCCTTTCCGACCTGGTCGGTGGTGTGGAGAGTGTGACCTTGAGCGATGAGGAAGCCCGCCGGCGTGGCACCCAGAAGACCGTGCTCGAACGCCGTGCGCCCCCAACGTTTGATGTGCTCATCGAGATCAAAGACCGCAACCGGATGGTCGTCCACCACGATGTGGCCGAAGCAGTCGATGCCCTGTTGCGAGGTCGCTCATTGATGCCCGAGATCCGTTACCGGGACGCGGAAGGGCGAGTGCACATTGAGGTTAGCTCCATGAGCAGTGAAGCGGCCCGGCGTGAGCGTTTGGCACGTCACGGGGTCGGAGGGGAAGGGGCTTCATCGGAACCGACCACCGTTGATGTCGCGGTGCGCCCTCGGGTGCTGCACATTTATCCTTACGGTGTGGGCCAGAACCGGTTGCGTCAAGCCGCCCGCAATCTGGGAGTGGACATTGAGCTGGTGGACGAGTTGCGCTCGGCAGACATTGTGCTCACGCTGAAGAATCACTTCCGCAAGCGCCCTCAACCCATTGCGGAGGCGGAACGTCGGGGCGTGCCCGTGTACGTGTTGCGTTCCAACACTGTGACTCAGATGGAAATGCTGCTGGCCGATCTGTTCGCCCTGCGCCGGGATGAAGAGGCAGATCCGGTAGCCGCAGCCCTGGCCGAGGCGGAGGAGGCGATCCAAAAGGTGCTGGCGGGTGCGCCTGTGGTCGAACTTCGGCCCGCATCGCCTGAAATTCGCAAACTCCAGCACGAGCTGGCCCGTTCGTATAACCTCATCTCCCACAGTTACGGTCGCGAACCCCATCGGCGGGTGCGCATCTACCGGGAGTAAGGTGGGGTGGGGATATTCATCACCTTTGAGGGCCCCGAAGGCAGCGGCAAAAGCACCCAGGTTCGCCTGCTCGTATCGTGGTTGCGCACCCGGGGGGTCAACGTGTTGGCCACCCGGGAACCGGGCGGCACAGAGATCGGGGATCGCATTCGATCCCTGCTCCTGTCGCCAACCACCCGGGCACTTACCGTAGAAGCGGAGGTGTTGCTCTTTTCGGCATCGCGGGCGCAATTGGTCCAGGAAGTGATCCGCCCTCACCTTGAACAGGGCGGCGTGGTGGTGTGTGACCGCTACGCGGATTCCACGTTGGCTTACCAAGGTTACGGCCGGGGTGTGGACCTGGAGGTGTTGCAAACCATTACCCGTTTCGCCACCAGGGGCTTGGTGCCGGACATAACCTTTTTGCTGGACATCCCGGTGGCCGAAGGGTTGGCCCGTAAGCGGGGCAACCAGGCCGAGTGGAACCGCATGGAGCAGGAAGTGGTCGCGTATCACGAACGCGTGCGAGCGGGGTACCTCGCGCTGGCCGCCGCCGACCCCCACCGGTGGCACGTACTGGACGCGCGAGAGGATGTGGCCACGTTGCACGCACGTATCCGGCACATTGTGGCCGAGAAGTTGGGGTGGTCCGGCGATGAAGTTGATCCTGGCCATAGTCCATAACGACGATGTTGCCCGTCTCACCGAGCGGTTGACCGAAGCCGGCTTCGGGGCCACACGGGTCGCGTCTACCGGAGGGTTCCTCCGCCAGGGTAACACAACGTTTCTTATCGGCGTAGATGATGCCCATGTGGACGACGTCATCGCCCTTATCCGGGACACCTGTCGTCGGCGGACCCAGTACGTTCACCCGTTGCCGCCGGCGGGCTTTGGTGAGGAGATGGCCTACGCACAGCCGATAGAGGTAGAGGTCGGCGGGGCACTGATTTTTGTTATCCCTGTGGAACGCGTGGAGCGCATTTAGGTACCCGTATGCCGGCCTCCCCTGCCCCGACCCGGACACGGGCGTGCGTGGCTCGGGCCCTGTGCCGGTGATCTTCTCTGCTGCCATTGGTTAACCGAATTGTCTAGTCGGCCTCTGAAAACCGTACACCCTATCTCCGGCCTGAATTGACGATGAGCTAATGCCCTCATATAATCCAGTACCCCCTCAAAACACCTTGTTCTGAGAGCTCTGTGGCGGGCGTGGTGTTTGCCATGCCCGGTCCGGAAGGCGTGACAATCCCATAAGCCTGTTGGGCGACGTAGGGGTGTGGTCAAGGAGACCGATGGACGGCATAAGCGCATCATGGTTGCATAGCTATCCCATCCGGACTTCCTACCGGTGGGAGACAGCCTGGCAAACCTGTGGAAACCGAAAACAGCACATCATTCCAGGAGGACAGGGGCGGTCCGACGGACGGATCGACAGACCGCCCTGACGGGATGTGATGGGTTCGCTTGTCCGACGGCCCGCTCCTGACCTCCTGGGATAGCAGGAGGCGAACCATGAAGGAGCGGGCCGTTGTTTTGGACGCGCTGTTGGACCGCGTGCGTTCCTTGCTTCAGGAAGGGCGGGCAGAGGAGGCAGCCGCGCTGTTGGAAGACCTTTGGCCCGGTGAATTGGCCGAAATTTTTGCCGAGCTGGAGGAGGAGGAACAACGCACGCTGTTAGAACACATGGATCCCAGCACCTCCGCAGACGTGCTGGAGGAACTGGCGGACCCGGAAGCGGCTGATCTGGCCCGCACGCTCCCCGAAGATACCCTCACGGCTATCGTCGACGAAATGGAGCCCGACGAAGCCGCGGACCTTCTCCTCGACCTGGACCCTGACCAGCGTCTTCGCATTCTGGCCGAGCTCGAAGACCCGGAGGAAGTCCGTCCGTTGCTTCGTTACCCGGATGAAAGCGCCGGCGGCTTAATGACGACGCAGTTTCTCGCCTTGCGCAGGCGCATGACCGTAGCCGAAGCCCTGGAGGCGGTCCGCCGGTTAGCCCCTTCTGCCGATCCGGACAATATCTTCTACCTCTACGTGGTGGACCGGTACGGACACCTGGTAGGCCTGGTGAGCTTATACGATCTCATCCGGGCTCGTCCGGATGCCCGCCTGATGGACATTATGGACTCCGACGTCATCAGTGTTACTTCGGACGTGGATCGGGAGGAGGTGGCGCGCATTTTTGCCCGCTATGACCTGCTTTCCCTACCGGTGGTGGATGAGCAAGGACGCCTCATTGGCATTATTACCTCCGATGACATCATCGATGTGGTCGAAGAGGAGGCGACTGAGGACATCCAGCGCTTGGGGGGCTCCCAGCCTCTGGATCGCCCTTATTTGGACACTCCTGCCCTAGAGGTGGTGCGCAAACGGGTGGGTTGGCTGCTGCTCCTGTTTGTCACCGCCAGCCTTACCGGCACCGTTCTGCGCATGTTTCAGGGAGAGCTCTCCCGTTTTGTGGAGCTCACGTATTTTATCCCCCTGCTCATCGGCACCGGTGGCAACGCCGGTTCTCAGAGTACTGCTACCATTATCCGTGCCCTGGCCGTGGACGAGATCGATCTCGGAGATGTGTTGGAGGTGGTTTGGCATGAACTGCGTGTCGGCCTGATATTGGGCGCCATCATGGCCGGCGTTGGGGTAATCCGGGCAATGACATGGGGCATTCCCTTGCCGGTGGCGCAGTCGGTGGCCACAGCCCTGGTACTTATCATCCTCTGGGCCACCACTGTAGGCGCTATTTTGCCGCTGGTTGCCCACAAGGTGGGCATCGATCCTGCTGTGGTTTCCGGCCCCTTCATGAGTACGTTGGTGGACGCGACCGGCCTTTTCATTTACCTGCAAACGGCCCGTCTGATCCTGGGACTGTAAGGCAGCGTCGGGCTCCACGGGGGTGGTCACCCGAGGGGGGTGTACCGCTGAACCAGGGCTACCAGTTCGTCCAGGGGCAGTGCATAACGCACGTGCCCATCCCGACCGACCACTGTGGTGGCCGTAGTCAAGCTGTTGAGTACGGCCTCTTCCACGGCCTCTACCACGGCCAGAAAAGCAACGTTTAACACGCGGGCCTCCATTGTGACCAGTGGGCGTTCAACCACAGGCGCGGGTGCACGTTCAGGGATGGTGTACGCGGTGGAGAACGCAATAACGAAATCACCGCTGTCCGCGTGGCATATGCTGCCCGTGCGTGCAAGGCCAAAGGCTGCCCGTCGCGCGAGGCGACCTAGTTGTCGGGGACTGAGTGGAAGATCGGTGGCGATAACGATCATGACCGAGCCGCCCAGTGAGCCCGCCCCCGGTTCAGACTGCACGTTGGGTGGGGTGAGAAAGGCGCCTACCGGCACTCCCAGGAAGGTCAGTTCCTCCGGCCGGCCAAAGTTCGTCTGCACCAGAACGCCCACCGTGCCGCCGCCCAGGTGAGGGGGCAACACCCGGCTGGCCGTGCCGATGCCTCCTTTCCACCCAAACGCGGTGGTGCCCGTACCTGCGCCCACACTCCCTTCCGGCACCTGGCCCGTGGTCGCCTGGGCCAGAGCTTCCCGGACATGTGACAACCCGAGAGGACGTCCGTGTACGTCGTTGAGGTAACCGTCGTTGGTTTCACCCACCACCGGGTTCACCGTGGCGTAACCGGGACGCCCCCGCGCGTCCTCTCCAACCCCAATGTAGGGATTGGCTTCCAGGGCCAGCGTGATAAGCGCATCCGCTACCCGGGGCACGTTTAACGTGCTGGTCAGCGCGATGGGCGTTTCCAGGACGCCGAGTTCGCGTACCTGGGGCAGGCCCACGCTCTTGCCAAAGCCGTTGATCACGTGCACGGCAGCCGGAACCTTCTCCCGGTAGAGGTCTCGCAGGTG
>WFWT01000002.1 GCA_015490995.1 Anaerolineae bacterium | reverse complement strand
GGTGTACCCGGGTGGGGGAAGGGGTGGCTACCGGCGTCCCGTTAACCTGCCACCAGCTCCAGCCCAGAAAGAGAACCAGGGCCAGGGCCAACAATTCGGCCACCGGCCACCAGCGACGGCGAGGACGCTGGCGCAGGTCCGCGCCACAGAAGAAACAGGTTGTCGCTGCTTGGGCTACCCGGGTACCGCACGACCGGCAGTATCTTGTGCCGTCCGCGGCGTAAATCGTATTCTCCTCGTGTTTCATGGCGGGGGAGATTATACCCGGCTCCTTGCCACAGGAAAAACTCTGCCCAAAGTGGTGATTCTACAATCGCCGGACGTGATGACTCATCGCTCGACTCCTCACCGGGCACGTATTTTGACAGCCCCGTCGTTTCGAAGTACACTAATGGGAAACGCGAGTCAAGGGAGATAGTGTCGAGGCACAGGATGGACGCGCACGTGTTCCGCCCCGTCCCTAGGAGCCCTAGGGGGAATCCGGACGGTTAAGCCGTCTGGCGGTGCGTGCGCGGGTTGACGGTATCAACAGCAGGATAAGAGCACCCCTCCAGACGGAGGGGATTTTTGTTTATTAGGGCCCTCACTCCCTCCCAAATTGGGCGGAAGGGAGGGGATGGAGAGAGGGTGAGGGCTTCAGAACATGCGGTCTGGTCAAGGAGGCGGAGGCGGCATGGACGGCGAGGCAAACGGGGCAGTGGCCGTCGGTATAGTGGGCGCCACCGGGTATACCGGTTTGACACTGGTACGCTTGTTGAAGAGGCACCCCCGAGTACAGGTGGCGTGGATGACCTCCGAAAGTGCCGCGGGGCGACGTCTGGCGGAGGTCGCGCCTGTGCTCGATGAAGATGTGCTGGTTCCCTGGGAGGAAGTGACCCTGACAGGCAGGGAGGTGGTCTTCTGTTGTCTGCCCCACGGTGCTGCGATGGAGGTCGTTCAGCAGGCGTACGCGGCCGGGTGTCGGGTGATCGACTTGAGCGCGGATTTTCGCCTGCCCCAACCGGAAACTTACGCCCGATGGTATGGTGTGGCCCACAGGGCTCCGGAATTGCTCTCGCACGCGGTGTATGGCTTGCCGGAGGTCTACCGGGAGACCATTCGTGGGGCTCGGCTGGTGGCCAATCCAGGGTGTTATCCTACCTCGGTGAACCTGGCGCTGTACCCGCTGGCACGGGCAGGTGTGTTGAGCCCTCATATCATCGTGGACAGCAAATCCGGCGTTTCCGGGGCCGGGCGTAAGCCCAAGTTAACCACCCATTTTGTGGAGGCCAACGAGAACTTGAGCCCCTACAACATCGGTTATACTCACCGACACATCGCGGAGATGGAGCGCGTCTTGGGGGATGTGGGACGAGATTGGACACCGGTGATCACCTTCTCCCCTCATTTGTTGCCTGTCAATCGGGGCATTCTGTCCACCATTTACGTCACGTTACGGGAGCCTCTGTCCCCGGAGGAGGTCCACGCGCTGTACACCCAGACGTATCGGGATGCGGCCTTCGTGCGGGTGCTGCCTCTGGGACAAGTGGCCACGTTGCGCCACACCCAGCACACCAACCTTTGTGTCATCGGCCTTACGCCGGTGCGAGAGCGTCAGTGGATTATTACCAGCAGCATCGACAATTTGTTGAAGGGGGCAGCCGGTCAGGCTGTTCAGAACATGAATTTGATGCTGGGATGGGATGAGCGCACCGGTTTGCTCCACTTAGGTGCCTGAGGGGGGTAGTATGTCATTGGGTTTGGGTAGGGAGGAGAGGGTGCAGGAGGCGAGCATGGTCACAGAGGTGAGTCAGGTTCAGCCCACCAACATCTACGTGGTGAAGATCGGCGGGCGTCAGCTGGACGACGTGTCCTTCCTGGCCGAATTGCGGGACACCCTGCACACCTTGGTCCAGAAACATCGCATCATCCTGGTTCACGGAGGGGGCAAGGCCATTCAATCGTGGCAAGAACGGTTGCGCCTGGAGCCCCGTTACGTGGAAGGCCTGCGGGTAACGGATGAGGACTCCCTCGATGTGGCGGAAGCCGTACTTTCCGGTTTGGTGAACAAGCGCCTGGTGGCACTGCTGTTGAAGGCGGGGGTCCCTGCGGTGGGCATCAGTGGGGTGGATGCGGGGTTAGTGCGGGTGGAGAAGATGTGGCACCCGCTGGGGGACCTGGGGCGGGTCGGCGAAGTGCGCGCGGTGCACCCGGAGCTGCTCTACACGTTGTTGGACGCGGGGTTGGTACCGGTGATTTCGCCCATCTCCCTGGGGGAGGATGGTCTAACGTATAACGTTAACGCGGATCATGTCGCGCAGGCCATTGCCGCTGCCGTGCAGGCGGAGCGGCTGTACTTTATCAGTGATGTCCCCGGCGTCCTCATTGCCGGTCAGCCGGTACGGGCCATTACGCTGGTACAGGCAGAGGCCTGGATCGAAGAGGGGATTATTCAAGGGGGGATGATTCCAAAGGTGCGCTCCGCGGTGGCCGCGGTGGAGGCCGGCGTTGGGCAGGCGGTGATTACCGACTTGAAGGGCCTGGTGGACAATCGGGGGACGGCCATCATTTGGGAAAAACGGCCTGTTTGAGGCCAGGAAGAGGAGGGGAACACCCATGGACGCCCAAACGGTCATCGCTTGGGAGCAGGCCTATGTGCTGGGGGTGTATAAGCGCCCGTCGGTGGTCTTTGTCCGCGGGGAGGGGGTATGGCTCTATGACAGCGATGGCAACGCCTATCTGGATCTGGTCGCGGGCATTGCGGTCAACGCGTTGGGCTATGGTGACCCTGAAATTCCCCGGCGTATGGCCGAACAGGCCCAGCGCCTGATCCACGTTTCCAACCTGTACCACACGGAACCTCACGTGCGCCTGGCCAAATTGCTGTGCGATCATTCCTTCGCGGATAAGGTGTTCTTCTGTAACTCGGGCGCGGAAGCCAATGAGGCCGCCATCAAGTTTGCCCGCAAGTATGCGCGTGTCCGCCATGGAGAGGGAAAGACCATTGTTGTGGCCTTTGAGGGAGCTTTTCACGGTCGGACCATGGGGGCCCTCGCGGTGACGCCACGACCTCATTATCAGGATCCGTTTCGCCCCCTGATGCCGGACGTTCGCATCGTCCCTTTTAATGACCCGACAGCTGCCCGGAGCGCCATTACCGAGGACGTATGCGCGGTGATTGTGGAACCTATTCAGGGCGAGGGGGGGATCCGGCCGGCCACCCCGGAATTTTTGCGGGCGTTGCGTGAGGCGACCGCGGCCGTCGACGCGTTGCTCATCTTTGATGAAGTCCAATGTGGGCTGGGGCGCACGGGGCGTCTGTGGGCTCACGAGTGGTATAACGTGACGCCCGATTTGATGACAGTGGCCAAGCCGTTGGCGGCCGGTTTACCTATGGGAGCCACTTTGATGAGCCAAAAGGTCGCCGAGGTGATGGCACCGGGGGACCATGCCACTACCTTCGGTGGGGGCGCCGTGGTCAGTGCCGTGGCCGAATACGTGGTGTCACGGCTGGCAGATACCGAACTCCTGGCGCACGTGCGCGAGCGCGGACGACAATTGCTGCACGGACTCCGGCAACTGGAGTTGCCCCACGTCGTGGACATCCGAGGGCAAGGGTTGATGGTGGGTGTTGAGTTCGACCGCGATGTGAGCCCTCTGGTACAACGTGCGTTGGATTACGGTTTGGTGTTGGTAAACGCGGGACCGAATGTTATGCGTATGGTGCCCCCCCTCATCATTTCCCAAGAGGAAGTGGCCGAAGCCTTGCAACGGTTCCAATCCCTGGTGGAGGAGACGTTCTCATGAGTTCGGAAGCCGCTTCAGAGGTTGCGATTCGGCCGGCGCGGGAAGAGGATATTCCCCAGATTGTTACGCTGGTAAACGGATACGCGGCCCAGAACCTTATGCTTCCCCGCAGTTCGGAGGAAGTGCGGCGTACCCTGAAGACGTGGATTGTGGCCGAAGCCGACGGTAAGGTGGTGGGGTGTGCTGCACTGGCGCGCCTGTCCCCAGAATTGGCGGAAATCCGGTCTCTGGCCGTCGCGCCAGACCGCAAAGGGCAAGGTATCGGTGCGCGTCTGGTGCACACCTTGGTGGATGTGGCGCGTCAGGAGGGAATTAAACAGGTTGCCGCACTGACATTGCAACAGGCGTTCTTTGAACGCCTGGGATTCGAGGTGGTGGATCGGTGGGCCCTCTCCCCTAAAATCTGGAGCGAGTGTGTGTACTGTCCTAAATTTCACCGCTGTGATGAGGTGGCGGTCGCGCTGTCGTTGGCGGTCGAAGGGGAGGAAGACGCTCACCGCCCACCACGTGAGGCCCATCTCCCGCAGCCGGCGTGGGCTCTTACTCCCGTGTCGCGATAGCAAGTCTTGGGAAGGAGAGCTGCGCCCCGGCGGTACAGGGAGGTGTGGCCGCTGCGACGCTATGCCGGAGGGATCAGGATCCGAAGGTCGGGCGATCCGGGCGCGGCCGCTCAATCTCGGCGGCCAGGAGGACGGCCAGTTGTGCCGCAACCCGAGCGTTTTGACGTAACAGTTGCAGGTTTGCCTGTACCGAACGGCCGCCTGTCAGACGGGCCAGAGTTGCCAGGATGTACGGCGTGACTGCCTTGCCTTGAATGTCCTGCGCCCGTGCTTCAGCTTCCGCTTGGGCCAGGGCTGTTGCAACCTCGTCTGGGGTAAGGGCGTCCTTCTCCGAGAGCGGGACGGTGACCAGCACGCCTCCCTTCAAGCCAAGATGCCAATGCTCTTGAATGTAATACGCGGCCTCTGCGACCGTCTCCACCCGGATATCTACCGGTACCCCTGCGCTGCGGGTGTAAAACCCCGGCATCTCATCCGTGCCCAGCCCGATAACGGGCACACCGTAGGTTTCCAGCCATTCTCGGGTGGCCTCAACGTCCAGTAAGCTCTTCATGCCCGCACACACCACGGCCACCGGCAGGGTGGCCAGTGCGGGTAAGTCGGCCGACACGTCGATCCGCCCCGGGTGGACGCCGCCGATACCTCCGGTGGCAAACACCTGAATCCCTACCTGGTGAGCAATCCACATGGTGGCCGCGACCGTTGTCCCCCCCGTGTATCCTCGTGCCCGCGCGATGCCCAGGTTGGCCAGGGAGATCTTTTCCGGGTGTGGGTGTTGGGCTAAGGCCATTAGACCTTCGGCGCTCACCCCTACGTGAATGCGCCCTTCGATTAAGGCGATGGTAGCCGGCGTGGCCCCGGCATCACGCACAATGGCTTCCATCTCACGAGCGATGTGGACGTTTTCGGGGTGAGGCAAGCCGTGCGTGATCAGGGCGGATTCCAGGGCCACTACCGGTCGCCCTTGACTGAGTGCCTGCGCTACCTCGGGCAGCAGATGAAATGCTTCCACAAATGTGGGTAAAGGTTCCGTCATTATCTTCTCTCCTAGGGTGAAAAGGGTGCACTTGGTGTGTGTTGAGGGGCCAAGCGCAGTGCAAGGTACACCGCTTCTTCCGGAGAGTCCGCTGTGTGAAAGGCTACTTTGCGTCGTTCATCCAGGTATTGCCCGTCGAGCAAGAGGGCCGGCAGGCGGTCGGCCCACCCGCCTGTGCCGCGGACCATGATGACAGGCACCCGGTGATCGTACGCGATGGTGGCCTCCTGGAGGGTGCCTACGCCACCGGCGATAAGGATGGCTGCCTGGGCGCTGCGAATGATCAGGAAATTGCGCAGGGTTCCCAGGCCGGTAGGAAAAACGTACGTGAGGTAAGGGTTGGCTGCCTGACGGTCCAATCCCGGGATAAACCCCACACTGACCCCACCCGCGTCGTGTGCTCCCCGGGCGGCTGCCTCCATTACGCCCCCCAGCCCACCACACACTAGCACGGCGCCGGCCTCTGCAATCCTCCGGCCCACACGGTAGGCCGCGTCCAGCACCGCAGGGGGGAGCGGTGGATCACCTGGGTTTTGTCCTTGGCCGATCACCGCGATGTACACCGTGTTCACCATATTTGCCTCTCCCGGTAGCTTCCCCATCGAGCAAGGAAGGTGCCCGCTCTGCCCGGAAAGGGGCGCGTTGGGGGCGTGTCAACGCCCGCGTTAGCGGGGCGTCTCACCACCGGACAGCTCCGGGGATGACGTGTCATTCTTGGCCGTAGGTAGATTCCTCAAAAACACGTCGATCAACTCCAGCGGAACCGGGAAGATGATAGTCGAATTCTGTTCTACCGCGATTTCCGTCAGGGTCTGGAGATAACGCAGCTGAAGGGCTGCCGGGCTCTGGCTGATCACGTTCGCTGCTTCGGCCAGGGTGCGCGCGGCCTGGAACTCACCTTCCGCGTGAATGATCTTGGCCCGCTTCTCACGCTCCGCTTCGGCCTGGCGAGCCATGGCTCGTTGCATGCCAGGAGGCAGCTCTACATCCTTGATCTCCACGATCTCCACTCGTACCCCCCACGGCTCCGTGGCCTCGTCGATGATGCGGCGCAACTCTGCGTTGATCTTCTCCCGGTGGGCGAGGATCTCGTCCAACTCGGATTGCCCGATGACGTTTCGTAACGTTGTCTGGGCGATTTGGGAGGTGGCCCGTTGATAGTCTTCCACGTTAATTACGGCAGCGGCCGGATCCACAACCCGGAAGTAGGCCACTGCGTTCACCTTTACGGTCACGTTATCCCGGGTAATGGCTTCCTGTGAGGGCACGTCCAAGGTCACCACCCGCAGGTCCACTTTTACCATGCGGTCCACAATGGGGATGATCAGAAAGAGACCCGGCCCACGTACGCCCACGAAACGACCTAATCGGAAGATGACACCACGCTCGTATTCCTGTACGATTTTGATGGCCGAGGAGAGAAGCAAGATCAAAAGGATAAGGAACACGCTGGAACTGGTGAGAAAACCGATCAGCTGGGGCATGAAGCACCTCCTGCGGTCGCCTGTACGCTCTGGTCGATTTTTACGGTAATCCTGTCGGCGGCTCTATTATACTCTAGGTGAGCAGGGGTACGTAATCCCTCCTCAGCTGTTCCAGGGGCGTTTTGTGGGTGTGGTGGTGGCGTGTTGGGCTTTCTGGGCAGTGCACGATTGAACCGGGGTGCCGCGTGATGGGCCCGTGCTGCGGACGCGTGCCTTGCCTCGTCCTCACCTCATGGGGTACACTAAATTCGCTGGGAGGAGAAAGGGGTAGGGTGGGATGGAGGATACGGCCTCGCAAGACGCGAGGGCTATCCTCGCCTTACGAAGGGTTCCACCGTCCAACAAGTAGTAGACACACAGCGGCCGGGTAATCGTTTTTTCAATCCCCCGAGGGATAGGTAGACACGTCCGGAAAGTTGAGAGGTGGAACATCCGTGGGTTGGCCGTCCACGCCACAGGAATGGGGGACCATTCTGCTCAGTGTCCTGGGATTCGGCGCCTGGGTGCTGGTCGATCTGCCGCCGTTAGTACGACACCCTCACTGGGTGCGAGGGGTCAACGTGGTGAGCGCGTTGGTGCTGGCCGGTGTTCTGGTAAAGGTGACCCTCGGGCGGACGCGGTGGATCTGGCCGTTGGGCGTGCGCTTGTTAGGAGGGATACTTTTATGCTTAGGTCTTGTCTTGTTGGTTTATTCGGTGGTCCTCGAGATTCCCTGGCGGCAGCGTCGTCAGGCCGCGGGTGCCGGGAATGGGTTGATTCAGGAGGGGACGTACGCGTTGTGCCGACATCCGGGCGCGTTGTGGATGGGGCTTTTTCTTATCGGGTGGGTGCTTGCCTTCCCTGGGCCTGAAGTGGTACGTTTAAGCGTTGTGTGGTTTCTGTTGGAGCTCCTCGTAGTATGGGTGCAGGATCGCTGGACCCTGCCCCGGCGTTTTGTGGGATATGCCGAATACAGGCACACCACCCCCTTTTTGATCCCGACACGGGCCAGCATGAAAGCGGCCTGGGCCACGTGGAGGAGGCAACCATGAAGCGGTACCGGGAGAAGACCAGCGATTTGGTCAGGCGACGGGAGTTTCAACGGGCATGGCAACGTCACTGCGGTTTTCTGGACTTGTCCCTCGAGCAATTTATGGCCATTCAGCGGCGTCTGTTACAGGAACAGCTGGACTTGGGCCGAAAAAGTCCCTTGTGGAGGCACATTTTTGGGGACATCGTGGACGAATTAGCGGTGGAAAACATGCGGGAGCAAGTACCTTTGACCGTCTATTCGGACTACGAACCTTACTTGCAAGGACGGCCGAACGACATTTTATCCCGTCCCATCAAGGATTGGGCACGCACGTCGGGCTTGGGCGGCAGCCCCAAGTGGGTTCCCTATACCGAGGAGATGTACGAACACCTGGGTGTGTGCAGCATCACCGTCGGGATCTTGTGCGCGGCCCAGACGCGAGGCGACGTGCGCATCCGTCCGGGCGATGTGGTCGCTTCCAACCTCCCGCCTCGTCCCTTCATCAGTGGGCTGGCCTTGATGGCCAGCAGTGAGTTCTTTGATTATCACTTCATCCCTCCCCTGGATGAAACCGAGCAACTCACCTTTCACGAGCGTACCCGTCGGGTATTTGAGCTGGCCATGCGGGATGGTATGGCGCTTTTGGGCGCGATGACCATCGTCCTCGTACGTATGGGGGAGATGTTCGAACAGGGCCAACAGGAGCGGCGATTTTCCCTCTCCATGTTACACCCCAAAGTTCTGTGGCGTATTGGGCGGGCGGTGTTGACGGCCCGACGGGAAGGACGTGACTACATCCTCCCGCGTGACCTGTGGCAGTTGAAAGGCCTGCAGTGTGGGGGAACCGACACGTTTCTTTTCCGGGAGAAGATCAAATACTATTGGGGGGTTGAGCCATACGAGATCTACGCGGCCACCGAAGCCGGTATCATGGCGGTCCAGGCCTGGGATCGGCAGGACCTGTATTTTTTGCCGGATACGGCCTTTTATGAGTTCATCCCTCACGAAGAGTGGGTGCGGGAGCGTCTGGAGGGTATTACCCCTCAACGCACGGTTCTCATGGATGAAGTGGAAGTAGGCAAACGGTATGAGGTGGTTATCACCAACTTTTACGGGGGACCGTTTCTGCGCTATCGCATGCATGACCTGGTGGAAGTGGTAGGGATTGGCAACGACGCTTTGGGGATTCAGTTGCCGCGTTTCCAGTTTGTGGGGCGGTCCGGCTCCTTCATTGACCTCTCTGGGTTCGCCGGTCTCATCGACGAGAAGACGCTGTTGCGCGCGTTAGACCAGCTGGACGTCAAGTACATGGACTGGGTGGTGGCCAAGGAGTTTGAGGGGGATCAGCCTTACCTGCACTTGTACATTGAACCCCAGGCCGGTGTCACTTTGAACGCAGATGAGTTACGATATAAGCTGCACGAACGTCTAAAAGAGATGGTGGTCGATTACAAGGACGTGGAGAGCATGCTGGGTTACCAACCGTTGAAGGTGACGGTACTTGCTACGGGAACGTTTGAGCGCTACGTCCAGTACCGACTGCAACAGGGCGCTGACCTCGCTCACCTGAAGCCTGCCCGCATTCAGCCCCCTGTGGATGCCATCGCGCTGTTGATCGCCCAGAGCGAACGGCGCTGAACGGCACGACGATCTGGAGGACCTGACGTGATCCCGGTATGGCTGATCATTATTCCTCCGTTGTTGGTCACATTGTGGATAGCAATACCTGCCCTTTCGGCGCTGTTGTATCTGTACCTGTTCTTACAACGCCGGCGTAAACCCTGGCGTCAGATGGAACCGGCCGAACAGTGGCAGTTGCTCTTCCTGGCCAGCGCGTTTGTGTGGAGCCTTACTTCCATGTTGTTGCACGCCCTGCCGGCCCTTCCCTTGGGCCCCCGTGCGGGAGAAGTGTTGATCCGGATCGTCACCATAGCCAACCTGAGCCTTCCCTTGACTGCCTACGGGTTTACGGTGCACTTCCTCTCCATGCCCCGGGCTATCCGCCTGATCCCCTTGGGAGTTGTCGCGTACCTGCTGGAGGTGATCTTGGTCCTTGCGGGTTACGTGGTGCGCAACCCCCGGGTGGAAGAGGGCCTGCTTTATGTGGACATCGGCTGGGGAGTGCTCTTCATCATCCCTTATTGGGTCTTCCTGATGTACGGTTCCACGTGGTTCATCCTGCGTGAGAGACGCCGCGTCACCAATAGGGATTACCGCATCCGTCTTCGTTACCTGCTCTACACCTGGGGAGCCCTCATCATTGGCAACACGGCCAACGTGCTCTTCAGTGCGTACCCCATTGATCAGCTGTTTGCGACAGGGGCAGCCTATCTTATGGCCCTGAACCTGAGTCAACGGTACCCCCTTCAGCTTCAGCGAGCGATTCGGCGAAGTATTATCTTGATAACCGCCGCCCTTCTGTACATTGTAGCCTTCACCGTGGTGGTAAACGTGCTGGCCCACCTTTCTCAGGGGGTGAGCCTCCTGGCCAGCATCGTAGTGGCCATTGTCACGGCCACCCTTCTGCTCAGCATTCCCCCCATACGTCAGCGCATTGTGCACCTTGTGGAGCAATACCTGTCCAACGACGTGGACTTCACGACGTTGTTGTACCGTCTCAGCAGTTTGGGCGCGCGGCTGCGTTTACCTCAGGAGGTAGGGGAGGATATCTTACGGGCTATCACCGAGGCCCTCCCTATTCGTCAGGCTGCCCTCATTCTTAAAGACGAACTCGGTAATGTGTATCGGCCTGTGGCCACGGTCGGCCTGTCCGCGGACGCACAGAACGTCACGTTTCAGGCGGATAGTCCCCTTATCGAAACCTTACGTACGTTCCCGTACGCCCTCACCTTGGAGCAACTGACAGAACAGCCGGCAGCTCGCGGCCTTTGGGTGCGGGAGTGGGAGGCGCTGAAAGCCCTTGAGGCTGAAGCGTTAGTGCCCATCCGTACGGAAGACAAACTGGTGGGCTTTTTTGTCCTGGGCCCCCGAATCGACGACGTACCCTTCTCCCAGCGGGATCTCCAGCGTTGGTTCCCCCACATTGCGCAGCAAGTAGCCATCCTGTTAGACAACAGTCGCCTGTACGCTCAGATACAGGCTGAGGCGGATATGCTCGCCCGCATCAACGAAGAATTGCGGGAGTTGAACCAGATTAAAACCGACCTCATCCACAACGTTTCCCACGAGTTGCGCACACCCCTCACGCTCATCATTGGTTATGCTGACCTTTTACGCCAGAAATTTTTTACTTCAGAAGAGGAACTCCAGGAGGCAGGGGAGATCATCCGGCAAAACGCTCAGCACTTGCTTCACCTGGTGGAACAGTTGCTGTCCTTCCAGCGCTTGGACCAAGCTCAAATTGCTCTTTATCCCTTTGACCTCGCTGCCTTTCTAGATGGGGTGGCGAAGGCTTGGGCACCGACGCTGGAAGCAGCCGGCCTGCGCCTGGAAGTGAACCTGGCCGATGATTTGGGGTATGTCCTGGGAAATGAGGATTACCTGCGTCAGGTGCTGGACAATCTCCTGGGCAATGCCCAGAAGTTCAGCCCCGAAGGGGGGACCATTACCCTGCGTGCGTGGCGGGAGGACAGCACCGTTTACGTTCAGGTCTCAGATCAGGGTATTGGGGTGCCTCCGGACAAGTTGGAGCGCATTTTCGAGCGGTTTTACCAAGTGGACAGCACGGCGAAACGCCAGTACGGCGGCATGGGCATCGGCCTTGCCCTGTGTAAGGAGATTGTGGAGCGCCATCATGGGCGTATCTGGGCCGAGAGCGAGGGTCCTGGTAAGGGTTTGACCGTCAGCTTCACCCTGCCGGGCGTCACCGATGCCTCGGCGGAAAAGGAACCCTCCACGGTGGAGAACGGCCGCACTACACCATAAGGGTAAGGCCTAGCGTGGCATCCCCTCCTTTCTGTCCGCCCTTGACAAAGACCGGCCAATGGTGTTACATTCTCGCCTGCATTCCGCTGTGCACGGTATTATCCGTGAAACCCGGTGAGGGCAATGCCCGATGTATCCAGACAGTGAAATTCTGTTCCCCCATAAAGCCATAAAGGGCCTGCGTTACCTGCGCGGCTCCAAGTGGCAGCGTTTGATGGAGCATATCCTACAGCTGCCCGAGGACCATCCTGACGTGATCGCGTTTTCGCTGTTGATGATCCGGTTGGCCGAGTGCCTCCACTGCGATATGGGCAGTTACAAGGCATTCCTGGGCTGTCAAACCTGTTCACAGCGCATTATCGCGGGGTTCAAAGGCACGGACGACGATCTCCTCCAGCTGTACGAGGAAGCCCGGGAGGACGTGCGGCGTTACTTGGAAACCGGCCAACCGCCACCCCCGGAACGCTTGCAGCCTGTCAAAGTGCGTCCGGTGGATGCCGTTGAAGTGGAGATGGTGCGCTCTCGTCCGCAAACTGTCGCCTCCTCGACGTCCTCCTCCTCGGACTGGGACGTGCTGGACGAGTTCATCGCGCGTTTGGAGGAAGCGGAGGAGGCAGAGGAGGTGCCCTACCTCTCGGAGGAGAGCACGCTGGACGAGCACACCCGTTCCCTGGAGTAAACCGTGGTCCGGTCCCGGGCGCCGGAGGATTTCCGGCCCAAGAAGCGGTGGGGACAGCATTTTTTACACGATCCTCATCACCTGAATCACATTGTCGCGGCCGCAAGCCTTTCCTCACAAGATGTGGTCCTGGAGATCGGCGCGGGCACGGGGAGTCTGACAGAGCAGCTCCTTGCCCGAGCAGGACAGGTCATTGCGGTGGAGATTGACCCCCAGCTCGTCTCCCACCTGCGCCGTACGTTGGACCATTACCCCCATCTTACCGTCGTGGAAGGAGACATTCTCGCTTTGGACCCGGCCACGCTGGTGGACAGGTACGCGGGAGAGGGACGGGCCTATAAAGTGGTTGCTAACCTCCCCTACTACATTACCTCTGCGGTGATGCGTCACCTGCTGGAGGCCCGACGTTCTCCTCGGCTATTGGTGGTGACCGTTCAAGAGGAAGTAGCCCAGCGCATGTGTGCTCGGCCACCCGAGATGAACCTGTTGGCCGTCAGCGTCCAGCTGTACGGCCAACCGCGTGTGGTACACCGCATTCCCCGGGGGGCCTTTCGGCCCATACCTCAGGTTGATTCGGCCGTGGTGCGTATCGACGTGTTCGACAGGCCGCGTGTGTCTATACCGGACCGAGAGTTCTTCTTCCGCGTGGTCAAGGCCGGTTTTCACCAGCGCCGCAAGCAGTTGCGCAACGCGCTGGCCGCCGGGTTAGGGCTGTCGCGCGCGGCGGTGACCGCGCTCCTTGCTGCCGCAGATATTGATCCCCGACGACGGGCGGAAACCCTGACGTTGGAAGAGTGGGCTCGGCTGACGTGGAAGCTCTACGAAGACACCCAACAGCAAACGTAACCCATGACGCGGACTGCACGACGATTGCTGATCACCCTGGGGTTCCCACCCTGGGTGGGAGGGATGCAACACCTTCTGTATTTGCGATGTTGCCTCACACCGGAACACGTATTGGTCGCCGCACCGGGCCGTGATCGGGCATCTGCCTGGGATCGGGCACAGCCCTTTCCTATTTGGCGTTGGCCCGGAGGCCCTCACGGCATACCGGGATGGCGTCGCTTTCATCAGGTGCGCTGGGCAATGCGTGCTCTTCACGTTCACCGGCCTTATATTCACGCGCTGGAGCTGGGACAGGCGCTGCCCTTTGGTGTGGTCGCTCTGTGGGCCCATCAACGGTGGGGCTTACCTTATGCGGTGTGGGTTTATGGGGATGATGTCCTCAAACCCGCTCGCTATCCCCTTGTCCGTCCGCTGTTGCGGTGGGTATTGCGCCGTGCTGAGGCTATCTACGCCGTCAGCCATTATACTGCACGGCTGGCGTGTCGTTATGGCGCCAGGCCGGCGAAGGTGCAGGTGATTCACCCCTGGCCGGCGCCCGTCTTTCAACCCGGCCACCGCGCAACAGCACGTCGTCGTCTAGGCCTGTCCGACGAGGGGTATCTGTTGCTCACCGTTGCTCGGCTTGAACCCCGCAAAGGGGTACACGTGGTATTAGACGCGCTTCGTCGATTGGCCCCCCGGTACCCGGACGTGCGTTACGCGGTGGTGGGCGCAGGTGTCGCTCGCGCGAGGTGGCAACGGCTGGCCCGACAATTGGGAGTGAATGATCGTGTGCTCTGGCCGGGACCGGTCGATCGCCGTACTCTGGTGTGGTGGTATCAAGCGGCCGATGTGTTTGTGATGACCCCCACTCCGGGGCCCGGTGAAGTGGAGGGGTTTGGACTGGTGTACGTGGAAGCCGCGGCTTGTGGCTCTCCGGCTGTTGCAGGCCGGAATGGGGGCACCGAGGAAGCCGTACGCCATGGCCAGACCGGCTTGGTGGTGCCAGTGGACAGTGTCCATCTTGCCGATGTGTTGGCCTTTCTGTTAGCCAACCCAACGTACCGCCAGAGATTGGGCCGGGGCGGTTTGACCCATGCACAGACATTACGCGCGCAAGCTCACGCGCACGCAGCCTTGTGGCAGGCCCCTCTCTGATCCCTTTCTTGCCAACTCGCTACAATTTGGACGAAGGCTGAATCCGAGTAGACTATGGTGCATGTCAGATTCGTTGAGGGCAGGGGAGACGTTTAAGCTTGTGGTATGATCCGTTGGGGGGCTTTGATAAGCTGCGTGTACAGGAGGAGAGCGAGCCTATATCCTTCAGGTGGAGGAAAAGGCAGACCATGAACGAAGGCAGGTCATCCCTCATCGTTGCTGTGGATGTGGTACTCTTTGCTGTACAGGACAAACAACTGTACACGTTGCTCGTGGAACGAGGGCGTCCCCCTTTTCAGGGCATGTGGGCGTTTCCGGGAGGTATGGTGGAGCCTGAAGAACCCCTAAGTGCGGCCGCCTGTCGGGAGCTGCGTGAGGAAACCGGCATTCAGTCGGTGCCGTACTTGGCACAGCTGGGCGCATTTGGGGATCCCCAGCGCGATCCAAGAGGACGGGTAATCAGTGTGGTCTACTGGGGGGTGATACCGACTCGGTGTCCTGTGCGGGGCGCGGACGACGCGGCCAGTGCCCAGTGGTGGCCGGTAAACGCGCTCCCGGAGCTGGCCTTTGATCACCGGACCATCCTGGAATGTGCCCGTCGTCGTCTGCGTCGTGAGGTACAACAGGATTTGCGCCTTCTTTTCCACTTACTCACCCCACCTTTCGTGCTCCGGGAGTTACAGGAGGTGTTCGAGGTAATCATTGGTCGGCCTACAGACAAGCGCAACTTCCGGCGGTTCGTGTTGCAGCAACAGTGGTTGGAGGAGGTGGGCATCCGAGAGCCCCAGGGGCCGGGGCGCCCTGCCCGCCAGTACCGTCCGCGACCGGAGGCATTGCTGCCTTCGCCGGGCGATCGGTGTGTATGAGGGGAGAGTAAGGTGGTGAGACGGCGGGGAATGTGGCTGGTGATGGGCGTGACGATAGTAGCTATATTATTGATGAGTTTGGGTTTAAAGGGGCGGGGCGGCTCTCCGGCCGTCACACGTCCGCCTTCACCCACAGTTGCCTCAACGGTGACACGTCCTTTGCCGACAGTCACACCTGTGCCGACAGCGTCCGGGACGTCCCGAGAGCGGACACAACGGGTGGGCATGGTGGCATCCGCACGACCGTTGGCGAGACCACTGCCTCGGTTACGCCTGGCAGAGGTACAATCGGCCGCTCGTGGGTGGGTACGGGTACCCTATACCGGCGACGCTTACGGCATCCGTCCTTTGCCCGGCGTCATCACATATACGGTGCAACCGGGTGACACCCTTAGCGGCATTGCCGCCCGATTTGGTCTCTCGTTGAACGCGGTGCGTTGGTCAAATCCGGCCATTGAATATAACCCGGATGATATTTATCCCGGCCAGGTGTTGCGACTGCCGCCCTTGGAAGGGGTGGTCGTGGAGGTTCAGCCTGGGGATACTGTGGAAAAGCTCGCGCGGCGGTACAATGTGCCGCCCGAAGTTATTCGTACTTATGCCCCTAACCGCCTCCGACCGCCATACACCCTTACCCCGGGAACCCTCCTCATCATTCCGGGCGGGTCCAAAATTGTGCACCTCCCGCCCCCACAGTCGTACCCGGGCTACGTGTACATGTGGCCGGTGCGAGGACGAATCACCCAGAGGTACTCAGCTCGTCACCGGGCATGGGATATTGCCACCATTTATGACGCAGGTGTGTATGCCTCCCGCGCCGGGCGGGTACGGGTTGCCCGATGGGACGACACGGGCTACGGGTATATGGTCATTATCGACCACGGTGACGGGTGGAACACGCT
The DNA here is from genome assembly GCA_015490995.1 of Anaerolineae bacterium. Classification (GTDB taxonomy): domain Bacteria; phylum Chloroflexota; class Anaerolineae; order JAADDB01; family JAADDB01; genus S141-23. Next base: position 10,037 of record WFWT01000002.1, on the reverse strand, counting down.
TTACGCTCACCTGAAGGGCGCGCTGGTGACCCCGGGCCAGTGGGTAGAGCAAGGCGCGTTGATCGGCCGCGTGGGGGGTACCGGCCGGGCGACCGGGCCGCACGTGCATTGGGAGATCCGCCGAGGCCGCACCCGTTACGACCCGGCACAGTTTCTGCCGCCTTCCCCCTGACGGTAAGGGTTCTTCTCTCCTCCCCCTTCCCCGTACAGCCAACCTATTAAGGGCAAAGTTTTGTCGGTCAACCGGGGTGAATGTGATAGGGAAGACACTAAAATTGCCGGCGATACGGCAGGGGGTGAAAGTATGTCCCGCACGATAGCGGGGTACATGTTGGTCATTCTGGCCGCCTTGTGTTGGGCGACCATCGGCCTGTTTTACACGGTGGCCGTCAAACGGTTCGCCTTGTCCCCGTGGACGGTGATCACGTACCGTACGTTGTTGGCCAGCGCGGTGTTGGGTGGGGCACTGGCCTTTCGGCGGACACCGTTCCCGCGAGTGCGCCGGGAGCATTGGCCCCTCTTCGTGGGGTATGTGGGTATCGGTATCGTGGTCTTTTACGCGGTGTACATGTACGCCATCCTCAGCGTGGGGGTGGGAGTGGCTGCCGTACTGCTTTACACCGCGCCTGCCTGGGTGGCGTTGATGGCCGGTCTTTTCCTGCGGGAGCCTATTACCCCCCGGGTTGGGGCTGCACTGCTTTTAACCTGGGTGGGGGTCGCCCTGGTTGCTCAGGTTTATGACCTGCAAGGCATGCGCCTGAACGGGTGGGGCGTGTTGGCCGGCCTGGCAGCCGGATTGACTTATGGGTTGTACAGTGTGTTTCAAAAGGTCGCGGTTCGATATTATCCGCCGTGGGCGGTGCAATGGCATGGCCTGTTCTGGGGGGGGCTTCTGTTCGCCGTAACACAGCCGCCGGAGGCCTTGTTGCTCCCCCTGCGTGAGCCGGCCGTTTGGCCTTGGTTGACAGGGCTGGCCTTGCTGCCGACCCTGGGAGGTGGTCTGGCTTACGCCACCGGCGTCCAGTGGGTGCCGATCAGCGTGGCCAGCATTGTGGCAACCCTGGAACCCGTGGCTGCCACGGTGTTGGGATACGTGTTCCTGGGAGAACGCCTCACCTGGGCTCAATGGGTGGGGGCCACGTGTATTCTGCTGGCCGTGGGCCTGTTACGTCCACGTTCTGACCGAACAGCACCGCGCGTTGTGGCTTCGGTAACTCCTACTTCCGGCCAGAAGGCCTGTGGATAAGCTTCTCACCAGGGGTGATAGCCCTCAGGAAGGTATGGTTAGAATCAAGATCAGTGCAATACCGCCTGTTAACGCGAATTCCAGCAGTACCCGGGAGGGCAGCCGACCGGTGATAGCTCGTTCCAGCAAGGAGCTGTACAAGTAGAACATCAGGAGCAAGAGTAACCCCGATCGGAAAGGGGTGAGGGTGGTTTGTTTTAACGCCCACGCCAGTTGGGCGACGAGCAATCCACCGATCAAACTGTACAACCAGCGTTGGCGGGGCCACAGGGGAGGCTCCACCCAGTAGGCGGCCATGAGCAATGTGGTGCCTACCCATATTTGCGTGGCGGCCAGGAGACTGCGTTCGCCCAACGCGTACAACCAGTGATAAAGAACACCGGCGGCGACAAATACCACCGTGCGGACCACAAAGGCCGCAGGATACCCTGCAGCACGGCGTGTTGCCAGGCTGGTAATAGCATGCCATGTGAGGGCCAGCACAAGCAACGTGCCCAACAACAACACTAACCACGTCCGCGGACTGGATTGGTACGGCAACAGCCGCAGGGCCAGCCACCCTAAGGTCAACGGCAGAGCCCACCAACCCTCCTGGAAGCGTATTTCCCTCGTAGGCAAATCCCACGCTCCCAGCACCCAGTGAGTCCCCCCGATCAACACCATGATGACCCATATCCCGAGAAAGAAATCCCGATCGACCTCTACCGAGAGAGGTGTCCCAAAGGGATACCACGTCACCCGCCAGGTAGGAGTAACCAGCACCGGTTGCAAGGCGAGCAATAGCCCGGTAACCCAGGTAGCCACACTGATACGATCCCGGTACGTGGTCACGGCCAAATCACCTCCTGCGCTGTGAAGGCCTTCTCCGTGCCTCGCTGTCGGCCGACGTTGTTGGAGCAAAATTCGTGTGTGCCGTTATCGTAACGGTACTGTACAACCCGACCCTTTGTCCAGTCATAGGCGTGTGCACGCGAGCTTTTCGCGTGTTGTTCGCGAGGCGTTTTCACAACGTTAACACTGCGTGTCCGTTGCGTTAACACAAGGGTGATATAAAGGACGAAAGAGTTCGAAGTGTACCATGTCGGGAGGGGCAAGGGGCTTGTCTTCTCCTTCTACCCATCTGCGAGGGGTGGGGGTGAGGGCGTGAAGAGCACAGATTTCCAAACGTTCTGAGGACGTGATATGGGAACATGTCCTGTAGCACCTTCACGTGTTGAGGAGGAGACATGCGGTACCTGACACTGCTTTTGGGGGTCCTGCTCGTGATCCTGTCCGCTTGTGGCGGTGGGCAACCGGTGACAACCGCCGACAGCAGCCTGCAGGGGCTCATTCAGGCGGATGGTTCCAGCACGGTTTACCCTATTACCGAGGCGATGGCCGAGGAGTTCCAGAAGAGGTACCCCGGTGTGCGGATAACGGTGGGCATCAGCGGTACGGGGGGTGGGTTTAAACGGTTTTGTGCCGGGGAGATCGACATGAACGGGGCTTCCCGTCCGATCAAGGCGGTCGAACAAGCTACATGTCAGGCCAACGGCGTTGACTATATAGAGTTACCGGTGGCCTTTGATGGCATCGCGGTGGTCGTGCACCCCGACAACACCTGGGTGGACTACCTGACGGTGGAGGAATTGCGGCGCATTTGGGCCCCGGAGGCTCAGGGACAGGTCACCCGTTGGCGGCATGTTCGTCCAGAATGGCCTGATAAGCCGCTGAATCTTTTCGGCCCCGGGGTGGACAGTGGCACGTACGACTATTTTACCGTTGCCGTTGTGGGTCAGGAAGGCCAAAGTCGGGGAGATTTCCAGGCCAGCGAGGATGATAACGTGTTGGTGCAGGGTGTGGCTTCTGATCCCTATGCGTTGGGGTTTTTCGGCTACGCATATTACGAGCAAAATCGGGACCGGCTGCATGCTGTTCCGATTGACGACGGAAACCCAGCAAACGGAGAGGGGCCGATAACCCCTTCCCCAGAGACCATCAAAGAGGGTACATATCAGCCCCTTTCCCGGCCTATATTCATTTATGTCAACGCGGCTGCTGCGGAACGGCCGGAGGTAGCTGCCTTTATCCGCTTTTACCTGGATCCCGAGAACGCGGCCGTCCTGGTCCGGGAGGTCGGATACGTTCCCCTGCCGGACCGGGTGTACACATTAGCGTTCCGGCGGTTTGAAGAACGTATCACCGGTTCGGTGTTCGGCGGTGGGGCTCAAGTAGGTGTATCCCTCGAAGAGCTGCTCCGCCGGGAGGGGGAGTAGGAATGAAAAGCCCGGATTACACGGGGAAAGACGCGGGCGTGGAACGTGGGGGTGGCTCCAGGGCCCCAGCACGCCACGCCCGCCCTTCACCCTTTATATACGTACCCTGGGGGATGTCCTGTCTTCTCGCCTCTCCTTCTCCTTTGGATACGGCCTGTAACCGTTTAGAGAACGTTCGGAAATCGGTGGTCTCCACGTTCTCACTCCCTCCCCGCCCCAAATCTGGGCGAGGGAGTGGGGCAACAAGCCTGTTTCCTGATTCTGCCCATCTGTGAGGGGTGGGCGTGAGGGTCGAAAAGCCGACATAGAAAGTGTCCGACTGCTCTTGTTTATCCAAATATCCAAAGTCCAGCAGGTGAGGACGGTTAAGCGATGGCGGGGAAAAGGGTACGCCAGTATGTACGTTGGTCTGAGCGCGCGCTGGAAGGGGTGTTCCTGCTGATGGCGGCGCTCTCGGTGCTGATCACGTTGGGCATCGGGGGGATTTTGCTCTCTGAGACCGTGCGTTTTTTCCAGGAAGTCTCACCGCTTGTTTTCCTCACAGACACCATGTGGACCCCTCTCTTCGCCCAGAAACGCTTTGGCATCTGGCCCTTGGTCTCTGCCACGCTGCTCGTCACCACCATTGCGCTGGGCGTGGCTTTGCCGCTGGGACTGCTCACCGCCATTTACTTGAGCGAGTACGCGGCGCCTCGTCGGCGCAAGGTGCTCAAGCCCGTTCTGGAGTTCCTGGCCGGCATTCCCACGGTGGTTTACGGCTACTTCGCCCTCACCGTGGTCACCCCGTTTCTCCAGCGGTTTATTCCGGAGATGTCGACGTTTAACTCCTTGAGCGCAGGGTTGGTCATGGGTATTATGCTGATCCCCCTGGTCGCCTCCCTGAGCGAGGATGCGTTGTACATGGTGCCTCAAGCGCTGCGCGAGGCGGCGTACGCCCTGGGCGCCACCCGACAGGAGGTGGTGACCGGGGTAGTTATTCCCGCGGCCCTTTCCGGCATTGTTGCTGCCTGTATTCTGGCCATCTCGCGGGCCGTCGGTGAGACCATGATTGTCACCATCGCAGCGGGGCAAAACCCGCGACTTACCCTTAACCCGTTGGTCCCGGTGGAGACGATGACCGCGTACATTGTCCAGGTCAGCCTGGGTGACACCCCGGCCGGGACCCTGGAATACCGCACGATTTTTGCGGTAGGGACGGTGTTGTTCATGATGACCTTCGCCCTTAATGTGTTAAGCCATCGGTTCGTGCGGCGATATCGACAAACCTACGGGTGATGTGGCTGTGGGGTGTCCTGGAGGTCATAACCACGCGTGGCAGGAGGGCGAGTATGCTGAAGGACGGTTCGACGATCTCCGGTGCCGGTCGGTGGGTGTCTTATCCTACCTGGCGGTACACCCGCGACGTGGTGTTTCAATGTGTCGCCCTGGTGGCCACACTGGTGGGGATTATTTTCTTGGTGGTGTTTCTGCTCGAAATTTTGCGACAGGGGTTGCCCCGTCTGTCGTGGGAGTTTCTGACGTCGTATCCTTCCCGTCGGCCTGAACAGGCCGGCATTTATCCCGCGCTGGTGGGCTCCGTGTGGGTGGTGACCCTGACCGCGCTGTTTGCGTTTCCGATTGGGGTAGGGGCGGCTATTTACCTGGAGGAGTACGCCCCGCGTAACCGGTTTACCGCGTTCATCGAGGTGAACATCGCCAACCTGGCCGGTGTGCCCTCCATCATTTACGGCTTGCTTGGCCTTCAGCTCTTCGTGCGGGTGATGGCTCCCATCACCGGGGGGAGGACGGTACTGGCGGGTGCGCTGACACTGACCTTGCTGGTGTTGCCCATCGTGATTGTCGCCAGCCGGGAGGCCTTGCGTGCTGTGCCTCCCGGCCTGCGGGAAGCAGGTGTTGCCTTGGGGGCTACCCGCTGGCAAGTGATACGCGATCTGGTGCTTCCCGTCGCTTTTCCCGGTATGTTAACCGGCACCATCCTGGCCATTGCACGGGCCATTGGTGAAACCGCTCCTCTTATCCCTATCGGTGCCCTTACCTATGTGGCCTTTGTTCCTCCCCTTGGTCTGGAGGGTTTGCGTTCACCCTTCAGCGTGTTGCCCATCCAGATCTTTAACTGGGTATCCCGGCCGCAGCAGGCTTTCCACGTGAACGCGGCCGCGGGTATCATCGTGTTGCTTCTTCTCCTGGGTGTGCTGAACAGCCTCGCCATCTATCTCCGATATCGACTGCAACGCCGCCTGCAGGAATAACACATGGCCGTTCTCAAATCCAAACAAAGGGGGGAAGGCGATGATACCGCGTACTCGATGGGTGCCGGAGATGTTCACATCGGCCCGGCCGCCGGCCACGGATGAGATTGCCTTTGACATCCGTGGCCTCAACGTGTGGTACGGCACTCAACATGTCCTCCGGGATATCACCATTCAAATCCCTCGCCGTCGCGTCACCGCGATTATCGGTCCATCCGGGTGTGGGAAAAGCACCTTCCTTCGTACCCTCAACCGCATGAACGATCTGATCCCCACCGCGCGCGTGGAGGGGGCGGTCCTTCTGGAGGGTAAGAACATTTACGATCCGGATGTGGACCCCACCCAATTGCGGCGGCGGGTGGGCATGGTGTTTCAGAAACCGAACCCGTTTCCGAAATCGATTTACGAGAACATCGCCTGGGCCGCGCGCATCAACAACTACAGGGGCAACATGGATGAACTGGTGGAGTGGGCCCTGACCAAAGCGGCCCTTTGGGACGAGGTGAAGGATAAACTGCACCAGCCGGGCACTGCCCTTTCCGGCGGGCAACAGCAACGCCTTTGCATCGCGCGTGCCTTGGCCGTGAAACCGGAGGTCCTGTTGATGGATGAGCCCGCTTCCGCGCTGGACCCCATCGCTACCCTGCGCATTGAGGATCTGATGCGCGATTTGGCGCGGGAGTACACGATCATCGTGGTCACCCACAACATGCAGCAGGCGGCCCGGGTATCTGATGTCACTGTTTTCATGATGGCCGATGAGAACCAGGTGGGCACAATCGTGGAATACGGGCCTACCCAGGAGATCTTCACCAACCCGAAGGACAAGCGCACAGAGGATTACATTACGGGGCGGTTCGGATAAGGAGCGCGCACGTGTCACCGGAGGGAGGAAGAGCATGACGCGGGTTCTCTTCGAGCAGCGTATGCAAGCTTTGTTGGATGACCTTATCGCGTTGGGGAGCATGGTGGAAGAGGCGTTGTTGGCCGCCATACAGGCGCTTAAGGAGCGCGATTTTCAGGCTTCGGAACGGATCATCGCGGAGGACAAGGGGATCAACCAAAAACGCTACGATATCGAGAAGGAAGCGTTGGTGCTCATTGCTACCCAGCAGCCCATGGCGACCGATTTGCGGGTGTTAGCATCCGTGCTGGAGATAGCGACCGAGCTGGAGCGCATGGGGGACTACGCCAAGGGCATCGCGAACATTAATCTGATGATCGGGGAAGAGCCTTTGATGAAGCCCCTCATCGATCTACCGCGCATGGCAGAGATGGCAGCCTCCATGTTGCGACGCGCACTGGACGCGTTTGTCCGTCGGGACGTTGGGACGGCCCGTCGTATCATCGCGGAGGATGATGAAGTAGACGCGCTTTATGACCAGGTATACCGGGAACTGATCACTTACATCCTGCAAGACCCGCGGTACATCAGCCAGGCCACATATCTTCTGTGGGCCGCGCATAATGTGGAACGCACCGCGGATCGGGTCACTAACATTTGTGAACGCACTATCTTCGTGGTTACCGGCGAACTGACAGACCTGGATGCTACGGAGAATGTGGAGGACGTGGGATAAGGCGCTAAGCATTCCGTCGGGCAGCGTCAAGTAAGGTCCATCTTGCCGTCCGTCCCCGGCGTGTTCTTCTTCATCGGCAAGGCCTCCTGGTCTGGGCCGGCGCCACGATCGGCCGGTGGTCCTCGCGATGCCGGTCGTTTGGCCCCCTGTTGTTGTCTGAGGTAGAGTAGATGATCGTCCTGTCCGGCCAAGATAACCGGTCGGAAGAGAGGGTGAACCTATGTCGACCACGTTTCAAACGCTTTACGGTGTGATCTTCGACCTTACCGGCACATTAACCACCTTGGCCGACACGGAGGAGGCCCTTCTCCAGGTCGGTGTGGAGGAGGCTCTGACTTTTCTCGCCGAACAAGGCATCCGCTTGCCCCGGGAAGAATTTCGCGAGAAGTACCTTGAGGCCCTTAAGTTTGCTGCCCGTAAGTCTAGTCTAGAACAGGAAGAGCACTTGGCCACAGATACCCTTACCTTTCTGTTGCAGTTTTATGACTACCCTCACGTTCCTGCCGAGGTGGTGCAGGCGGCGGTGGACTTGGTGTTTGCCCCCTGGGTAGCGGCCCATCGCCTGCATCCTAAGGCGCACGACGTGCTTCGCACATTACGACGCCGGGGGCTGCGGGTGGGCATTCTCGCCAACGCGCAACATGACCGGGCCGTGCGTCAGGTGGTCTCTCGTCTGGGACTGACGGAAGTGGTGGATTTGGTGGTGACGTCGGGAGAAGCAGCGGAGCGCCCCCGCAAGCCCAACCCCGCTGCTTGGGAACCTTTTTGGCAGGCTTGGGATATGTTGCCCTACGAGGCCGTGATGGTAGGTGACGACTTGGTGGAAGATGTCCTGGGCGCGCTTAACGCACAGATGTGGACTATCTGGGTGAGACGCCGGCCTGCGGGCAGTGAGTTGGAACGGGCCATTCGTCCTGACGCGGTGGTGAAGGACCTGCCGGATGTGTTAGGCATTATCGAGAGGTGGGAACAAACGTGAGTGAGCCGGAACGCTCTGAGCGGGCTTATCCCAAGCGCCCATTGCTGGGTGTCGGCGCGGTGCTCATTCACCGGGGACATGTCTTGCTCGTTCAGCGGGGACGCCCCCCTCGTCTGGGCATGTGGACTTTCCCAGGTGGGTTGGTAGAGGTGGGCGAACCGCTCTTCCTGGCTGCCCAACGGGAGTTACGGGAGGAGACAGGCCTGGACGCTGAGCCGGTAGACGTGGTGGACGTGTACGAGGTCATCGACCGGGATAAAACAGGGCGGGTTCGCTATCATTTTGTTATCGTGGAAGTTCTCATGCGCTACCTGGGTGGTGATCTCCGCGCCGGAGATGACGCGGCAGCCGTTGCTTGGGTACCTCTGGCCGACCTGAACCGAGTGGGGATAGGGCCGGGGGTCGCCCGTGTTGTCGCGCGCGCCCGTCAACACCTCGCCGATGAAGCGTCTCCGTCCGACACCTCGTGAATGCGGGCGACATTGGCCCGTAGTTGCTGTCGGTATCGCTCTCCCTCCGCGATGGCTTCTGCCAGGTCGGGAAAACGGGCGTCCGCTTTGCTTTGCCCCTGTCGTAACGCTTCTTCCACATCGATGCCCACCTGATAAGCCAGCTTGAACAGGAACACAAACAGGTCTGACAATTCTTCCGCCAGTTCCTGACGTACACGTTCCCGATCTTCGGCTTGTTTATATCCCTCCCAGGCCAGAACCAGGCGCGCGACTTCGCCCATCTCTTCAAGGGCGTGTACCAGCGTGTGAGCAGGGAGCACTTTATCCCACCCGCGAGCTTTATCCCAGGCTTCTACCCACTCCTGGTACTCCCGAATGTGCATGTATCCCTCCTACGGCTTGGCCTCAGCGATCGTTTTGTCAGTCAATTAAATGCTTGGGTGGTGAGAAAATGCCAGCCGGTAAGGAAAGATACCTTAACAATTCACCCTGGTCAAGTACCCGTGTACATTTCCCTTGGCTCTTCGGAAACATTTAGAAATGCACCATGTCGGCCTTTTGACCTTCACCCCTCGCATAACGGGCCGCTTCTTTTTGTTAATGTGCCAGATTTGACACAACTTGGCATATCTCTCCCCTCCCCGACGTGAGGGGAGGGGAGAGGGAACAGGGAGAGTGGGAAGGAACCTGACCTTTCACCGCATCACCGCGGGCAGGAACAGCCGGCGGTCACCCCGCACGGCCACCCAGATTTCCTCGCGCACGGTGCGGCCCAGTTGCTCTACCTCCACGACGAGGGGGTATCGGCCCACCGCATCCCACCCGAACGCGGCCGACGTGGTTCCCTGCCCACTTTGTGGCTCCGGCGACCACAGGTAGGTGACGAAGGGCGCGTCCGTGGGCGTCACCACCGCGGTGTAGGTCATCATCTGGCCGGGGTCGAGAGCCAGCGGGCCCTCGATGCTCACGCCGGCCACAGGCTGCGCCACGGTGATCGTGAACGTCCCCTGGGCGCTGAGGCCGTTCCCCTCCGCGGCCACGGAGACCACGTTGGCCGTGCCGGGCGCGGCATCCGCGGGGACGGTGAGGGTGATGGGCAGGAGGAAGCCCGCGGCCTCGGTGATGGCGACGGTGTGCCGGTAGCCGACGGGCAGCCATCCCTGCCCATCCCGCGCGGTTACCGTTACCGTCAACGGCAGGGATGACAGGCTTTGCAGGGAGAGCCAGGCCGTGGCCTGGGAATCGGGCAGGGCGGGCACCTCCGCGGGCGTCACGG
>WFWT01000001.1 GCA_015490995.1 Anaerolineae bacterium | reverse complement strand
CCACCGGAGACGCCGGAACCACCGGACACTCCCGAGCCACCTGAGACGCCAGAACCGCCGGAGACCCGGACTCCTACGGTAACGCCGACGCGCATGCCCACAGAGACCCCCGAACCACCGGAAACGCCGGAACCGCCGGAGACGCCTGAACCGCCTGAGACACCGGAGCCGCCGGAAACACCCGAACCACCGGAGACGCCGGAACCACCGGAGACGCCTGAACCACCGGACACTCCCGAGCCACCTGAGACACCGGAGCCGCCTGAGACTCCCGAGCCACCGGAGACGCCGGAGCCGCCGGAAACGCCTGAACCCCCTGAGGCCTCCGAGCCAGAGGTAGAGTTTTACGGTGTGATAGAAGTCCAGACGGATAATGTTTGGATTATCTCCGGTCATCAGGTGCTCATCACGAGCACAACCACCATCGATGAGTCGGACGGCCCCGCGGTGGTAGGGGCCTACGTGAAGGTGGAAGGCTACTGGGATGAGACCGAGACCTACGTCATTGCAGTGGAGATTGAGGTTAAAGACGCGCGGGAGGTTCGCATCACCTTTGAAGGGGTGATTGAGACCCAGAGCGATACGTTGTGGGTGGTGGCCGGCCGGGAGGTTTTGGTGACCACCGATACGGAAATTGACGAGGAGCATGGCCGTGCCGTGGTCGGCGCGAGGGTAGAGGTGAAGGGCATCATGCGTGTGGACGGTCGAATTGAGGCCCGCCGCATTAAGGTGTTGGAGAGCCCGGTTGTGCCTACACCCACCCGTGAACCCCGTCGCATGGTGACCTTCCGCGGGTTTATTGAAGAGCAGCGCACTGATGTGTGGGTCATCGGTGGACGTGAAGTGTACATCACGGCCGACACGGTGATCGACGAGGAAGATGGTCCGGCCACAGTGGGCGCGCTGGTGGAGGTCACCGCGTACCGAGATGGTGATCGCCTGATCGCGCGGGCTATTGAAGTGGAGCGGGCAGCCTCTGCGGTTCCTGTGACGTTCCGGGATGAGATCGAGCGCATGAGCGATACCACTTGGGTGGTGGGGGATTATGTGGTACACCTCACGGCAGACACCGAAATTGAGAACGCGGATAGGGCACAGGTAGGTGCACTGGCGGTCGTGCGGGGATTCCTCCAGCGAGATGGAAGCGTCATCGCCCGAGAGATTGTGGTCCTGGGACAACCCACGGAGCGTCGCTTACAGGTGGAATTCCGTGGGGTGATCGAGTCCTTCAGCGACACCACCTGGGTCATTGGCGGATACACGGTCACCGTGACCACGTCTACCCGTATTGTCGGGACACCGGAAGTCGGTGCGGTGGCCGAGGTGCACGCCAGGGTTCAGGATGATACGCTGGTGGCCACTCGAATTAAAGTGCTACCCCGGCAGGTCACTTCCAACCGCGTTGAGTTCACCGGCATTGTGGAAGAGATCCAGGACAACGCCATCGTCGTCTCCGGCCACGTGGTTCGGATCACCGACACCACCTTCATCGATGAAAGTCGCGGGCTGCTGGATGTCGGGGTACAGGTGGAGGTGAAAGGCATACGCCAGGCCGACGGCACTATCGAGGCCATCGTCGTGGAAGTGGAAGACTGAACGCTCATCGTCGCTCACCCCTCCGTTTACAAAGCGGAGGGGTGAGCCACTCTTTATGGGGGGAGGTTGGTCTATGTGGCGTCATAAATCCACCACAGGCATCCGGTGGCTAGGATGGATTCTGGGGATCGCCCTCCTGGTGGGTCTGGCGGGGATACCTGTCTCTCAGGCCCAGGGAGCGGTGAACGTTTCCCAATCCGCTGTGGATAGCCGGGCCGCGGTGGTGGCAGTAACCCCTGCGGGCACTGTGCACGTGGTATGGGAGGAACCGGAGGGTCTGTACCACCGATGGATGCGAAATAACGTCTGGAGTTCTGTGCAACAGATCAGTCTAGAAGGGGCCCGGCCAACGTTATTGGTCGATCGGACACAAGATGATGTGGTGTACCTGGCCTGGGACGAACCCTTTGGGGAAGCTCGGGACGTGTTCGTCCGTCGCTGGGATGGACAACAGTGGTCCTTGCCTCGAAACGTGAGTCAGTCCGATGGGTATTCAACCCAACCTTCCTTAGCCCAATATGCGGACGGAACACTGGTACTGGTTTGGACCGACACTACACCCGGGACTCCAACCCTCTTCCGCGCAACGTCCGATGATGGCTTGGTGTGGAAGAACGTGTCACCTGTCCTAGACTTCGCGGGAACCAATCCTCAAGTCCAAGTGGTTAATGGGGTCGAACACCTGATCTGGACCTATCGAGCGGGCTTCCGCCAGCCGCGACGTCTACTTTGGAGTTACCAGGATGGCAATACCTGGCGCCTGCCCGAGGTTCTCAGCGCGCCCACCAGGAGTGTTGAAGGGGCAACAACTCTGGTTGTAGGTGATACCTTGTGGTTAGCCTGGAGCGAAGTCGGGGACGTTAAGGTCAAAGCATGGCGTGCCGCGATGGGGTGGAGCGATACTGTCACCTTAGCGCTAGCGGCGACTGGGATCCCCACATGGGTGCCTTTTAACGATGCTTTGCATCTTCTGTGGCCAGATGACACGGCTATTATGCGGGCGCGGTGGCGCCAGGGATTGTGGAGTGATGTCATGTCCTGGCAAGATGTGGGCCAACCCGTGGACGATGTCGCAGCTGCATCCAGGGATGGGAAGGCGTACATCGTGTGGAGCCAACAGGCAGACACGAGCTGGGACGTGTGGTTGACATCCTGGACTGCTACGCGTTCGTGGGTTCCCTTTGTGCGTCGTCCATAAATCCCACACTGTCGGGGGATCAGGAAGTGTCCCCCGACAGTGTGGGTAGTCTGCCGGGATAGTGGTGACTAGGGTTCTCCGGTGTCGTCGGTCGTTTCCTTAGTGGTATCAGAGGGAGCTTCGTCGCTGTCCACGGGTTCACTGTCCTCACTTCCGGCCAGCTCCGGCATGTGCTTTTCGATCTCTTCCGGGCTCTCCCCTGCTTCTAGCCGTTCCACGACCTCTTCGAATTCGTCGCCCAAGTCCTCACCGAGTTCGTTGCTGATATGGCGCATGAAACGGGCCAGCGAGCGAGGGTCGTTCTCGTCTAGGCCGGACAGAAAATCGGTGTCCAGCATGGATTCTAGCCGGCTTTCCTCCGATCGCACTACCGCGACCCGCGAAATCCGGCGTACCAAGCGGCTGGAGCCACAGTGGGGACATACCGGGGTTACTTCGGAGACCGCGGCAAAACTGCGGAAGAAAAGGCTCACGCGTCGTCGACAATCTTCACATGTGTACTCGTATATGGGCATGGCCTCCCTCCCTCTTACCGGCAGATCTGTACAGGCGCTGCCTCATTTATACGTTGTGATGGGCTTTCTGTCAATGTTCCACGCTGTGGCCGTAACCGCACACCACACTTTGACGGTCACCACAGTTGTCTGACTACTTCTGGGTTCGTTTCAGAAATCCATATAATGGAAAGACCGGACGGTGTGACTAACATGGTGGGAGGGGTTGGGTCGTGCAGTCCGCCACACCAAGGATCGAGGTATACCAGCACGGTGAAATTGTTATCGATGGCCGCACATATCGCCACGATGTGATCGTCTTTCCGGACAGGGTGTTGTCACCTTGGTGGCGGCAGGAAGGACATACGCTTGCGCGTGCCGACCTGTGGGATGTCGTACAAGCCAGACCGGAGATCGTGGTGATAGGCCAGGGAAGTATGGGCCGTATGGTGGTACCGGAAGAGGTCCGGCGATGGTTGGAGCAACAAGGAATTCGGGTATTGGTTCAACCAACACCCTTAGCGGTGAAGACGTACAACGCGTTGCGGGAACGACACCGGGTGATTGCCGCACTGCACCTGACGTGTTAACCTGCCAACATCCCCCGACACAGAGGCGATGCTGAGGAGGTGAGATCGATGGCGTTGCGCATGGTAGACCTGATTGTCAAGAAGCGCGATGGTGGTGTGCACACGCGCGAGGAGATCGAATTCTTTGTGCAGGGGTATGTACGGGATGAAATCCCTGATTATCAGGCCAGCGCGTGGTGTATGGCGGTGTACTTTCAGGGCATGACCCCGGAAGAAACAGCTTGGCTGACCGAAGCGATGGCCCGTTCCGGAGAGATGTTGGATCTGCACGATGTGGCTCCGTTTGTGGTGGACAAGCATTCCAGCGGTGGGGTGGGGGATAAAACTACGTTGGCCGTGGGGCCGATAGTGGCGGCTGCGGGATTGCCCGTGGGCAAAATGAGTGGTCGAGGCCTTGCCCATACCGGAGGCACCTTGGACAAGTTAGAATCCTTCCGAGGGTTTCGGACAGAATTGACATTTTCGGAGTTCAAGCGCCAGTTACAGGAGGTCGGCTTGGTGATTGCCGGACCCACTCATGACTTGGCCCCTGCGGACAAAAAACTCTATGCACTGCGCGATGTTACAGGCACGGTACCAAGTGTACCCCTGATTGCCGCTAGCATTATGAGCAAGAAGATCGCCACCGGCTCGGACGCCATCGTGCTGGACGTAAAGGTGGGTCAAGGAGCCTTCATGAAGACGTTGCCTGAGGCCGAACGTTTGGCTCAATTGATGGTGGATATCGGTGTTCAATTGGGGCGCCGTATGGCCGCCATCATCAGTGACATGAACCAGCCCTTGGGACGAGCGGTGGGGAACGCTTTGGAAGTGAAAGAGGCGCTGGCGACATTGCAGGGGCAGGGGCCGGCTGACTTTACGGCCTTGGTGGAGACCGTGGCCGGAGAAATGTTGCGCCTGGGAGGAGTGGCGGCTACAGCGACCGAAGCTGGAAGGCGCGTGACCGAGGTGGTGGCCAGTGGGGCGGCGTGGCAAAAGTTCCGTGAGTTCGTCGTGGCTCAAGGGGGCGATCCGGCTCAGGTGGATAATCCGGACCTCTTGCCTCAGGCTCGTTGGCGGGAACCGCTCCCCAGCCCACGTTCCGGTTACGTGGCCGCAATCGATGCTTACGCAGTGGGTCTGGTCACAATGCTCTTGGGAGGGGGGCGAGCGAAGAAAGGAGACCCCATCGATCACGCCGTGGGAGTCGTCTTGCATAAGAAGGTGGGTGATTGGGTCGAGGCAGGAGAACCCCTGTGTGAAATCCACGCTAATGATCCGGCACGCCTTGCCGAAGCAAAACGTCGCCTGCTGGACGCGTACGCGTTCCAGGAAACACCGGTTTCCTCTCCTCCGTTGATTCACCGCATCCTAACGGGACCCAGCACTTCTACACAGGGTGTGAGTTGAGCCGTATCCTACATCTTTAACATTAGGAGGAGCACGCGATGGAGAACAACGTACAACAATGCCTGAATTGCGGTCGAACTGAGGAGGAGCTCCCCCTGGTGGCACAGCGGTACCGGGGTCATCACATCTGGATCTGCACGGCTTGCATGCCGGTGGTTATTCATCATCCGGAGCGGGTCATGGCGCGTTTGGCGGCTTCTGTCGACCAGGAAGGAGAGAGTTGAGCGTCCTTGAGAACGACGTCGGTGTGGTGGGTGCCGGCAGGGGGCGTGACGGCAAGGCCGGGGAAGTTGGTCGGTGTTTACCTTCGGTGTTACCATCCGGCGAGTAAACGTGCGAGAACGGGGAAAAAGGGCGGTATGTCGTGAGAGGATAACCTCTCCTGACATGCCGCCCTGGTTACCAAGAAGGAGTGCCGGCCATGCCCTACATCAACCTGCGCATCCGAGAGGTTACATCATCCCGGGACTTGATGACATTTATCAAGCTGCCGTGGCGGATTTACCGAGGGGATCCTTACTGGGTACCGCCGTTGATCTCCGAACGAAAGGTGTTTTTGAATCCCCAGAAAAACCCCTCGTTCCGTCACATGGACGTTGCGTATTTCCTGGTGGAGGGGGTGTACCGCCCGGAACATACTCCTCCGGTGCCGCTGGTCCCAGGGGCGCCGGTGCCCGTGCCGGTTATTCAGGAAGGCCCTTTGGGGCGCATCGCAGCAGTGATCAACCATCTTTATAACGACGTGCACGGAGAACATGTCGGATTTTTTGGTTTTTTTGAATCGGTGAACGATAAGGATGTAGCTTATCTGTTGCTGGAACGGGCATGTGAGTGGGTGGCAGAGCGCGGGGCTCACACTATTATCGGACCGATGAATTTTAGCACCAACGATGAGTGTGGTCTTCTTGTTGATGGTTTTAATTCGCCTCCGGTTATCTTGATGCCATATAATCCTCCATATTATCCAGAACTTATCGAATCGTATGGATTCGAAAAGGCGATGGATCTCATCGCTTATATCATTGATAATAGCGCATACAGCTCTGTTGATGATCTGCCACCTAAACTTATTCGAGTGGTAAACGCGGTGAAGAAGCGACATCCCGAAGTAAGAGTGCGGCCGGCCAACATTGCAGATTTTGCCAACGAATTACGTCGTCTGAAGGCAGTGTACAATCGAGCATGGCAAAAGAATTGGGGGTTTGTCCCGCTAACCGACGAAGAAATTGATCACATGGCCAAAACTATGCGACCACTCCTGGATCCTGATCTGGTGTATTTTGCTGAGGTCCGGCAGGCGAATGGTGTCTGGGAACCCATTGCTGTGTCCATAACTTTGCCTGACTACTATCAGGTGCTGAAGCACCTGAACGGGCGTCTGTTCCCCTTGGGCTGGTTAAAATTCCTGTGGTATCGGCGCAAGATCGACACCGCTCGCGTGTTTGCTCTAGGAGTGGTGCCTGAGTGGCATGGCCGGGGCATTGACGCGTTGCTTTATTACGAGACCGCCAAAGCCTTGTTCGCCAAGGGCTACAAGCGCGCGGAAATGTCGTGGATTCTCGAAAATAATATGATGATGAACCGGGCTGTGCAGTTCTTCGGTGGCATCCCGTACAAACGATATCGGATTTACCAGAAGGCGTTGGAAGATACTCCTTCCCACACCCAGCAAGAGCAAGATTTGAAAGAGCTTGCGGGGGTGTTATAAGGGGGAGCTATGCGTCCTAAACTGCGCGCGGTGCGGATTCATCCGATCACACAGAATGGACAGCAGGGATTCTTGCTGGAGGATCCTTTGCGCCTTGTGGACAAGCTGTTGTTTGTGCCCCAGGCGTTGGCACCAGCTCTCGCCCTTATGGATGGCACCCGGGACGCGCGGGGCATTCAGGTAGGGCTTCAATTGCGCCATGGGATGTACGTGCCGACCCAGGTTATCGAAGACCTCATCACGCATTTGGATCAGGCGTTGATGCTGGAAAATGAACGCTTTTACCGGGCGCAAGCCGAGGCACTGGCGACGTACCGGGCAGCTGCTTACCGGCCTCCTTATCACGTTAACGCTGTCTATCCGGCCGATCCTGACGCGCTTCGTGCTATGTTACAGGATTACCTCTCCAAGGTGGAGGCTTTGCCGCCGCGGCCAAAGGGGGTCCAGGGCGTGATCAGTCCACATATTGACTATCAGCGCGGTGGCAGCATCTATGCGGGGGTGTGGTCCTATGTGCGTGACGCGGTGCAGGCAGCCGAGTTGGTCATTCTCTTAGGTACCGATCACAACGGCGACCTGGGCACTGTCACGCTAACCCGCCAACACTACGCTACCCCATTGGGTGTCTTGCCTACCGCTCGGGACGTGGTGGACGCGCTGGTGGCAGCCATTGGCGAAGAGGAGGCGTTTAAGGAGGAATTGCACCATAGGTCAGAGCACTCCATCGAGCTGGCTCTGGTGTGGCTGCATTATATGCGAGACGCTACTCCGGTGCCTGTCGTGCCCATCCTGTTAGGCTCTTTTGCTCACTTTGTCGCCGGCGAGGCGGACCCGCAGCGCGATGAGAAACTCTCCGCAGTGGTGACAATTTTGCGCGATGTGATGAAAGATCGGCGCACATTGGTGGTGGCTGCGGCCGACCTGGCTCATGTGGGCCCTGCCTTTGGTGACCCGCATCCGCTAGAGGTGACGGATAGAGCGCGCGTCCGCCAGGCCGATGAGGCGCTTCTGGCTGCAATAGGGGAGGGGGATCCGGAACGGTTTTTCCGGGAGATCGCTGCTGTGGGGGATCGCTACCGCATTTGTGGCTTGCCACCGATTTACCTGTTGTTGCGCCTCTTGGAGGGGCACACCGGTGTGAGTACGGGGTATGCGCAGTGCCCGGCAGATGCCCACAACGGTTCTCTGGTTTCCATCTGTGGCGTGGCTTTAACGTGAGGAAAGACGGCAGGGAAGGGGGGAAGCTATGGCGACACCGGGGTATACTTTTGTGGAGAAGGCGTTGGCCCGAGCGGCCGGTCGTAATGCAGTAACCGCCGGTGAAATTGTGGAGGTAACGCCCGATCGGGTGCTTTCGCATGACAACACAGCTGCTATTTTGCGCATCTTCCAGGAGATGGGCGGTTCGCGGGTGTGGGACCCGGAACGCGTGGTTATTACGTTGGATCACGCTGCCCCCGCGCCCACGGTAAAACATGCTCAAAACCACACGGCAGTGCGGGCCTTCGTCCAAGCCCAGGGCATTCGATACTTTTTTGATGTTGGGGAAGGAATATGTCACCAGGTCATTGCTGAGCAGGGGTTAATCTTTCCCGGACAGGTACTGTTGGGCGCGGACAGCCACACCCCGCACCAGGGATGGATGGGGGCTTTTGCAGCAGGGGTGGGGCGCAGTGAGATGGCCGCATTGTGGGCGCTGGGACATCTCTGGTTGCGTGTCCCGGACACCCTTCGGGTTGTGTTGCACGGTGAATTGCCTGCTGATGTGACGGCCAAGGACCTGGCCCTTACCCTTATCGGTGCCTTGGGCAGCGATGGTGCGCTATATCAGGCAGTTGAATTCGCCGGTGAGGGGGTCACCCATCTCTCGGTTGACGATCGGATGATCCTGGCCAACATGATGGCTGAAATGGGCGCGAAGAGTGCCTATTTCCCTCCCGATGATCGCACATTTGCATGGCTGGCGCCTCGCGTAGCCCGGCGTCTTGGTGTGAGCGAGCGGGTAGCACGTGCACGCCTTGAAGAGAGTGCTTTGTACCCAGATGCAACTGCCCAGTATGCGCGGGTGGTGGAGGTGGATTTAGCTGCTATACGCCCTGTGGTCGCGCGTCCCCATCGGGTGGATAACGTGGCCTCGCTGGCACAGGTGGCCCACACGCCCATTCAGCAGGCATTCATTGGCACGTGTACGCACGGTCGGCTGGCAGACCTGGAAGCGGCAGCCCGAATACTTCGGGGGCGGAAAATTGCGCCCGGTGTGCGCTTGTTGGTTATTCCGGCCTCTCGAGAAGTGTACTTGGAAGCCGTACGGCAGGGCATTATCCAAGTGTTCCTGGAAGCAGGCGCTATGATCGGGACTCCCGGATGTGGCCCCTGCATGGGTAATCACATGGGGGTGTTGGGCCCGGGCGAAGTGGCTATTATGGCCGCCAACCGCAACTTCCGTGGTCGCATGGGGCATAAAGACAGCGCCATTTACTTAGCCAGCCCGGAGATCGTTGCACTGGCCGCGGTGGAAGGGCGTATTCCGGCGGTGAGCGAGGAACTTGCCCAGGTGACCGATGCCATTATCTCGGATATTCGGCCCCAATCTGCACCAGAGTCGGGGATGATTCTCCATGCGGATTTGGATACTTCGACGGTGGAGATGCGGTTTACCGGTCGAGCTTGGAAGTACGGTGACCACGTGAACACCGATCTCATTTTCCCAGGACGGTACACCTACACCGTGCAGCGTCCGGAGGAAATGGCCCAGCACGCCCTGGAAGACCTGGATCCCGACTTCGCCCGTCGGGTGCGACCGGGGGACATCCTGGTAGCAGGTCGTAATTGGGGCAACGGTTCCAGCCGCGA
Organism: Anaerolineae bacterium; assembly: GCA_015490995.1. Lineage (GTDB taxonomy): Bacteria > Chloroflexota > Anaerolineae > JAADDB01 > JAADDB01 > S141-23. The sequence goes on along the minus strand of WFWT01000001.1, from coordinate 78,883 downwards.
GCAGGCAGTAACCGCTTTGAAAGCAGCCGGGGTCGCGGCGATCGTTGTGAAATCCTGTGCTCGCATTTACTACCGCAACGCCTTTAACAACGGCTTGCCCGTGATCATTGCCCCTGAAGCCGTAGACGTTATTGAGAATGGAGATCAAATAACCGTGGACCTTGGCCGAGGTGAGATCCACACGTCGCAGGGGATATTTCGCTTTCCGCCACCTCCAAAGACGTTGATGCACATGTTGGAGAGAGGGGGATTGGTAGCTTACGTCCGGGAACAATTGGCTCATTAAACGCCTGGCGGCCAAGCATGGGGAGATAACCGTGAGGGAACGAGGCACACGGCCGTATCGGATAGCCCTTTTGCCGGGCGACGGTATTGGACGGGAGGTGATCCCCGCTGCGGCATTGGTGGTGGAGGCCCTTGGTGTACCGGTGGAGTGGGTAGAGCTGGATGTTGGATGGGCAACCTTTCAGCGTACGGGTCACGCCTTGCCTGCGTCTACTTTAGAGGCCCTTCAAGAGTGTGATGCTGCGCTGTTCGGCGCGGTGAGCAGTCCTTCCCACCGTGTCCCGGGTTATCGCAGTCCTATCGTCACGTTGCGTCAGCACTTCGACCTTTACGCCAGCGTCCGGCCTGTTCGTTCCCTTGCGCGAGGACCTGCCGCCGGGACGAAGGCTGTGGATCTGGTAATCGTACGGGAGAACACCGAAGGGTTGTACGCTGGCCGGGAGCGCGTGGAGATACCCGGAGAACAAGCAGTGGCCGAACGGGTCATCACCCGCCGGGCGAGCGCCCGGGTGGCACGGGTGGCTTTGAGCTTGGCCCGTCGGCGCAGGCGTCATCTCACCGTCGTGCACAAAGCTAACATCTTGCGGGAGACCGATGGTCTTTTTCGTGAGACCGTGCTAGCTGAAGCAGGGGGCTATCCTGAGGTTACGGTGACCGAAGGGCTTGTCGACAGTGTAGCTTACCGGTTAGTGCGGGAACCGGAGGTGTTTGATGTGTTAGTGACGCCCAACCTGTACGGTGACATCTTGAGCGACCTGGCGGCCGCTCTGGTGGGTGGATTAGGGGTAGTGCCGGCCGGTAATATTGGTGACACTTTCGCCGTATTTGAACCTGTTCACGGTTCTGCACCGGACATCGCCGGTCGCGGTATAGCCAATCCGGTGGCAGCAATACGGGCAGCAGCGATGCTGTTGGACTATCTAGGAGAACAGGAAGGTGCTCGGGCTGTGGAGGCAGCAGTGGCCACCGTTCTGCAGGATGGCCCGTGGACGCCGGACTTGGGTGGGAAAGCTACTACGGTAGAAGTAGCCCGTGCGATAGTCGAACAGGTGCGCGAGGAGTTATCCCGATGAGCGCGCGTTGGGGGCCACAGAGCCCTCGGCAAGAACCTGCCGGTCTGCAGGGAAGGCATCAGCGTAGAGTGCGTCGGTGGGTATTGGTAGGGTTAGTAGGGTTAGCTTTGGCCCTGCGAGTGTACGGCTTCTGGTGGGGGAACCCGTATTCTTTACACAATGATGAGGCCTTTGTCCTGGCCCACGTTGTTGTCCTCTTGCAGAACGTTCAGGCCGGCGGTCTACCCGACCCTGAACTGATGATTTACGGGGTCTGGCCCTTCTACCAAATGGCATTGGCACACACGGGATTGCGTGCCCTCGCTACCGTCCTGGCCCTCTGGACAGGCGTAGATTTGCCGACACCGTTACTCTACGTGGGACGGTTGATTTCCGCTGCGTACGGTACTTTGGGAGTAGTCGCGTTGTATCTCCTCGGCCGCCGCATGTTCACCCCGCAGGTGGGATTATGGGCAGCGGCCTTTTGGGCGGTGATGCCCTTGAGTGTGCGGAACAGCCACTTTGCAACGGTGGATATTCAGTTTGCCACCTGGCTGGTGATAACCTTCCTGGCGCTGTGGAACGTGGCCACGCGAGCCCGTCCCCGGGATTATGTGGTGGCGGGGGCTGTGCTGGGGCTGACCATGGCCGTGCGGATGAATGCCGCGCCGTTGCTGTTTACGTTGTTGGTAGCTCATGGCATGTTTCACTGGCAGCGCATGGATCCCCCTCCTCACAAGATAGGATATCAAGGTGTAATGTTGTGGGGACGCCGCGTGTTCCGTTCACCCTGGCTTTATGTGGCCGCGGGCGGTGCGGTACTGTTGTGGGCTGTGCTCAGCGTGCCCGTGCTCGATGACCTGCCGGATTACCTGGCCGGTGATACCAACAGCGATCCGGTGGTGCAAGGGATGGTCGCCCGGGGCGTGATTCGGCCGCTGTACACCATCCAGTTTGAGTTGACCCGTCCTTACCTGTATCACCTTCTCCACCTGTTCCCTTTGGCTATGGGATGGCCTTTGGCATTGCTTGCCTACGTGGGTTGGGGATACAGCCTGTGGCGCGCGGTGCAAGGTGACAAACGCGATGTGCTTCTGGCCACCTGGACGGTGCTCTACTTTCTTTTCGTGGGCAGTTGGTATGTGAAGTTCATCCGCTATATCATTCCGCTACTCCCTTTTATGGCCTTATATGCAGGCCGGCTCACCGCGGAGGCGGGAAAATGGGGCTATCGGTGGCGTTCTGCGTCGGGAGTAGGGCGTTGGGGAGTGTTGGGCCTGCGAGCATGGGGAGTGATCGCGCTGGTATATGGGTTGCTCTTTTCCTTGGCATACTTGCACATCTACGCTCGGCCGGACACCCGGCTTCAGGCACTGGCGTGGATAAAGGAAAACATCCCACCTGGTAGCACCATCATGATGGAATTTGACGCCTCAGCAAAATTTGCCATGCGCCCAGAACAATTCGGCCTGACCATGTACACTTTGCGTGTGTTGGACCACTATGCCCCCAACGGTCGGCGGGGCATCCTGTGGCAAGCTCCTGATATATCCCCGGAGGAAAAGTGGGCTTATATGATGCAAGTGTTGGATAACGCCGATTACGTAGTCATTACTGAGGCGTGGGCGGAGGTCTTTCCGAAGCTGGCTCACCGATTTCCGGCTGAGGCGCGTTTTTACACCCAGCTTTTCGCCGGAGAGCTGGGTTACCGTCTGGTAGCCATGTTTCAGGAATGCCCCCGGTTGGGGCCATGGCGTTTCTGTGATGAGTGGGCTGAACTTTCCTGGCGGTATTTTGACCACCCGCGTGTTTACATTTTTGCCCGTCAGGCGGAGAAAGGATCACAACAAGGGGGACAATGACACCTTATCGTTCCCCTTGTGCCGTTGTAGCGGCCTTTTCCTCGTCAGATCCAGGGGGCATGTGCTTCTGAAACCACCCCAGAATACGTTTTAACCGTTCCACGCGCTGTTTGGGTTTCCCGGTGCGGGAAAGACCGTGACTTGCTCCTACGAACACGATGAAAGCCACCTCGCGATCCAACAAGCGCAGCGCGCGGTACAACTGTTCTGCCTGGTCAATGGTGCAGCGGTGATCTTGGTCGCTGTGAATGATAAGCAGAGGGGTGTGGATGTTCTTCACATAAGTGAGGGGGGAATGGGTGATGTACCATTCCCAGTTATCCCAGGGACAGCCGGGTGCTTCCCATTGACAGAAGTAATGACCGACATCATCATTTCCTACCAAGTTGATCATGTTGCTCACGCACCGCTGGGTAACGGCAGCCCGGAAACGGTTGCTGTGGGCGATCAGCCAATTGACCATATATCCACCAAATGAGCCACCTGCCACCCCAATCCGTTCAGGGTCAATCCCGCCTCGCTGGATCACCGCGTCGATGGCGGCTTCAATGTCCTCCTGGACCGGGGCACCCCAGTTGCCACGAATGGCGTCATTGAACGCTTCTCCGTAAGACTGACTGCCGCGTGGGTTAGTGTACAGCAAAGCATATCCGTGGCTCACCAGATATTGAAATTCGTGGAACCAGGACCAGCCGTAAGCCATGTGCGGTCCCCCGTGGATGTACACGATGAGCGGGTAAGGGGGAGCTGACGGGGCAGAGGACGGGGTCATGAGCCACGCGTCGATTTCAACTCCTCCCGGAGTAGGCACACGAAAGTGTTCGGGCATGACCAGTTGATGACTTTCACGCCAGCTCTCGTTCAAACGGGTGACGGGGGTCCATGCTCCGTCGGCCAGTTGAAACCGTATCAATTCGCCGGGATCAACGGGGGTGGAACGGCCAGCAATTGCCCAATCCAGTCCGGGACGGGCGTGTAACGTGTATAACCGGTGATCTCCCTGAGTGACGGCCTGGACGTCTCCTTTCAGGGTCACCTGATACACGTTAGTACGTCCCTCATCGGAGCATAGAAAAAGCAACGTATCCGTGTCCACCCACAGTGGGCCAGGGTCACCTAATAAGGCACGACCATCGCTAAGCAGTTGGTCACCCACACTGCGGTCAAAATGCCGCGTGAGCGGTTGGGGCGCGGGTTGGTCGATGGATGTCACCCACACTTCGGTGTTGCTGTTGAAGCCGCGGGCTAGCTCCTTACTGAAATAGGCGATGCGCGTGCTGTCAGGACTCCAGGCCAAGGTGCTGATAGGCCCTTGACTCCGGGTGATTTGACGTGGGGGCCCTCCTTCGGCGGGGATAAGAAAAATATCGTCAAAGAAAACCCGATCAGGGTCAGGTACCCGCTTGCTGATACACGCGATCCAGCGACCGTCCGGCGACCAGCGAGGGCACATGTGGTTCACCGGGGCGTCTGTTAGGACCTTCTGGTCACTGCCATCCCTGGCAACCCGCCATACTTGCACCCATCGGCCATCCCACCATCCTTCCCCGTCCATCTTCCACACCAGGCGGGTGACTTCTCGCCATAGAATCTCCTCTTCCTCGGGTTCGTCCTCCGCGCGAGCCTTGGCCGTAAACGTGAGATGCTCCCCGTCCGGAGCCCAGTCGAAGTCTATGACACGTACGATAGGAGCAGATGTGACTTGACGGGCTTCGCCTCCGTCGGCGGGGATGATCCACAGGTGCATCTCTTTTTCGTGACCCCGGTTGGAAAGAAAGGCAATCCAGCGGCCGTCGGGGGACCAACGCGGTAGCATGTCCCGGTGTTGCCCGAAGGTAAACTGCCGCGATTCGCCAGAGGCCACGTCCAACACCCATAGGTGGCTGTACGTTTTGTTATCTTCCAGGGCATGGGTCACTACACAGAAGGCAACCCGCCGACCATCCGGGGAGATGGTGGGCTGATTGACATCCCGAATGTGGACCACATCTTCCGCGAGTACAGGGTGCTTTTCCCCCGCCATGATGCCCTCTCTCTAAGCCGGTATAGGTCGAGTGGTCAGGAAGCGCGTGCCCCGATTGTAGCAGATAGACCGACTAGCCCACAAAATGCAAGGCGTCTAGGATGAGAATTACTTCCCCGGCACCCAGGATAGAGGCTCCGGCCAGGCCCGGCAGGTGGGCTAAAAGAGGGGGTAACGGGCGAATGACAATTTCTTGGCGTCCGAGCAAAGCATCCACGAGCAGGCCCACCCGTCGAGAATCTTTGCCCACAACAACGGCGTACCGCCGTGGGGGCGGTGGCTCTTCCTGCGGGACGGCCAGGAGGTGGCCGAGGTCCAGGAGAGGGAACGTTTGGCCCTCTTCGTCGTGAAGCCAGCGATGGGATATCACGGGTGTAGTTTGATCAAAGTGGACTTCCACGGCCCGCTCCACCTGGCTCAGAGGGATCGCGTACCGTTCAGGGCCTATCTTTACCAGGAGGGCCTGAATGATGGCCAGGGTGAGCGGAAGACGCAAGGCGAAGGTACTACCTTCACCAGGCCGGGAAGTGATATGCAGGCTTCCGTGCAAGGATTCCACCGTCCGGTAAACTGCATCCATGCCCACACCACGGCCGGATACTTCTGTGACTTGAGACGCGGTGGAAAAACCAGGGTGACAGATGAGCAAAAAGACCTGCGTGTCGGTGAGGTGTTCAGCTTCCTCCGCAGTAATTAGGCCTTGTCGGAGGGCCGTCTGCAGGATATGTTCTCGATCTAGGCCCCTGCCATCGTCGCTGACTTCGATGACGATAGATTCCCGTTCTCGTCTGGCTTGAAGCCGGATACGCCCCCGTCGTTGTTTGCCGGCCTGTTCCCGTTCAGCAGGGGGTTCAATGCCGTGGTCCACTGCATTGCGTAACAGGTGGGCAATCGGGTCGGCCATGTGTTCGAGAATAGTGCGGTCCAGTTCAATGTCGCTTCCTTTGACTACGAAATCCGCTTCTTTACCTTGTTCGTGGAGCAGATCACGTACCATGCGAGGGAATCGGTTAAACAATTGGCCGACCGGTACCATGCGGGTCTGAATCACCGTATCACGTAAGGTGCTAAGAAGACGGTCGTGATGTTCAAGTGCCTCCCGTAGCTCCGGCACGCGGTGGTGCTCCCACACACGCCACAGGCGGCTGCGACTGATCACCAGTTCGGCAACCAGGTTTAACAGCGTGTCCAAGTGCCGGGTGTGGATGCGGATGGTTTGGGGCAATACTGCTCCATCCGTTGGCATGGCCTTGTCGACGGATGGTGTAGACCCTAGACGGTGTGGGGCCGGCGTAGAGAGGTGATGCGTGTTTATCAGCGTGTCGGCGTTCTCTTTGAACTGAGCAATCCACTCCTCTATCACGACACGGGGGGATGTCTCGGCCAGGGCATCTTCTAGGAGCCCTTTCAGCGTGTCCACCGCGGTTAGCAAGTGATCTACGAGAGAGGATGGGACGGGCTGATCGCGGTGACGTAGCAGGTCCAGCACATCCTCAAACGCGTGAGCAACACGTGCTACTTCCTGGTATCCCATGGTGGCTGCAATTCCCTTGAGGCTGTGGGCCGCGCGAAAGAGTGCTTCTACCGCCTCCTGGTTATGCGGTGTCTGTTCGAGCTCCAAGAGTTTTGCGACCAACGTATCCAGGTGTTCCTGTGCCTCGCTGGCAAACAGGTCCTTGAACTCCGACATGTCCATCATGGGTGGTGTTCCTTACCTCTCTCGGCAAATAATGTCCACAATCGCGTTTGGAATCGCCGCCAAGGGCAGGACGGCATCGACAATGCCGGCTTCGGCCACGGCACGTGGCATCCCGTAGACCACACTGGTTTCCCGATCCTGGGCAATAATGATGCCCCCCTGATCCTTAACACTTTGGGCTCCCTCAAGTCCATCCCGTCCCATACCGGTTAAGATCACTCCGATGGTGCGCGGTCCCCACACCGCGGCGGCATCCATCAGGGTCAGGTCGACGGCCGGTCGTAAGCCCTTGATAGGTGGTGAACGGTCCAGGTGAATGAGGGGGTAAGGAAACGTGGGGGCAATACGCAGGTGATAATCGCCAGGAGCGATGACCACCTGGCCCGGTTTCAGGGCCAGGTGGTTGCTTGCTTCCACTACCGGGAGGGCGCATTGCTGGTCGAGCCGAGCAGCAAAGGAGCAGGTAAACCCCGCCGGCATGTGTTGTACCACGACCACAGTGGCCGGCAATTCTGCCGGAAGTGCTTGTAGAACGTGCTCTACTGCCCGGGGGCCACCGGTCGAAGCCCCGATGATGACGCCCCAGTACGGATAAGGCCGTACGTTGGAGATTGTCGCTGACAGGCAGGAGGGGGTAGTCACTGCGGGTGTGTCCGGCATGTGTTGGGCCGCTGCTTTCACCTTATGGACTAGCTCATCCCGAATTTTGTAAAGGTCCAAGGAGAGGGGGCCGGAAGGCTTCAACACAACATCCACAGCCCCCTTTGCTTTGGCTTCCGCGGCGATCTCCGGTTGGGTCAGCCCGGTCACCACAACCACCGGCACTGGTGTGTGTTGCGTAATGTGCTGGAGCACTTCTAGCCCGTTCTGATCGGGCATGTCTACATCCAGGGTGACGACGTCAGGGTGCTCGCGAGCAAGGCATTTTAACGCGTCGTCACCGTTTTTCGCCGTTGCAATAACTTCAATATCGGGGTCGGATTCCAGCAGATCCTTCAACCACCGACGCATGAGTGCCGAATTATCCACAACCAGGACGCGCACTTGTGCTTTCATCGGATAATGTCCTGTCCTCCGTTGAAGTAGAACGAGTGGGCGATACAGCCGTGGCGATGGTCTCCGCCGTGGTCGTTATTAGATCATGAACATTTAGGAGCACGATTATGCGGTCCTCAACGGTGGCGATTTGGCTCCCAAGGTGATGGAGGTGTTCGTCGAGAAGGGGGGGCGCTGGGGCCACCTGGGATATCGGCACTCGTAGGATGGTGGTTACCCTGTCCACAGTGAGACCTACCCGTTGCTCATCCGTCTCGACCACGAGGATGCGTGTGTCTTCAGAGTACGAGGATGGGGGAAGGCCCAGTCGGTATTTCAGGTTGATTACAGGGATGATTTCTCCGTGCAAGTTTATGAGGCCTTCCACCTCAGGTGGCGCGTGGGGCACCCGGGTCGCCTGAATGTAGGGCACAATGCGCCACACCTGTTCGATGGGAACGCCGAACTCTGTATCGTGCAATTGGAAGAGCACATATTGACGAATGGTGTTTTCATCCTGGGCTAGGATCGGGGGTTGGGCCATAGGATTCCCTCCTCTTGTGTAGATAACGTTGCCGGTTCTATAGGCGGCCGGTCGTGCTTTACGCGGGGTGTGGGCGACGCGATTTCGGGCAAACGAAAGCGTTGTACAAGGGCACTTAACAGAGAGGCCAGCTCGGCAAGCTCTTGGGCTGTTTGAACGACTTGTTCTGTGGAACTCAGCTGTTGTTCCACTGCCGTGGCCATTTCTTCCGCTGCCGTGGCTTGTTCTTCGGCCACTGTAGCAATCTCCTCCACGGAACGGGTGATGTGGGCTTTTTGGGTGTGCTGTTCTTGGGCCTGGACGGCCGTGTTTTCGGCAAGTTGCACCGTGCGTTCCGCCCGCAGACGTACCTCTTGTGTGTCTTTGAGAATGGCGTGGAAATCTTCCTGAAGGTGCGCTATGAGTTTCCGGATGTCTTCTACGGCCTGCAGGGAATTTTCGGCCAGGCGACGGACTTCGTCGGCCACCACGGTGAAACTCTTGCCGTGTTCGCCCGCGCGGGCAGCTTCGATGGCCGCGTTCAGGGCCAGCAGGTTTGTCTGATCGGCAAAGCGTTTGACCGTGGCGGCAATGGTGGCAATCTCGTCAGAGCGTTGGTTGAGCTGGTCCACAGTGACTGCCAGATGTTCGATGTGATCTTGGGTCTCCCGTGCAGCTATTGCAGCCTCTTGCGCGTTTCGGTCAATCTGTTCCGCCGCGTGGGCCATCTGGCGTAAGCGTGTACTGATTTCCTGGGTTTGCTGGGCGTGTTGTGACGCGCCTTGGGCGATCTGTTGGGCCGCGCCCGCGACCTGTTCGGCCGACGTGTTGATCTCTTCCATCATGGCCGAAAGTTCCTCGGCAGACGCAGCTAGGTGAGCAGCAGTGCGGGTAACATGTCGGATTATCTCTTGCAGTTCGCGTAGCATACGCACAAAGGCCTGGCCAAAACGGTCATTTTCCCCGCGCGGGTGAACACTGTGGGTAAAGTCTCCCTGGGCAATACGCTGGGCCAGGGAAGCCATTTCTTGAAGGTAAGTGTTCATCCGGGTGAGCGCTTCTCCCAGCCGATCCCTCTCCGACCGCAGGCGGATGTGGGTGTCCAGGGTTCCGGTGGCTATCTGGTCTGCAGCCTGAGCAATTTCCTCTAAGTATTGTTGGAGATCACAAAAGGCGCGTGAGAGCGCGCCTATCTCGTCATCTCTGGGATAAAGGGTGCAATGGCCGCGTTCTCCCCGGGCCATGTGCTGAACGGCTTCCGTGATTTCACGGATGGGCCGGACGATTCGGCGGTGGATCATAAATAAAGTGCCCAACGTGGCAATAAAGCCGACCAGAGAAGCGGTGAAAAACGTTGTCACGGTAATGCCCATATGTCCGATCCAGAAGGCGGCAGCCACAGTGATTGTAATCAGCGCGCTTATCCAAATCATGATGCCGGTCAAGATACTGGCACCAATGTAGTAACGCACTCCCAGCGTAAACAGGGCTAACGTGGTGCCCACTACTCCCAGCATGAAGAGCAATTCGCTGAACAGCTCCTGTACATCCGGACTAACAGGCATGTCTAATCCTCCCGATAAGTCCCACATGCTCACGTCACCTGAAACTTCGCCACGAGCTCTTCCAGCTCAGAAGCCAGACGGGAGAGGTTTTGGGCTGCAGCAGCTAATTCTTCTGTAGAAACCATTTGTTCCTCCACAGCTGTGGCCATTTCCTCGGTGCTGGCGGCTTGTTCTTCGGCCAGGGCAGCGATTTCGTTGACCGCCTGGGCGACGGTTTCGGTCTCTTGGCGCTGTTGGGCGGTGGCTTCTGCCGTCTGTCGGGCGCGTTCTGCGGTCTCGTGGACGATGTTGGCGATCTCTTGGACGGCTGTAGCGACGTTTTGCACCGTGGCTTGTACTTGGGCATTGATGGCGCTGATGTCCTCCACCGCTTGCCGGGAGTTCTCGGCAAGACGACGGACCTCGTCCGCCACCACGGCGAAGCTTTTGCCGTGTTCGCCCGCGCGGGCAGCTTCGATGGCCGCGTTCAGGGCCAGCAGGTTTGTCTGATCGGCAAAGCGTTTGACCGTCTGGGCCATGGTCTGAATGTCCTCTGAGCGATGTTGCAGATCGTCCAATGCTTCGACTAGACGGTTAGCTTTATGTGAGGCCTGATCGGATGTGTCCTGGGTGTGAGCGGCGTTGGTGGCGATCTGGTCGGTGGCCCGGGCCAGTTGCTGGATGGCACGGGAGATGTTGTCAATTTGGGTAGCTTGGACACCGGCACCCTGGGCCACCTGCTGTACCGCGCTGGCAATCTGTTCCGCGCTCAGGCGCAGTTGAGCGCTCATGGATGAGAGGGTTTCCGCCGCGTCGTGGGTTTGTTGGGTGGCCCGGGCAATACGTTGGATCACCCCTCGCAGTTCATCCTGCATGTGGTGAAAGGCGCGAGCCAGTACACCCACCTCACCGGTCGCGTGGATCATCTCCGTAGCGCGCAGGTCGCCGGATTCCATCCGGGTGGTTAGACGGCTTAGGGCGGAAATGGGTCGTGCCACAGAACGGGCGATAACCGCTCCCAGGCCTAACGATAAGCCCAGGGCGAGCACGATAAGGAGGCTGAACCAGTTGCGAAATTGCTGAACCGGTGCCAGTACTGCCTGCAAGGGCACGACTTCCACCAGCGTCCAACGGTACTCAGGAGCCGGGATGACCGGCATATACGTAACCAGCCATTGCTTTGTTTGAATGGTGCCGGCCTCTTTGCTGCCTACGATGTGGGCCATCTCGGGGTAATCCCGGCCGAACTGTTCGCCGGTGTTCAGGTCCCAGGGGGCCCCCCATCGCTTTTGAGGGTTGGGATGCCACAGGTAAAATCCCTGTTCATCCACCAGTAAGAGAAGACCTGCCTCGTGCTCGTCAACGGCAGGGATTTTCGGCGTGGCCATGGTGGCCAGGTGCTCAAACAACGGACGAGCATCCACCGTGGTCATTACCAGGCCGATTCGTTCTCCGTTCGCGAACACCGGCACGATGTACCGAAGTGTCGGGACATATGGGACCAGCGGTGCCCCGTCCTGGCGGCGTAGACGCAAGCGTGTGATGTAGATATCCCCCTCGGCCAGAGTCAATCCCTTTGCAATTGCGGATTGGAGATCCGGGTCAGGTAACGCGCGTCCAGGTTCCGCCGAAGGCGCTTTTTCCGTCCCGACGGTGATCATCACATCTCCTTGGAGGTTAACGAGTTGAATTTGCGAGTACACATTTCGCGCTTGCGCGAGGGCTGCGAGATCCTGACGGACGGCCTCCTCAATGCGCCCCATGGCGGCGCGGTCGTTAGCTCGCTCTGCACTCAGGTATGCTTGTACGGGAAACGAACGCGCCAAAAAGCGCGCGTCCTCTGTAGCAGCGTTGAAAAACAACTCGATGCTGAAAACCACATCCTCCAGGCGCAGCATTTCGCTTTGTACGGTTTGTTCTTGTAGGGTACGCGTGCTGACTTGGAGTCCATATCCTCCGACGAGGACAAGGGGGATGATCGACACGAAAAGAAAAGCCAACGTTAACCGGACGGATAAGCGACTCCAATGTGCGCGCAGTTGTTGTATCACGGTGAAGGCCTCCTCATGTTTACTGTTTAGCTCACTCGTTTGCGGTAAATCCGTTCCCTTAGGTGGAGCGTTTCAAAGGCAGGACTGACCTCCGGTGGGAGCGATTCTGTTTTGCCCAGTACCAGTGTGCCCCCGCTCACTAATGCACTGTGGAACGCGCGACATAACCGGGCTTGTTGTGACCGCTGGAAGTAAATGAGCACGTTGCGGCACAGGATAAGGTCGAAGCGTCCCGGCGGAGGTGAAGCAAGCAGGTTATGGTAACGAAATTGTACTAGGGATTTGATAGCCGGGATGACGGCATATCCCTTTGGTGTAGAAGTAAACGCTTTGTCCAGTCCAGGCCAGCGGGTTCCCCGAAAACTCCAGGTAGAATATACCCCAGCTTGCGCTTGTTGGAGGGCGGCTCCATCGATGTCAGTGCCCAGGATGTGTATGTGCCAACGGCGAAGGCGAGGGCCGAGCATTTGCCACAGCAGAATGGCGAGGGAATACGTTTCCTCTCCGGTAGCACAGCCCGCGCTCCAAACGGTGAGACGCCGCTCACCACGACGGCTCTGCGTGCGCAACAGGGGTGTAAGTACCATGTCCCGGAGGACTTCAAACATGCTCGCGTCGCGAAAAAACGTGGTGAACCCCACCATAAGCGCGGCTAACAGGTGTTCGTGTTCGTGAGGATCTTTGCGCAGAAGGTGAAGGTATTCCTTGTATGAGCGTATGCCTCGCGCGCGTAGACGAGTGGCCACTCGCCTGCGGACGAATGTCTCCTTGTATTGAGAACAATCTAGGCCGTATGTGTCCTGGATATACGCCAGTAGCGTGTGAAAGTCTTGCTCCTTGGGGCCTTGTGCCGCTTCCCGGCCCACGTCTACCTCCTGTCTTAATAACCGCATACCGTAAGTGGGGGCGATGCCAATGATTCAAGTTCAGTGTAGGGAGAAAGAGCGCGGTTTACAATGGGTTTATGGTACTAATCGCCCATTGGAGTGCTATAAGCTGACGGACATTTGACCTCGGTGACGGGTGAAGATTACAATGCGCCCGTCTTGACTGATCGTTCAATCAAGACGGTGGTTAGAGGTGAACATGGAACGACGACGGCAAATTTTGGATGCAGCCCTGGAGGTGTTCTCTCGGGCAGGGTATCATCAGGCGACCATCAAAGCCATCGCCCAAGCCGCTGGCCTCCGGTCTCCTGCCTTGATTTACTGGTATTTTCCCAACAAAAGTGAGCTCTTTCGGGCGGTCTTACAACGTTTGGCCCCCCTGCTCACCCACATTGTAGAAGATGCCACCTTGCTGGAACACCCGCCTGAGGAGGCCTTGCCGCGTTTTGCTCAAGCGTACTTGGACACCTTCTCCCGGCCGGAAGCGGTGCGCTTGTTGCGAGTCGTGGTGGCCGAAGCCATGCGGTCACCGGAGACGAATACCGCCTTGGCCGATAGTGGGCTGCTGACCTTCATTCGCTTTCTGGAGGAGTACTTTCGCCGTCAGGTGACCTTGGGACGCCTTCGGCCGCATGACCCGCGGGCCAGCGCGCGGGCTTTCTACGGCATGTTAAACAGTTATGCCCTGGGGCGTAGCCTGTTTCCTGCACTGGCCGAAGACTTGCCGGACGCGGCCGCTTACGTTCGCGAGGTGGTAGCTATCTTCCTGGACGGCTTACGCCGGAGGTAGGGGGCAACAATGCTGCGGCGTATTTGGGCCGTTGTCCTCAAGGAGTTTCGCCACATTCAGCGTGATCCGCGTTCACTCGCTGTGATGTTTCTCATCCCGGTGGTCCAGCTTTTACTTCTAGGGTATGCTGCCACTACCGACGTAGAACACCTGGCCATAGGTGTGGTCGATTATGACCGCACACCTGAGTCACGAGCGTTGTTGGACGCGTACCAGGCCTCCAACTATTTCACTATTGTAGCATACTTGCCCAACGCGGACGCATTGCGTTTTGAGGTTGATAGAGGACGTCTACGGGGGGGGATTATCGTCCCGGCCGGTTACGGACGTACGTTGGAAAAGACAGGACGGGGGCAAATTGCCTTTGTCATCGATGGATCTGACCCCTCTATTGCCCAAACAGCGTTCTCGGCTGCCCAAGCCGTGGGCCAGGCCCTCTCGGTGGACCTCATTGAAGAACGATTGCGCGTGGACCCGAAACGTCAACCGGGTATAGATGTGCGGGTCCGGGTCTGGTACAACCCTGAAATGCGATCGCAGAACTTCATGATTCCGGGTCTCATCGGCATGGTGTTAACGTTTATCACCATGCTGATGACCGCCATGTCCATTGTGCGGGAGCGGGAGTGGGGCACAATGGAACAGCTGGTGGTGACCCCTATCCGTCCCATCGAGCTGGTCATCGGCAAGGTCATTCCTTATGTGGTAGTAGCGTTTTGGGATTTGCTCGAGATCTTAGCTCTGGGCGTGTTCTGGTTTGACGTGCCTATCCGAGGGAGTTTGCCGCTCTTGTTAGAACTGTCCGCCCTATACCTGCTCAGTTCTCTGGCCCTCGGCCTGCTGGTAAGCACCATCGCTCACACCCAACAAGAGGCCATGTTCTTGACATACTTTATCATGCTTCCGTCCATTTTCCTGTCCGGATTCTTCTTTCCCATTGACGCGATGCCCCCGGTGCTGCAGTTTATTAGCAACTTCGTGCCCTTGAAGTACGTGCTCATCATCGTCCGAGGGGTCATTCTGAAGGGCGTTGGGCTGCCTGAGTTGCAAGATGCTGTGCTGGCCGTGGTGCTCTTTAACGTGGTGTTGCTGGTGGTGGCCGCATCCCGTTTCCGTAAGCGCGGCATTTGAGAGGGGAATATTATGAATCGCCAATGGGCCATTGAAACGTACGAGCTAACGCGAGTCTTTGACACAGTGGAGGCTGTTCGGGAGGTAACCCTTCAGATCGCGCCGGGGCAGATCTTCGGTCTGATTGGCCCGGATGGTGCGGGCAAAACCACGTTGATCCGGATGTTGGCTACTGTGCTGCCGCCCTCGCGCGGCGATGCCCGGGTGTTAGGGTGGGATGTGCGCCGTGATGCGGAGCGCATTCGTGAGCAGATAGGGTACATGCCCCAACAGTTCAGCCTGTACGGCGACCTGAGTGTTTGGGAGAACTTGAATTTCTTTGCGGACGTGCACGGGGTACGTGGGAGAGCACGCCGCGAGCGTCTTGAGCGACTCCTGCGTTTCGCTCGTTTGGACCGGTTTCGTGACCGCCGCGCGCGGCATCTGTCCGGTGGGATGCAGAAAAAACTGGCCCTCGCATGTGCGTTGGTTCACCGGCCGCGATTGCTGCTCCTGGATGAGCCCAGCACAGGGGTAGACCCGGTTTCCCGGCGCGAGTTCTGGGACTTATTGGCCGACCTGTTAGGGGAAGGGGTGACTATCCTGGTCAGCACGCCCTACATGGATGAGGCGGAGCGTTGTGCCCAAGTAGCTCTTATGTATGAGGGACGCATCCTCGTTCAGGACACGCCGGAAGCCATCATCGGTCGGCTTCCTGGCCGGTTGGTGGAAGTGCATCTGCAGCCGGCTGCCGATGGACGGCTGCCGGTGCGTCGAGCTCGCCAGGCCCTGAGTGCTGTAACCGCCGCGCTCGATGTTCAGGTGCATGGTGACCGGTTACGCTTGCTCGTTCCCGACCCGCCATCGGTGATCCCCGCCGTCCGGACAGCGCTGGAGCAAGCGCAGGTGCCCTTTGCTACCGTGTTCGAGGCTCGGCCACATCTGGAGGAAGCTTTCATTTTCCTCCTGAAACATGTACACGAGCGGGGCGAACGATGAAGGACACGGCGGCGATTCGTGTTGAACAATTAACCCGGCGGTTTGGTCAATTCACGGCGGTAGATGCCATCTCGTTCCACGTCTTGCGGGGGGAAATCTTTGGTTTCCTGGGCCCTAACGGTTCCGGCAAGACTACCACGATTCGCATGATTCTGGGACTGTTACCTCCCACTGCCGGCACCATTTACGTTCTGGGACACGCGATCCCGCAAGAGGTAGCCGCGGTACGCAGACGGGTCGGATATATGAGCCAGAAGTTCAGCCTGTATCAGGATCTGACGGTGGAAGAAAATTTGAACTTCTTTGGCCGGGCGTATAACGTGCCTCCCCGCACGTTGCGGGAACGCAAAGCTATGGTGCTGGCCATGGCCGGCCTTCAGGGACGAGAACGGGCCCTTACCCGTACGTTATCGGGCGGGTGGCGACAGCGGCTGGCCCTGGGAGCCGCCATTCTTCATGACCCTGACCTCCTATTTCTGGATGAGCCCACAGCAGGGGTCGATCCGGTATCGCGACGTCAATTCTGGGAATTGTTGTACGCGCTGGTGGACCAGGGAAAGACCATTTTTGTGACGACGCACTACATGGACGAAGCGGAAAATTGTCACCGCTTGGCGTTTATCCATCAAGGACGTATTGTGGCCCAAGGCACACCCCAGGAGATCAAGGCAACTCAGATGCACGGCGAGGTGATGGAGATAGAGGTCAGCCACCCGGAACTGGCAGTGCGTGTGTTGAAAGGATGGGGAGTTTTCGATGAAGTCGCTCTATACGGCAAGCGTGTCCATGTGGTCGCGGAGGAGGTGGCCCAGCTGGAGGAAGCCATCCGACGTCGACTGCACGAAGCAGGTATCTCTGTACGAAGTGCACTGGTGATTCCACCTTCCTTGGAAGATGTGTTCATCGCGCGCATTCGAGATCGTTCTAGTTCGGGTGTTGATCCGAACCAAGACGGATGATCGACGTTATGGGGGGGAACAAGACATGAAGCGGGGGATAGGTGTGTTGTTAACCCTGCTTGTCTTGGTGGTGGGGGGGTACGTTGCGTACGCACAGGGTTGGATACCCTCCACAACCATGGTGGCATGGCAGGCGATTTGGCAAGGGTGGTCCTCTGGAGCAGCCCAGGACGGTGTGTATTCCGGTGTGTTAGAGGCTACTGAAGTGCAGGTGATGAGCCAAGTTCCGGCCCGGGTAGTGACGGTCGCCGTTGAGGAGGGAGACAACGTGGTCTCCGGCGAGGTGCTTATCCAATTGGACACCACCCTGCTGGAGAAAGAGATCGCTTTAGCCGCAGCGGAGGTACGGTTGGCGGAAGCCCAACTGGCTTTGCTGCGGGCAGGTCCCCGGTCAGAAGAGCGCGCGCGAGCTGAAGCCGAAGTGAGAGCTGCCCGTGTTGCTGTGGAAGCAGCACAACAAGCCCTTGCCGACGCCCAAGCAGTGTATGAGGCCGCACAGGACATATGGCCAGACATTATTCGGGCAGAGATCGAGTTGGCCAAGGCCCGTTACCGGCGAGATGCGGCCTTGGCGCAAGCGCAAGCGGCAGACTTGTTGGTGGACTTGTGGCGTCGTTCGGCGGAGCAGGCTTACGCGGGCGTTACCCTCACGCTGCCCGGTGGAGAGCAGCAACGCGTGCCGGTCCCGCCGGAGCAATTGAACGAAGTGAACTACCAGTGGAACCTTGCTTCTCAACGAGCCTGGCAGGCGTGGACCCGGTACCGGCAAGCAGAGGCCGCGGTGAAGGCTGCAGAAGCCGCGCTGGCGGCCGCGCGAGCACGACTGGACGATCCGGCACGACGGGAGCCGATAGTGGCAGCCGAAACCGCGCTCCGTCAGGCGGAGGCCGCGCTGGCGGCAGCAAAAGAGCAGCAGGCCGCGTTGGATGAGGCGGTTAGTGAGGAGGCGATTGCCGCAGCCGAAGCCAATGTGCGGCGCGCCCGTGCGGCGCACGCACGCCTGGTGGCACAGCGTTCCCTGTATGTGCTGACCGCCCCCCTTAACGGTCGGGTTGTACAGCGCAGTGTGGAACCCGGGGAAGTGGCCGTACCTGGCGTTCCGTTGCTGGAAATCGCGGATCTCACCACTCTGCGTTTAACCATTTATGTGCCGGAAGCCGAACTGGGCCGTTTTACCCTAGGTCAAGAGGTCTATGTGTGGGTGGACGCGTTCCCACAACAGCCCTTTGAAGGACAAGTGGTTCGCATAGCAGATGAAGCGGAATTTACCCCCAAGAACGTGCAAACGCGAGAAGAACGGGTAATTCTAGTGTACGCGGTCGATGTGGTGGTTCCCAATACTGAGGGTATGTTAAAGCCAGGCATGCCGGCGGATGTGACCTTAACCGCCGTGCCCCCACCACCGCTCATAACCGATAGGAATGCGCAGGAAGAGGCCCTTTATTCCGGCACGTTGGAGGCGCGCAAGGTGCGGGTTATGCCGGAGGTTACGGCTAAGGTGCTGGAACTGACGGTAACCGAGGGGGATACAGTCAATGCCGGTGAGGTGTTATTGCGCCTTGAGCCCGGCCCGTTGGTGCAGCGTGTGCGTGAGGCCGAAGCCGCGCTTGATGCGGCCATGGCCCGCCTGGCGGAGGTGGCATCACAGCCTGTGCCGGCTGAGGTACGCCTCGCCCGCGCGGGAGTGTACCAAGCGCGGGCAGAGGTAGCGGCAGCTCGAACGCGCTTAGAGGCTGCTCGCGCGGTGTTGGCCAAACCGGTCGCGTTGGAGAATGCCATCCGACAAACAGAAGCGCAACTGGCGGTGTTGGAACAGCAGTTGGAAGAGGCCCGCGCCCGCAAGAAGGAGGCCGAAGTCACCCGGGATTTCTACCGTTTCGCGGTTACCGATGAAGGACGTACTCGGTTCGCAATGGCCGAGAAACAGGTCGCGGCAGCGGATGCGTCCCTCCAGGCGGTTGAAGCGGAAATAGCCGGCACGCGCCGCTTGTTGACTACCCTGCAGCAGATACGGGAGAAACCTCTTGCCTTGCTGGCGCAAGTACGGCAAGCAGAAGGCGAACTCCAGGTCGCCCAGGCCAGATTAACCGCGGCTGAGAGCGCGTTAGCCGTGGCGGAGGCTCCGGCACGGCCGGAGGAGATAGCCCTAGCAAAGGCCGATGTCGCACGGGCACGAGCCGCGCTCGCGTTGGTCCAGGCACAGCTTGCACGGTACACGGTTGTTGCGCCCGCCAATGGAACCGTTCTTTCGGTAGACGTCCGGTCCGGTGAGGTAGCTCAGGCCGGTGTAACGACCTTGGTTATCGGGGACCTCTCCACCCTGGATCTGGTTATCTTTGTTCCTACGCCTGAATTGGGACGTTTTAACCTGGGACAGCGTGTGGACGTGCTGGTAGACGCGTATCCAGGACAGGTTTTCCCAGGACAGGTAGTGTGGATTGCGGACGAGGCTGAATTCACGCCTAAGGCGGTGCAAGTGCGTTCCGATCGGGTGCAGATGGTCGTACGGGTGAAAGTGCGGGTGCCCAACCCTGACGGTCTGCTAAAAGCCGGGATGCCGGCAGACGTGCGGGTGCGTGAATAACCACTCGTCTGCTCCGGGATCTGACCCATCAGGTAGCCTTGAATTTGACATTCGTGTCCCTCACTTTTAGCATATCACTCACCTATCACAAATATATTTTATGGCGATTAATCGATGGTGTGGGCGCGTGGTCATGTATCAGGATGGCACAGGTGAGGGGGGATGGATTTGAGGAAATATGGGACATCACTGGTAGACAGAAGAGGAGGCGTTCATGTACGGATTCCACGGCCGTATCCTACACGTCGATCTAACCACCGGTGAGCTCCGTGTGGAGATCCCCGAGGAGGCGTTTTATCGCAAGTACATGGGAGGAAGTGCGCTGTGCCTTTATTATCTCCTGCGTGACATGCCGGCGGGGGTGGACCCCTTTGCGGCAGAGAACGTATTGGCCATGGCTGTGGGGCCTATGGCCGGCGTGCCGATTTCTGGACAGTCCCGTCTGACCGTGGCCGCCAAATCTCCGCTGACAGGCATGGTCGGGGACTCGCAGTGTGGCGGTTATTTTCCGGCCGAACTGAAGTTCGCGGGTTTTGACGCCGTTATCATTCGGGGACAAGCCCGACGGCCGGTGTATCTGTGGCTTCATGATGGGGAAGCGGAATTGCGCGATGCGTCCCATCTCTGGGACAGGGTGACCGGAGAGGTGGAGGACCTCATCAAGGAAGAGTTAGGGGTGAAAAGGCTGGAAGTGCTACAGGTTGGTCCGGCGGGAGAGAACAGGGTACGCTTTGCGGCCATCATGAACATGGCTAACCGGGCCAACGGCCGAACGGGGATGGGCGCGGTCATGGGGAGTAAACGGTTAAAGGCCATTGTGGCCACGGGCTCCAATCGATGGAAGCCCAAGGTGGCCCACCCGGACCGCCTGAAGGGTATGGCCCGTTGGGGAGCGCAACATCTGGATAGTTCGGACGCTGCCGGCCTCGCCCTCTTCGGCACAGCCGTAGTGACAGTGCCCCAAAATAAGGTCGGTGGATTGCCCACACGGAACTGGCAATCGGGATACTTTGAGGGCGCCGATCAGATCTCCGGCGAACGCATGTACGAGGAAATCCTGAAAAAGCGGGATACCTGTTATGGTTGTGTGGTCCGATGTAAGCGTGTCGTGGAGATCACCGATGGTCGGTATCAGGTTCATCCCCGGTATGGCGGCCCCGAATACGAGACGCTCGCCACCTTTGGCGCGTATTGCGGCGTGGATGACTTGGAAGCGATCGCCTATGCTAACCAGCTGTGTAACATGTACGGTATGGACACCATCTCCTGTGGCGCGACCATTGCCTGGGCCATGGAGTGTTTCGAGGTCGGGCTGTTGACAAAGGAGGACACCGATGGGGTGGAGCTGCGGTTCGGCAACGCGGAGGCCATGGTACAAATGGTGGAGAAGATCGCCAAACGGGAGGGTTTTGGCCACATCCTGGCGGAAGGCTCGGCCAGGGCAGCCCAGCTGATCGGTCGCGGTACAGAGCAGTTTGTGGTGGCGGTCAAGGGGCAGGAAGTGCCCGCACACATGCCCCACCTCAAACGCTCGTTAGGCCTGATCTACGCGGTGAACCCCTTCGGCGCAGATCACCAGTCCAGCGAGCACGATCCTGCCTACGTGCAGTATCCGGAACGCATGGCCACGCTGGATCTAAAGGATCCGGTAGCGCCAAAGGTGTTAAACGGTGAAAAGGTCACCTTTGCCGTACGCACCCAGTGGTTGTACAGCGCGTTGGACACAGTCAACGTGTGTCAGTTCGTCTTTGGACCGGCCTGGCAGCTGTACGATGCTTTACAGTTGGTGGAGGCGCTTAACGCGATCACCGGATGGAACGTGAGCTTGTACGAGTTAATGGAGGTGGGACGCCGGCGTCTAAATCTCCTGCGGGCATTTAACGCCCGGGAAGGGTTTGGCCGAGAGGCGGACACGTTGCCCAAGCGATTCTTCAAGGAAGCGTTAAGAGGCGGAAAGAGCGATGGTATTCGCCTGAGCGAGGCGGAGCTGGAACAGGCAAAGGACGTATATTATGCCTTAAACGGGTGGGATGTGGCCACGGGTAACCCCACACGGGCCACCCTGGAAGGGGTGGGCCTTGCTTGGGTGGCCGATCGCCTAGGCCTCTGACCGTGTGGGGAATATGGTCTTATTTCATGCCTTTAGCGACGAAACTTGACACCTCCGAGAGGGCAGGGTATAATCACTCCCGCCATCGGAAGCGATGACGCCCATCACTTCAGCGGTCCCACGTGATGCCCTAGCCGTGAGGCTGTGTTTTTGTGGGACGGTTGTGGCAAGCTCCTGCCCTCTCGGGGGAGAAGCGTGGCACAAAGGTGACGGCTCGATGCCCATCAACGTGGAGGTTGACCTCAACATCGCGATTTGCATATTGAACGGATACCCCCGTCCCAGCCGGGAAAACTTTGACCGTTTGGATGTCGGTCATCCCCATGACTTGTATGCTGCGGTGTTACGGCGATATTTGCCGACCGTGCACATTGATGTGCTCTTTGTGGCGGACCTGGACCAATCGTTGCCCCAGGGAACGGCGTTGCGTTCGTACGATGGGTACATATGGACCGGTTCGGACCTCACGATTTACCACGATGACCCGCGGGTGACGCGTCAGGTTGAGTTGGCGCGGGCGATCTTTGCGGCAGGGGTGCCTATGTTCGGCAGTTGTTGGGGGGTGCAAATGGCTGCGGTTGCGGCCGGTGGGGAGGTACGCCGCAACCCACGTGGGCGGGAGTGGGGCATTGCCCGGAATATCCGACGTACAGCTGCTGGCAGGAACTCGCAGTTGCTCCAAGGCAAGCCCGACTGTTTTGATGCGTTTATCATGCACCTGGACGAAGTGACCCGTGTGCCCCCAGGGGGAACGGTGTTGGCCACCAACGATCATACACCTGTTCAGGCGTTGGCAGTGGAGTATCAAGGGGGGACATTTTGGGCAACCCAGTATCATCCCGAATACAACCTCTATGAGATGGGACGGCTTATCGCGGCGCGCGCCTCCGCCCTGGTCAAGGAAGGGTTTTTCCCTGATGAGGCCGCTGTGGCCGCGTACGCTTCTCAAATGAAGGCGTTGCACCATCACCCGGAAGATCGAACACTTCGAGAGGCGTTGGCCGTTGGGGAAGACATTTTGAACCCGGATATACGGGAGCGGGAGATACGTAACTGGTTGGAGTACCTGGTCTTACCCGCTTTGCGGCGGTAAGCAACCCTCACCGTGCCATCCCCCTACCTAATGATGAAAGGAGGTGAGAGTGCTGGTGGATGGTAATTGCAGGTAAGTGCCCACGGCGGGTCGTTGGCGAACATTTTGTGGGATGAAAGGAGGGGAGCCATGTTGAACCGGCGCAGGTACATGTGGAGTGTGCTGTTCGCCACGTTAGTGATGTTGGCGTTGCTGGCGGCCTGTGCAGGCGGACAGCAACAGCCCCAAGAGGCTCAACCGCAAGTGGTTGAGGTCACCCGTATTGTGGAGGTGACGCGCGTTGTAGAGCAGGCCCCTGAAGAGCAGATCCCCGAGGGAGCGACTGTTATCGAGTTCTGGCACGCGTTTGGTGGTGGGCGAAAGTTGTTCATTCAGCGCATGGTGGACGACTTCAATTACACCCACCCGGGCATCTACGTACGGGCCGAGTACAAGGGCTCTTACCGGGATACGCTGAACGCGGCCATTCTGGCGGCCCAACAGGGGAATCCCCCACACATCGTGCAGATCTTCGAAGTGGGGTCGCAGCTGGCTCTGGATTCGGGCATCTTTGTGCCCTTTGCAGATCTGGCCAAGCCCGAGGAATACCAGCCGGATGATCTGATCGAAGGTGTGGCCAACTACTACAACTTTGCCGGCAAGTTCTACTCCATGCCCTGGAATTCCTCTAATCCCATCCTTTATTACAACAAAGACATCTTCCGCGCAGCCGGTCTGGACCCCGAGAAGCCGCCGCGCACCTTTGAGGAGATGCTGGACGTCTGCGAACAGATTGTCTCCAGCGGTGCGGCAAAGAACTGCGTGACCTGGCCGTTGCACTCCTGGTTCTTCGAACAGTGGATGGCAGTGCAGGGCGCGATGTTGGCCAACAACGGCAACGGTCGGGATGCTCGCGCCACCGAGGTGCTCCTGACCAGCGACGCGGCCAAACGGATCGTGTCCTGGTGGAAGGAAATGTACGACAAGGGTTACTACGCTTACAGCGGTAAGCTGGAGGACTGGGATGGCTCTGATGCCATCTTTGTGTCCGGCCAGGCCGCCATGGAGATCACGTCCACCAGCGATGTAGTCCAGCGGCAGCGAGACGCGGTGGCCAACGGCTTTGAGCTGGGAACGTCGTACTTGCCCTATCCCGGCGATCAGGAATGGCAGGGTGTAGTGGTCGGTGGCGCGAGCCTCTGGCTGACCAAGGACCATCCGCCTGAGGAATTGCAGGCGGCGAAGGACTTCATCGTCTGGTTCACCAACACGGAGAACGCGATCCGCTGGCACAAGGGAACCGGTTACTTCCCCATCCGCAAGTCCGCTGTGGAGGTCCTCCGTCAGCAGCGCTGGTTCGAGACCAACCCGGCCTATCGGGCGGCCTTTGACCAGCTTCTCCAGACCAAGGCCAACCGGGCGACCCAGGGCGCTCTGATGGGACCCTTCCCCGAGATCCGGACCATCATCGAGCAGGCTGTCGAGAAGGTGCTGGCGGGCGAGGCCAGCGTGGACGACGCTCTGGCCGAGGCCAAACAGAAGGCAGACCGGGCCCTCGAGGAGTATAATAAGTCCATCGGCCAGTAATCGCGATGTCCGCACGGGCCGGGGTAATGTATCTCCTTGCCCCGGCCCGTCCCCTTATTTTCAGGGCGGGGCTTCGCGCTATAATGAAAAAAGCACCGTAAAGGGTTCCCGTTGCGACGGCTACATGACACCCGGGAGGCGCGTTCGCCCTACTCTCTTGAGGTAAGGATAAGGCGACCGCTGTCGGCAACGCTATGAGGAGACGGAGGGGAAGATCTATGCCTTATCAGGCCAAATTTAAGGGACGGTTGTTGCCCTTCTTGTTACTGGCCCCTACCCTGGCCATTCTCCTGGTTTTCCTGTACTATCCGGTCATTCAAACGTTCCGGCTTTCTCTGTATCGCACCGCGTTTCTAGGTATGCGACGTCAGTTTGTGGGGCTGGATAACTTTGTCAGTCTCTTGCAAAGTCCGGATTATTGGCACACGGTTCGGGTCACGTTGGTGATCACCGTGGCCGTGGTTATTGGTGGGTTAGCTATCTCGCTAGCCATTGCTATGCTGGCCAACCAAAACATCCGTGGTGCTTCCGTGTACCGCATCTTGCTAATTTGGCCTTACGCGCTTTCGCCCGCGGTAGCAGGTGTGATCTTCTTGTTCCTTTTCGCCCCGGGCTTTGGAGCCATCAATTACTTGCTTTCCCAGGTGATCGGACGAGAGTTGAACTGGTTGGGGAATCCACGGTTGGCGGTGGTGCTCATTATTATGGCGAGCATTTGGAAGAACCTGGGGTACAACGTGGTCTTTTACCTGGCCGGCCTACAAAACTTGAACACGGAGATCTTAGAAGCAGCGGAAATTGACGGTGCCGGCCCCTGGCGGCGTTTCTGGTCGGTGACCTTCGCGCTGCTCTCTCCCATCACCTTTTTCCTGTTAATCACCAATATCACCTATTCCTTCTTCGACCTCTTTGGCATGATCGACATTGTGACCAAAGGCGGGCCGATGAACGCGACGAACGTCATGATCTACAACCTATACCGAGACGCGTTTGAGTACTACAAGAGCGGATATGCCGCGGCCCAGTCCGTGATTCTCTTCCTGTTGGTGGTCGGTTTGACCCTGCTACAATTCCGCACGTCTGGGCGATATGTCCACTATGGAGGGTGATGATGGCGCTGAAGTTTCACGTGCGGCGGAAGGTGCGCAACGAAATTCTGACCCACATTGCGCTGATTGTGGTGTGTTTCCTGGTGTTGGTGCCGGTACTTTTTGCCGTTTCGAAATCGACCCAAACGCGCGCGCAGGTTTTCCATTATCCGCCGATCCTGGGACCAGGTACGGCGCTGCTGGACAATTACCGCACTGCCTGGTATTCGTTTGAACTGGGCATGTTCATGAAAAACAGTTTCATCGTGGCTCTGGCTGTCACATTCGCCAAGACGATTCTCTCCCTGCTGGCAGGGCTTGCCCTGGTGTACTTTGATTATCCCCTTCAGGATGGGGTCTTTTACTTCATCCTGTTCACTCTCATGATGCCCACGGAAATCCTGATCGTGGCTCTGTTCAATTTGGTGTCGGACCTGGGGTGGAGCAACAGTTATCTGGCCCTCATTGTGCCCTTTATGGCCAGTGCTACGGGAGTGTTTCTCTTCCGGCAACACTTTGCCAGCATACCCGGTGAGCTGGCTGATGCGGCGCGCGTGGACGGAGCCGGCCCCCTTCGTTTCCTGTGGAGCATTTTGGTGCCCATGTCCTGGAACGCGATCGGCGCGCTGGCGCTTATTCAGTTCATTTACGTATGGAATCAGTACCTGTGGCCGTTGGTGATCATCCGGGAAAACGAACGGCAGGTGATTCAGGTGGGCCTGCGAGGCATGACTGCCGTGCAGGACACCACCAACTGGGGCGTGGTTATGGCCGGCGCGGTGCTGGCAATGTTGCCTCCCCTTATCGTGTTCATCTTCCTACATCAGCAGTTGATGCGCGGTTTCGCGCTGGGACAGGAAAAATGACCCGTTGCCGTGTCCTGAACATCGCGCATCGCGGGGCACGCAGCTTGGCTCCAGAGAACACGCTGGCAGCAGCCCGCAAGGCCCTTGCCGCCGGGGCTGACATGTGGGAGGTGGACATCTCCGTCACCGCGGATGGTGAGCTGGTGCTCATGCACGACGATTCCCTCGCCCGCACGACCAATGTGGCCGCGCGTTTTCCCCACCGAGCACCTTGGACGGTCACCACCTTCACCAAAGCGGAGTTGGATACCCTGGATGCCGGGTCATGGTTTGTGGAAGAGGACCCCTTCGGTGAGATCCAGGCAGGGCACGTTTCACCCGAGGACATACGCGAGTACAGGGGGGAATCCATCCCTACTGTTCGAGAGGCGTTGCGTTTTACCCAGGCCCATCACTGGCGCATTAACTTGGAACTGAAAGCTTTACCCCCTCCCATGGAAGATTTTCCGGTGGTGGAAAAGGTGCTGACCCTCATTGCCGAGGAACGGGCGGAGGAGTGTGTGGTGATCTCTTCCTTTGTCCATCGGTGGCTGCGGGAGGTCCGGGAGGCTAATCCTCGCCTGGAGGTGGCCGCGTTGATAGGGTATGGTGAAGCGCAAGAGGTGGATTGGGATACGTTGGAATTTCCTACATATAATTTGCGCCTCTCCTTGGCCACACGAGAGCGCATTCAACGCCTGCGCGCGGCCGGTCGTGGGGTCAATGTTTGGGTAGTGAACGAAGAGTCGGACATGCGTCGCCTGCTCGCGTGGGGCGTGACGGGTATTTTTACCGATTTTCCTCACCGTTTGGCACGCGTGTTGCGTGATCCTTGACCACACTTCGAGCGATAAGGCGGGAGGAAGGTGATCCCTCACTCGCAGGAGGGCTTGCTATGGCAGATACAGCCCTGCAAGGCCGCTTGACGGTGGAACAACTGCAACAGGTCATAGAGGAAGGCCACGTCGACACGGTTATTGCCGCGTTTCCGGACATGTATGGGCGATTGGTGGGCAAACGTATCACCGGACGGTTTTTCGTGGACCACGTCCTTACCCATGGACTTCACGCGTGTGATTATCTGTTGGCCTGTGACATGGAGATGGACCCGGTGCCGGGGTACACCTTTACCAGTTGGGAAACGGGGTATGGGGATGTTCATCTAGTACCGGACTGGCGGACGTTACGGATTGCCAGCTGGCTGGAGAAGACAGCCCTGGTGCTGTGTGATGTGTACGATGAACGTACCGGCGAACCGGTCGTAGTGGCCCCCCGCACAATACTGCGCCAACAGGTAGAACGTGCCCGCGAGTTAGGGTATGTGGCTATGGGCGCCTCGGAACTGGAGATGTACATCTTCCGCGAGACGTACGAGGAAGCCGCGGCGAAAGACTACAATGACCTCACCCCACTGGGATGGTATATTGAGGATTACCACATTCTTCAGGGCACACGCGAAGAGTTCGTTGTAGGGGCAATCCGCCGTCACTTAGAACGTTCAGGAATCCCTGTGGAGTTCTCCAAGGGGGAATGGGGCCCGGGCCAGCGAGAGATCAACCTGCACTTTGCGGACTTTCTGGAGATGGCGGACCGTCACACCATTTACAAGCACGCAGCAAAGGAGATCGCGTGGCAACAGGGTTGTGCCATCACCTTCATGGCCAAGTGGGATACTCGATATGCGGGCTCTAGCATGCACTTGCACGCCAGTTTGTGGGATCTGGAGGGAAACCCTTTGTTTCCCGGCGAGGAACCCCTGGGGCCGGTGATGGTTTCTCCCCTTTTTCGGTGGTTTTTGGGTGGGTGGATGGCCCATATACATGAGCTCTTCGCCTTTTATGCGCCATATCCCACATCGTACAAACGATACACCAGTGGCTCCTTTGCCCCTACTACCATCGCCTGGGGATACGATAACCGTACCGCCGCCTTTCGGGTGGTAGGGCGAGGGACATCACTACGTATAGAGTGCCGGGCACCCGGCGCGGATGCAAATCCTTATCTGGCCTTTGCTGTAACCCTGGCTGCAGGCCTGGATGGGGTGTTGAACCGTATAGAGCCTCCGCCTATGATGAGCGGCGACCTCTATCACCGTCCGGATTTGCCCCAAGTGCCTACCTCCCTGCAGGAGGCTGTGGCTGCGCTGGAAGCGAGTGAGTGGGCGCGGTCGGTGCTCGGTGAAGCAGTGGTGGAGCATTACATCCACTTTTTCCGCACCGAGCAGCGGAAGTTTGACGAGGTGGTCACTAGCTGGGAACGGCGTCGCTATTTTGAGCGAGTGTGACCTTAACGAGCGTGACGCCCGGTACCCCTTGTAAATCACGTGGCGGATAGACATCACCCAACGGTCGGGCCGAGACGGTCGGGCTGAGACGAACGTAGCCCGGCGTTTCGGCTCGGAAGGAGGCGATACACATGCAACTGGAGAACAAAGTGGCATTGATCACGGGTGCAGGGAGTGGTATCGGACGAGAGTCCGCGTTGCTCTTTGCCCGCGAAGGCGCTCGCGTGGTGGTGGCCGACGTGGACGAAGAGCGTGGTGAGGAGACCGTGCGGTTGATTCGGGACGCAGGGGGTGAAGCGGCTTTCGTCCGGGCAGATGTGTCTAAGGCTGAAGATGTGCAGGCCATGGTCGCCTTTGCCGAGGAGCGCTATGGTCAGTTGGATGTCTTGTTCAACAACGCGGGCATCTTTCACCCCAAGGATACCTCTATTTTAGAGACCGATGAGCACATCTGGGATCACGTCATCGCGGTGAACCTAAAGGGAGTTTTCCTGGGGTGTAAGTACGGCATACCGGCCCTCTTGCGCGCCGGAGGAGGGTCTATCATCAACATGGCGTCCTTTGTGGCGTTGATGGGAGCGGCTGTATCCCAAATTGCGTACACGGCCAGCAAGGGGGGAGTGCTGGCCCTCACTCGCGAGATTGCAGTCGAATTCGCTCGCCAGAACATTCGGGCTAACGCGCTATGCCCTGGACCAGTGGAGACACCTTTGCTGGCAGACCTGCTGGCCGATCCCGTACGCCGACAACGCCGCCTCGTTCACATCCCCCTGGGGCGTTTTGCCCGTCCACACGAAGTGGCTCAAGCAGCACTTTTTCTCGCCAGTGATGCCTCTTCGTACATCACCGGGGCAGCCTTGGTGGTGGATGGCGGCATTACCGCGGCCTATATTACACCCGAATGAGAGGATAGCCCTGTCACGTTGTCCGGGGATTGGCGGTTGTTGGGGAGTACTTCTAACGGCCAGTCCGCTTCGGGGATAAGGCCGTGGATGATGTGCTCTGTAGCCATGATGTGGTCAAGCATGATCTGCCGCGCGCGGTGAGGCTCTCGCTGTTGGATGGCCTCGAAGATTTGCCAGTGGTATTCGGTGGAGTGGAGCAACGTGCGGCGGGAGTGGTAAACGATGAGGTCGAGGATCTCCGTTAGCGCGGTTTGGACTTCAATGACCCCCCGGAGAATGAGAGGGCTTTTGGCCGCCTGAGCTATGCGCACGTGGAAGCGGGCGTCGCCTGCCCGGTATTGATCGAACGTTTTCTCCATTCCGCGCATGTCCTCGAGAATGCGTGCAAGGTGGGTAATGTCCTCTGAGGTGGCCCGTAAAGCGGCCAATTCGGCCGCGGTGGGCTCCAGGGCGCGACGGTAGTCCAGTAATCCCGGTAGTTCATCGCGCATGCGCTCCAGCACGGCTGCCTGGCGCGGGCCACGGGGCACGTCTGGCCAACGCGCGACAAAGGTACCTCCATGACGTCCTACCCTCACTTCTAGGTACCCGGCTTCCACGAGGACGCGCAACGCTTCCCGGAGGGTGGACCGACTGACCCCAAGGTGGCGGGCTAACTCCCGTTCCGGCGGAAGGCGATCCCCTGGGCTAAACAGGCGGGCTTTAATCGCCCCGGCCAGTTTGCTCACGGTCTCTTCAA
Source organism: Anaerolineae bacterium (assembly GCA_015490995.1). Classification (GTDB taxonomy): domain Bacteria; phylum Chloroflexota; class Anaerolineae; order JAADDB01; family JAADDB01; genus S141-23. The sequence goes on along the minus strand of WFWT01000001.1, from coordinate 48,850 downwards.
ACGCGTTGCCTGATCGGACCGGAGTAAAGATGTGCAACGATGATGGCGCTGAACGTTCTAGGTCTTTGTCATCACTCATAGTTAACGTACCAGAAGGGTATGCTGTTTGTTGCTTGGGTTAGGCCGATATGAAAGTCTCATTAGATAGGATTATACTACAGGTTGGACATATAGGCCTGAATCGGGCGCTCTTATGATCGGATATCCCATCCCCATAAGCGATAAACGGGTAAAACGCGTGAGGGTACTGCCAGAGAGGCAATTTGATCCGCGAGGGGGAAAGGCGCTGTTATTCCACTAAATATCCTCGTTCTCGCATGACCTGCCGTGCTCGTTCCAGGGCGGCCGGATCGCGTGCTTCCAATGTGTGTAGGTGGAGGCCGTCCGTGAGTTCGCTCAACAGGTGCGCGCGCGTGATGCGCATACGTTCCATGAACGCGTACACGTCGGCTTGAGAGGCGATGTGTAGCATTCCCCGCAGTTCGCCGTAAATGGGATGTTGGACGATGACGTCTATCACTTCCACCCCGGCGTCAACGAGCGCCAGCAGTTCGTCCTCTGTTTGCGCGGGGGTGTGGCGTACGGCGATCACGGTACGTTGTCGGGCCGGTGCGCGTTCGTACAGGAAGTACCCGCGTGGGCTGGCATAGATGGCTTCCCCGGCCGCGCGCAGGATGGCTATATCCTGGACAATCACTTGACGGCTGACGCCGAGCCAGGTTGCCAACTGAGTACCGGTTACCGGTGTTGTGGATGAGCGCAGGATCTCGAGAATGCGTTGGCGCCGTTGTTCAGCGGACATGAGCCTCTGCCTGGACGGTGTCTGCCCGGTAGTGACATCCTTCACAGTGGGGGTTCGCTTCTGCCGCCCTTGTCACCAAGAGTGCAACCTGGACCATGTTACGCAAACCCACCAGATTGTCTGTCACACCATATGTACTGTACGCTGCCTCTATGGCCTCCGCCAAGGTCGCCAACCGTTCTCGGGCAAGGGCCAGTCCCTGGGCATCCCGCACAATGCCTACATGCTCCCACATGAGCTGCCGAATTTGCTCGCGCCACGTCTTAAGGATAGTCGAAGGAGGGGATTTGTGCAACCGTGGAGGAGACTTCTCTGGTATGCGGGAGGGAATGGCGGGGCGGGACATGCTTAGGATGTCCTCCGCAGCCCGCACCCCCCAGACCAGTCCTTCCAACAGAGATGTGCTGGCCAGGCGATTTGCACCGTGTACACCCGTCCAGGCAACCTCACCTACGGCGTACAGGCCGGGGAGTGTAGTGCGTCCCCACAGGTCGCTTTGTACACCGCCACAAGTGTAGTGAGCTGCCGGTGCGACCGGAATAAGGTCTCGGGTAATGTCTACGCCGTACCTCAAACAGCGTAGGTACAGGGTGGGAAAACGCTGACGGATGTGTTCGGCAGGCAATGCGGAGCACAGGTCGAGGTACACGTGGCTCAGGTGGTGAGTGCGCATTTCCTCAAATATGGCCCGAGCGACGATATCGCGGGGAGCTAGATCTTGCCATTCCGGCGCGTACCGTGCCATGAACGGGGAGCCATCCGCGTGAACAAGACGGCCGCCGGCCCCGCGAACGGCTTCAGAGATGAGGAAGGGCGGAGCTTCTGGGTGGGCGAAAGCCGTGGGATGAAACTGGACGTACTCCAACCCGCCCACACGCGCCCCCGCGCGCCACGCCATAGCCACACCGTCTCCCCGTGTGGTGACCGGGTTGGTGGTACGGGCGTAAAGGTATCCGTATCCTCCTGTGGCTAGGATGGTAAACGGAGCCAGAATGGGTATTATCTGGCCGGTCCTTTGATCCAGCACCCACACGCCCACACACCGCGGTGTGGTCGTTTCCCTGTCCACGATCACGTCCACAGCTGTGTGCCCTGGGTACAGATTAACGTGAGAGTGTTGTTGTAATGCCCGGAGAAGGGCGATATGGATGGCCTTGCCGGTCGCATCTGCTGCATGTAAGATGCGCGGCACGGAATGGCCCCCTTCTCGTACCAAGCTGAATGTGCCGGCCTCTCGGTCAAAGGGGACCTTCAGTCGCCGGATAAGCCACTGCTCTACCAGGGAAGGTCCTGTTTCTGCCAGCAGGGTGACAGCGTCGGGGTGGTTGCGATATGCTCCGGCGCGGAAGATGTCATCGGCCAGTTGTTGGGGTGAATCGTTACGCCCTCGGTAGACGATGCCGCCTTGAGCGTAATATGTGTTAGCTTCTCGCGGGTCATGGCTCCGGGTGAGAAGGACAACCCTATGGCCCGCATCCGCGAGGCGCAGGGCAGCAATCCCACCGGCAATGCCACATCCGATAACGACAACATCCACGGTGTGGGGCATGGTGCCCTATCCGATGTGTAGCATACGTTCTACGGCGCGACGTGCCCGAGAGCGAATGGGCTCAGGGACATCGATAACATACCGCAACTGGCGGAGGGCGCTCAGAGTTTCCTCCAAAGTGATCTGGTTCATGTGCGGACAGCGGATGCTGCAGAGACGCACCATTTCCTTATCTGGGGTCGCGGCTGCTACGTTGTCGCCCATCGCGCATTCTGTCAAGAGCACGTAACGTTGGGCGGAGGATTGCTGCACGAAGCGGATCATCGCGCTGGTGCTACCCGTAAAGTCTGCCGCAGCCACAACGTCCGGGCTACACTCCGGGTGCGCCAGCACTACGACGTCGGGAAACTGTGCTCGAATGGCCTCGATGTCGGCCACTGTAAACTTTTCGTGAACTTCACAACGGCCGTACCAGCCGATGATTTGGTAGTCAACCACAGTATCATCAACGGAGAGTTGGCCGTTCGGTAGCCGTACGGGCACGATGATGTGCTTACCGGTTTCTCGTGCCACGTTGCGGGCCAGGTATTCGTCTGGAATGAAGATCACTGTATCGCTGCCTAGGGACTCTACTACCGCAGCCGCGTTGCTGGAGGTACAGCAAATATCTGCCTCGGCTTTGACCTCAGCGTACGTGTTAATGTACGCTACGACGGGTACTCCCGGGAACCGCGCTTTTAACCAGCGGACATCCTCCGCGGTGATGCTACCGGCCAAGGAACACCCCGCCTTTTCCGAAGGTAGAAGGACCAGTTTATCTGGGTTGAGGATTTTAGCCGTTTCCGCCATGAACTTGACTCCGCAGAACACGATAATGTCCTTGTCGGTTTGGGCCGCTTTGCGACTGAGCTCCAGGGAGTCTCCGGTGTAGTCCGGAATGGAATAGTACAGGGCGGGTTCCATGTAATTGTGGCCCAGGATCAGCGCGTTACGTTCTTCTTTTAATCGGAGGATTTCCGCCGCCAGTTGTGCTTTATAGCGGAGTTCCACATCCGGCGCAATACCGTCTAGCTGCGCCTTTAGCCGTTCGTACAATTGTTCTGCCGAGATAACGCTTGCTACAGCCGGCATCGCGCTTCCTCCCTGTGCTGTGCTGGTGTGGGCTGGGTGCCTGTCTCTGTTTCGTCCCCGCTCTTCCGATGTAAGAGGAAACTAATGTCCAGCGCGCGGGGAGAATGCGTTAACGCCCCTACGGATATGTAATCCACACCTGTTTCGGCAATCGCGCGCACATTGGCCAGGGTCACATTGCCCGACGCCTCCAGGGGCACGCGACCTTGGGCCAATGCAACCGCCCTCCGCAAGGTGGCCACATCCATGTTGTCCAACAGGATGCGATCCACCCCTAAGTGTAGGGCTTCTACCAGTTCTTCCAGGGTGCGAACCTCTACTTCGACCGGGTATTGTCTTCCGTAGCGGGCACGCACACGCCGTACTGCCTCGGTCAGGGTACCGGCGGCGCTAATGTGATTTTCCTTAATAAGCACCATGTCATACAGGCCCAGACGGTGGTTTTCGCCCCCTCCGATACGTACGGCCCATTTATCGAACAATCGCAGGCCAGGAGCGGTCTTGCGGGTGTCAAGGATGACCGCACGCGTGTGGGCTATGGCATTTACGAATTGACGTGTTAAGGTGGCGATTCCTGACATGCGTTGGAGAAAGTTGAGTGCTACCCGTTCACCGGTCAGGAGGGCAGGGACAGGCCCGTGGACGGTGGCGATTACCTGTCCTGGGCGCACAAGTGTGCCTTCAGCCACGTGAGGAGTAAACTGCACACGGCGATCCAGTAGGTAGTATACGGCTCTGGCGACTGTCAAGCCGGCAATGACGCCTTCCGCTTTAGTAACATAATAGCCATGTCCGTACAACTCAGGAGGTACAATCGCGGCGGTCGTGACGTCGCCGTCACCTACATCCTCGGCGACGGCCCGGCACAACGTGTCCCACATCGTCGCGCGGTGGGCCTCCGGGAGGGCCACTTCCCAGAACGCTGGAGGTGTTACTTTACTTATGGTCATAAAGTATGCTCCAGCAGATGTCCGGCAGGTGTCTTGTCAGCTGCTTCACAGGATTATACCCGGTGTGGGCATAAGACTGTCAAAGGGGGTATCAATGTTGGTGTGGGTTTGGCATTCTTGGGTGAGCGCAATTGCTCATCCGTTCTGTTCCGGGTACAATCGCAATGTGGTGGTTGGACATGTATCCGGTAGTGGGGCGGACCTTGCTGGGCTGCCTTTGGGGTATCTTGGCATCACTATTCGAGGGCGTTCGGAAATTCCTTAGAAACTTTGCGAGGAAAACGGGCCATGGCATCCGAGGGAACGATATCCACAACCGTGCGCGTGCGTTTTGCACCTAGCCCGACAGGCTACCTGCACATAGGTGGGGCTCGAACCGCCCTTTATGACTGGCTGTACGCGCGTCACTGTGGTGGGGTTTTCGTTCTTCGCATAGAAGATACGGACAGGAAGCGCTACGTGCCCGATTCGGTACAGGACATCATGGACGGGTTGCGGTGGTTAGGGCTTGCCTGGGATGAAGGGCCTGATGTAGGTGGTCCTTATGGGCCTTATGTTCAATCCGAGCGGTTGGAGCTGTATCAGGAATGGGCTCACTGGCTGGTGGCGCAGGGGCACGCGTACAAGTGTTTCTGTACACCGGAGGAGTTAGACCAAATGCGGCGGGAGCAGCAGGCTCGTGGTGAACCGCCGCGCTACGATCGCCGCTGTCGTCGTCTCTCTCCTGCTGAGGTAGCCCGTCGTGAGGCAGAAGGGCGGCCTTATGTCATCCGTTTTAAAAGCCCTCTGGAGGGCCAAGTTGTGGCTCAAGATCTTTTGCGGGGAGAGGTAGTGGTAGCTGCGCATACGCTGGATGACTTTGTGTTGTTGAAGTCTGATGGGTTTCCCACTTATCACTTGGCCGTAGTGGTCGACGATCATCACATGCGAATCACACATGTGCTCCGTGGGGAGGAATGGATTCCCAGCTTGCCCCGCCACAAGCTTTTGTACGACGCGTTCGGGTGGCCTATGCCCGTTCACTGTCATTTGCCGGTAATTCTTGACCCTTCTGGCAAGGGCAAGATGAGTAAACGGCGCGCGGCGCAGAGTGGTTTGCCCATCTTGGTGCGCGATTTTCGCGAACAAGGATATTTGCCGGAAGCGATAGTGAACTGGTTGGCGCGTATTGGGTGGACCCCTCCGGATGAAGCCGAGGTATTCACCCTGGAAGAGGCGGTTCGGCACTTTGACATTAAGGATATCAACCCGAAACCGGCCGCTGCCCCTTACAGCAAACTGGAATGGTTGAACGGCGTCTACATTCGTGCTCTCCCTACAGAGGAGCTGTTGGAGCGGCTGATTCCCTTCCTCAGTCATGATTTGGGAATTCCAGCGCAAACGTTGCGTCAGGACGAGCGGTTGCGTCGCCTTTTGCCAGCGGTGCAGGAACGGATTAAACGTCTTACCGAGGCCACGGCGCTGCTTGACTTTTTGTATGCCGAGTCCTTAACGTATGATCCGGAGATGTTGATCGCGAAGAAGCTTTCGGCGACCGAGACTTTGGCCGCGTTGCGTGCGGCGCGCGAGATTATCGCTACCGTGCCCTTTGAAGCGGAGGCCTTGGAACAAGCGCTGCGTGACAAAGCAGCTGCCATGGGCTTGAAAGCTGGCCAGATGTTCAGCCCTATCCGAGTGGCTATCTCGGGAAAGAAAGTCACGCCTCCGTTGTTTGACATGATCCTGGCCCTGGGACGGGAAACCACGTTGCGCCGTTTGGACGAGGCCATTGCCCGCCTCGAGCGCTTAATTGCAACGACGCCGGTGTGAACCGATGACCGTGCAGGAGCGCATCTCAGAGGTGAGGGAAGAGTACATCACACTGGCCGGGGATGAGATCGAAGCCTCGGAGTTAGCCCGCGCGCTGCGTCAATTGTTGGAGGTTTTTCTAATTACCCTCATCTTGTTTTTCACGTTGCGGGCTGTGTTCATCAACTTTCGTATTTCCGGTACCAGCATGGAGCCAACCTTGAGTGATGGGGAGTACGTGTTTGTATACCGTATGGCGTATTGGCAAGGTCATCCCCAGCGCGGGGATATCATTGTCTTCCGATATCCTCTAAACCCTCGACGCACGCTGATCAAGCGCGTGATCGGTTTGCCCGGGGAAACGGTGGCCATCCAGGATGGGCGGGTGTACATCAACGGGCAGCCCCTTCCAGAGCCGTATATTCTCGCGTCTCCGACATACACGGCCGCGCCGGTCACCGTGGGGCCTGACGAGGTGTACGTGTTGGGAGACAATCGTAACAACTCCAACGATTCCCACAGCTGGGGCGTGTTGAAACAAAATTTAATTGTGGGCAAGGCCGTGTGGCGCTTCTGGCCGCTTGACCGCTTCGGTCCCGTGCCCCACGCCACGTACCCATCCTCCTTTGAACATCCGTCATCTGGAGAGAAGGAGCCGTGAATCCCTCTCGCGAGGATGTCCGTCGTCTGGTGGAAGAGATCGTGCGTCGCCTCGTGGCTGAGCAGGCTGTGACAGACAATACCGCTGAGGACCGTCGCCTTATCGACGCGGCTTTTGTGGAGCGATTCTCGGAAGGTGATGTGGTTCATGTCCCCTCTGGTGCTATTGTTACCCCTCTGGCCCGCGAGCGGGCACGCGAGCGTGGTATTCAACTGGTGGAAGATACGCTGGTGCCCAACGTCACGGCTCGGGATGCACGTGTGATTGCCATTGGGGCCGATCATGGGGGATACGCGTTGAAAGAAACCCTCAAGCCTTATCTGCGAGAGCTGGGGTGGGATTGTGTCGACGTGGGCACTCACAGTACGGAAAGCGTCGATTATCCGGACTTCGCGTACGCGGTGGCACAACTGGTGGCCCAGGGTAAAGTGACGTATGGCATCATGATCGACGGCGCGGGGATTGGCTCCTGTATGGTGTGTAACAAAGTTCCGGGCGTTCGTGCTGCGATGTGCTATGATATAGCTACCGCGGTGAATAGCCGTGAACACAACCACGCGAACGTGCTAACCCTGGGCGCGGGCCTCATCGGCCCGAACCTGGCCAAACAGATTGTGAAAACCTGGTTGGAGACGCCGTACGGCGGCGGACGACACCGGCGACGGGTGGATAAGATCATGCAAATCGAACGACGCTACATGCGGTCTCGAGGGAAAGATGGTTGAACGTATTGGGGAGTACACTTTGGATCAACTGATCGATCTCATTACCGACGAAGTGCTGCGTCGGTACGGTCGCGCGTCCTGCGAAGTGTGTACCTCCTGTGATGGCAATTGCGTTGTTCACAGCCCGGAAGCGGCCCGCGCCATGTTGAATGCCGGGGCCGATCGGTTAAGCGCCCGATTGGGCGTAGGCAATGTGGCTTCCGATTTAGCTCGGTACATTGACCACACTCTGCTCAAACCGGATGCTACTGAGGAGCAAGTTCGTCGTTTGTGTGCGGAAGCTAAACAATACCGTTTTGCTGCGGTGTGTGTTAATCCCACCTGGGTGGCCCTGTGCCGAGAGCTGCTGGCCGGGAGCGATGTTGCCGTGTGTACCGTGGTGGGCTTTCCCCTGGGGGCGACGTTGACCGAGGTAAAAGCATATGAGACCGAGCGGAGTATAGCGCATGGCGCACGTGAGATCGACATGGTCATCAACATCGGCCGCCTTAAGTCCAAGCAGTACGCGGCAGTGGCAGAGGACATCGCTGCTGTAGTCCAGGTGGCCCATCGGCAGGGAGCGATCGTGAAGGTTATTATCGAAGCTGCCTTGCTGACCGATGAAGAGAAAGTGGAGGCCTGTGTGCTGGCGAAAGCTGCAGGAGCCGATTATGTAAAAACCTCCACCGGGTTCGGTCCAGGCGGCGCTACAGTAGAGGATGTCGCGCTGATGCGTCGCGTGGTCGGTGGAGAAGTAGGGGTAAAGGCTGCTGGTGGTATTCGCACTGCAGAGGTTGCCTGGCAAATGATCGCCGCCGGCGCCACACGTATCGGTGCCAGTGCGGGTGTGAAAATTGTTACCGAGTCCGGTTCTGCGTCCGCCCAGGTAGCACACCCTTCCCATCAAAAGGAGGCCCTCTATGAGTGACGTGCAACTCCGGTCGTTTGTGTTCATTGATAGCTTGCAACCCCAATTTGCCGCCTTTCTGGGCACGGTAGCCCAGGGATTCCTCCCGTTGGCCGGCGATGCCTCCTTGTGGGTGGAGATCTCACCGGGGATTGAGATCAACCGGGTGACGGATATTGCCATCAAAGCCACGGGGGTGTTCCCGGGCATGCAAATTGTGGAACGACGGTATGGCCTGTTAGAAGTGCACGGGCCATCCCAAGCGGATGTGCGCGCGGCGGGCGTGGCTATTTTGGAGGCTCTGGGCCTCCAAGAGGAGGACCGGCTGAAGCCTCGCATTCTTTCCAGCCAAATTATTCGGAACGTACACGGACTTCAAGCCCAGCTGATCAACCGGATGCGTCATGGGCACATGCTTATTCCCGGGCAAACCCTTTATGTCTTAGAAGTTGAGCCCGCGGGGTATGCAGCCCTTGCTGCCAACGAGGCCGAGAAGCGGGCCCACATCAACATCTTGGAGGTGAGGGCCTTTGGAGCGTTTGGTCGTGTTTACCTGGGTGGTGAGGAGCGGGATATCATGGCCGGCTATGGGGCAGCCGTGGAAGCCATCGAAAGCATTACCGGTCGTCCCCTGAGCGGCGGATAGTCACGATTATTGGGAGAGCTCCCGTTCGTCCTATGGGACGTTCTCTTAGCCCGAAACATGAGGCTGTGAAAGAGTGAACCGTCATTTTTAACTTTACTTCAAATGGGCAAGGAGGGCACAATGGCCGAAGCGTTGGGTATGATCGAATGCCGTAGTTTTGCCGCCGTGGTGGAAGCCGCGGATGCTATGGTCAAGGCAGCAAAGGTTGAACTGGTAGGATACGAGAAAACCGGGGGCGGGTATGTCACCGCTATTGTGCGGGGCGACGTGGCGGCGGTAAAGGCAGCGGTGGAAGCAGGTGCACGTAACGCCGAGCGTGTGGGTGAAGTCGTTGCTGTCCACGTCATTCCGCGGCCGCACCCGAACGTGGACCGTGTGCTCCCCCTGGGTCGTCAAGAAGCAGTGGAGAACACGTGAAATGAGAATAACCGAACTTAAGAGGAGGTGAGCCGCGTGAAGGAGATAGCCGAAAATGTGTGGCACATTGATGATATCGGTAGTTCGGTAAACGTCTACTTGTGGCGATGGGATGGTCATCTCGCCCTCATTGACACCGGCCTTCCATGGCATGGTAAGAAGATCCTAAACGCAATCAAGGAAGCAGGGTTTAACCCAGAAGACATAAAGGAGATTCTCATCACCCATGCCGACACCGATCATGCCGGTGGGTTGCGGGTGATCCGAGAGGCGACAGGCGCGCGCGTAGTGGTGCATGCCATTGAGGCGATGTTTTTTAAAGGGAAATGGCATCGGTGGCCTAATTTCCGACATCCCCTGGGCGTGTTGATCACCCCCCTTTACTTCTTGCTCAGTCGCACCGTGTTACGGCTACCCCGCTTGCAGCCCGACCTGTTGGTGGTGGATACCGAGGTACTGGACAACGGTCTACAGGTCATCCACACGCCCGGTCACACGCCAGGCCATATGTCCCTTTATCACAAGGAGACAGGAGTACTCTTTGTGGGGGATGTAATTTCTCATCGGAGAGGAAAACTGGCGCTTCCACCGGCTGTGTTCACCCCTCAGCCTGAGATTGTGCGCGATTCACTGCGTAAGCTAGGGCGGCTGAAGAATGTACAGGTAGCGTGTTTTGGCCATGGGCCGGTGCTGACGGACCGGGCAGGTGAACGGTTGCGCGCGTTTATCGCGCGCACGGCGCCTCCACCCAAGCGCGCCCGGCGTCCCCGAGTGGCAACGCGCCCCGGGGTACCACGTCAACCCAAAGCCCAGGTTGAACCGCCCACGTCCGAATCCCCATCCGTCGACATAGAGCTAAAGCCCAAGTGAGGCGAACCATGCTCATAGGCAAAGTGGTGGGTACTGTTGTCGCAACCCGGAAGGACCCAAAGATGGAGGGGTTGAAATTTCTTCTCCTGCGCCAGGTAGACGTCAACGGCCAGGAGAAAGAGGGATATGTGGTGGCCGTGGACGCAGTGGGAGCAGGTGTTGGTGAATATGTGTTGTATGCCACGGGCTCCTCAGCCCGCCAGACCGTCCTGACGGACAAGCGACCCTGTGACGCGGTGATCATGGCTATCATTGACGAGTGGGAAGTGAACGGTGAGGTGAAATACCGCAAAGGAGCGGAGTAACCCATGCCTTTGGATGAACGTACTATCGAGGCGATCACACAGCGTGTTCTGACCGCTTTAAAGGAGCGTGAAGGCCGAACGGTGACGGGAGCTTCTCAGGTGCAGAAGGAGGAAGGGCCACCTCCTCACCTTTCACATGTAGGCCGGGTTGGCCGAGAAATCGCTCCTCCTGTGGTCTCCGGCGAGGATGGCATCTATCCAGATGTGGATAGCGCCGTGCGCGCGGCACGGGTGGCTTATCAGAAGCTAAACCGTTTGAGCCTTGCCGCGCGAAAGCGCATCATTCAGGCCATTCGGGACGTCTCTCTGCAAAACGCTGAGCTCCTGGCACGCATGGCCCATGAGGAAACGGGTCTCGGTCGAGTGGAGGATAAGGTCAAAAAGAACGAGCTAGTCGCTACCAAAACCCCGGGACCAGAAATTTTAGAGCCGGTAGCATGGAGTGGTGATGACGGGTTGACCCTTACAGAGTGGGCTCCGTACGGTGTGGTTGCCGCGATTACACCTATCACCAACCCCACGGCTACGGTCATCAACAACGCAATCAGCATTATTAGCGCGGGCAACGCCGTGGTATTCAATGTACATCCCGGTGCCAAACAGGTGAACACCTTCCAGATTCAGTTGCTGAACCGAGCTATCCGAGCGGCAGGGGGACCGCCGGACTTGATCACCGCGTGCGCGGACCCCACCATAGAGACGGCACAGGCACTTATGCGTCATCCCGGTGTGCGGTTATTGCTGGTTACCGGTGGGCCGGGGGTGGTGCGAGAGGCCATGCGCTCGGGTAAGCGGGCTATCTGTGCCGGTCCTGGAAATCCCCCCGTGGTAGTAGATGAGACGGCCGACATTGAAAAGGCCGGTCAGGGCATAGTAATGGGGGCATCCTTTGACAATAACATCGTATGCACCGATGAAAAGGAGGTGTTCGTCGTAGATCAAGTCGCAGATGCCCTGAAACAGGCTATGACAGCTCACGGCGCCGTAGAATTACCATCCTATCGCGTCCGCAGTTTAGAGAAGATCATTTTTGAGGAAATGCGTGGACCACGTCGGCCGGGGGTCATTCGTAAATCGTGGGTGGGGAAATCGGCCGCAGCCCTCCTTAAGGAGTTGGGCATCCCTGCAGATGACCGTGTCCGCCTGATTATCATTGAGGTGCCTGTAGAGCATCCACTGGTGTGGACAGAACAATTGATGCCGGTATTGCCCATTGTGCGAGTGCGGGATGTGGATGAAGCGATCAGGCTGGCCGTGGAGGCCGAACATGGTTTTGGCCATACGGCTGTGATGTGGTCCCGAAATCTGGATAATCTAAGCCGGATGGCCCGAGAGATAAACACCTCGATCTTTGTGAAGAACGGGCCTAACTTGGCCGGGTTAGGCTATGGCGGGGAAGGATATACCTCCTTCAGCATCGCCAGTCCTACCGGCGAAGGGTTGACCAACGCACGCACCTTTGCCCGGCCACGCCGCTGCACCCTGGTTGACCACTTCCGTATTGTATAAGCCCAGGAGGGAAGGGTGACTACCTACCCGGCCTTGGCGTTGCTGGAGTTTGACAGCATTGCTGTGGGCATTGAAGCAGCCGATGCGATGGTGAAACGAGCGGCGGTAGCCCACGTACACGTGGGCACTGTCCAGCCGGGAAAGCTGTTGGTATTAGTGGCCGGCGCGGTGGCAGAAGTTGAGGAAGCTCTGGTAGCCGGTCGCCGGGCCGGCGCGGCTGCTCTGGTAGGTGAGGTATACTTACCCGGAGTACACGAGGATGTAGTCGCGGCGGTTGAACAGGGGGCTCGCTGGCCGCCTGTGTTGGAAGCGCTTGGCATTGTCGAAACACGCACGGTAGCGGCGGCCATCCGGGCTGCGGATGCCGGTCGGAAAGGAGCGGAGGTCCAGCTTCTGGAAGTGCGTTTGGCCGATGGGCTGGGGGGTAAAGGCCTCGTGTTTTTCCACGGCCCTGTCGCGGATGTTGAAGCTGCAGTTACCTTAGGTGCTGAGTCCACAGAGGCCGGGGAACTCCTGTACGCTACCGTCATCCCACAGCTTCACGCGGACATCGCTACCCGTCTCAACGCTCATACATCATGGTTACCTCCTAGCCCCTCGGGTTCCTAAACTACTGAACTTTGGCTAAATAGCCGCCGGTCTCCTTTTCCAAGCCTCCAGACTCTGACACAAGTCCATTATGTCCAGCGTCCTGCTGCCTGACCACGGTGATTTCTTTTATGACTGTTATGGCTGTGCCTGGCCAAGGGAGGTTCGTGGAAGAAGGGGAAACCGGCTGCTTCTGTTTGCCTTCACCTTCACTCAAAGAATCATTGTGGCCCAGTACTACTGGGGTGCTAAGCTTAACGTGACCCCATCCTTCCCTGCCCAAGCAGGCGGTGACACAATGGGAATCCGTTGTTGTGTAGGGTAGATGTACATGCCCACGCGAATCCTGACCATATTAGGGGATGTGGGAAGCACCACTCGGCTGAACAGGCGATCCCCCTCTCGGCGATAATAAGGCAATAGACCACTGATGTCTCCAAGGGCAACGATATTGCCTTGAGCGTTCAACCCGTGGACATAAATGCGGTACATTTCCTCGGACACACGTTCGATGTCCCATCCCAGCCACACTTCCCAAGCGTGGTCGACAGGGCGTATGGCAAACGCAAAGAAACGCACGCCGTTGGCCAACCTTACCGGAGGCGTCCACAACGTGAACGTGGGGGGCATAGACTGCGGCCCATCGGTACGGCGCAGCACGATAAACCGCTGGTCGTTGGGATCCTCTATTGTGGTGATACGTTGGACGTTACCGTAAGTCTCTAGGAAGGTTAACGTTGCAGCCATAGCGTCGTCCTGAGGCGCAAGAGGTCCGACGATATAGACGACAGAGCCCTTGGGCAAGATAATTGTCTCCTGGCCGTTGACAAAGCGCCGTTCGTGGGTAAAGAGCAGCGCGTCAAACATCTGGCGGGGGACACTCCACTCCAGTTCACCGGCAGGGGCCATCACGATAATCTCCCCCTCTCCGGCTGTAGCTTTGGCCACCTCGGCAGCCGACCAAGGATATTTCAGCGGAGTTCCGAAGCCGCCCGGTGTTGGGTAAGAGTCCACAAAACGCCAGATGGCCAGCAAAAGAACGAATTGCCACACGGCCCACGCGCCCAGCCAACCGCCAACACACCATCGGAGCCAGCCTACCACACGATCGCTTAACCAGTTTCTGAGCGCAGGGAGGCCCTCTGCTACCAGAGCTCCAACAAGCATGAAGGGCACCGGGTAGAGTATCGTGAAATAACGTGGGTACACGGGGCGGGTGTGATACGTTTGTAAAAGTACAGGAATAACAAACCATAACACCAACGCCACGTAACGGCGTCCTCCCCAGGTTCGATCTTTTAGGCCACGCGCCAGCGCGTAGAGGAGACCAAGGGCCGACAAGATCCCCATGCCGGTATCCAACAGCCAGAACGGTGGGAGTTGAGATGTGAGTTGTGCCGTGTTTTGGCCGGCTAGCACCGTGAGTGCCTGTCCACTGGCCAGCCGAAGGGCAAACTGCCAGGCGTCCAGCGTCACAAGGCCTGGGCTTTGTCCGATGTAGTGCCAGAAATTGTGCACGTTACGCCACCCCGCGCGTGCGTCAGCTATGAGGTAGGGGCTTAACGCTAAAGCGGACAAGCCAATGCCCGTGATGGCCCATCGCCAAGGCACGTGTCGTCCTCGCAGGACCATTGCCAGGAGTACGATCACCACAAAGGCAAGGCCCTCGAGGTGGAGCCCGATTAACGCCGCCACTGCTGGCCAGACCACAAGCCAAGCCCAAGGACGGTCGTCCACAAAGGCCCGGAAAAAGACCATGCCGAAAAGAACGGTGATCAAGGTAATGTTCTGCACCCATATCTTGCGACCATAAAGGACAGCCCACCCGTTCACGGCAAATAACAGCGCGGCTACAAGTGCTGCGCGTGGCCCCCAGTAACGTCGCGTCAGCATGTACGTGAGGGGTACGGCCAACGCGTTCAGACCGGCGATGAAAAATACAATAGCTAACGGGTGGGGCCATAGGCGGAGAGGCAGGGAAGCTAGGTACAGGAACAGGGGAAACTGCCGTACTCCAATGGACGATTCCACCCCGAACACCGGGCGATAGCCATAATGGGCGATAAACAGGGCAAGGCGGGAGACGTGGGCCTCATCAAATCCGAACTCCACGAGCGTGGGATAAGCCCAACGCAGGCCAAAAGCGAGCCCGGTAATGCTCAGGAGCCCAATACCATACCGGCGTTTATTGTCCATGATCTCCTATCCTGCCGGATTGAGCGTTACAGGGGAGGGGTGAAAGCAAATGTCTCAGGTAATGGGTAAACGGTGCGGGGGATTGTTCGTCACTTATGTTTCCTCGTCAAAGAGCACTTCTGCTTTGATGTCTCCCTCTTCTTCTAAGTTGCCCCCCAGGGCAGCGGCCAGGACCCCTACAGTGGCCATGAAGTTCGCGTAGCGAAGCACCGCCAAGGTGTCGAGGTTGATACCGGCCCACTGCGCGAGTACACTACGGGGGAGCAAAAAGGCGATGAGCAAAGAGATAACGTAAATTACACCCCAAACCGCGCTCATGCCGAGGAGGAGCGTGCCGAAGAGCACTATGCGGGTTCGGGCGGCCTGTTCTCGTAGGGCTATCTCCCGGGTAACTTGTCCCATGTTCTGGCCGAAGAAAAGGGCCAGTGTGGCCAGGAGGATAGCACCCAGGGGAGCAAAGAAGAACGTGTTGCCCGGAAGATGACTTCCCACTTCCCATGCCTCCGCGGTTAGGAGCAGGAAAATGGTGGAGATGGCCGCCGCTGCTGTGAGGCGCCCGAGGTATAGGGGCATTCTCCAGGGAGTGTATCCCCAGATGCTCAATAGAATCTCACGTGGATTGAGGAAGAAGGTGCGAATGTAAAAGAGGAAAATGTTCCAGCGCGGTTGTTGTTCTTCCAGACGGGCGTCCGCGATGGGCCGCAGGTGGGCGATGATGGCCTCTTGTTGTTCACGCGGAAAGAGAGTGACCTGTAGCTGTTCCGGCACCGCTGGTGGCACCATAGGTCCTTCTGGGGCGTGATCCAGCCCCCACAGGTGCCCTAACTCGTGAAGGACTAGGGCGGCCAAGCGTTCTGCTGCGCCCTCATCGTGACCAAGGCGCGCACTGGAGACAACGGCTACTTCCAGGGCGGAAGAGGGCAACGCTAGGGTAAAGATGCGATGTCGGGGGTTGAGCTCGTTGGGCACCAGCACGATGGCGTAGTCCCAGTGACGGTAAATCTTCTCTTCCGCGCCCAGTTCGGCCAGAGGAAGGGGGTCTAATGCGCCCAGGGGCATATACACCCTGCGCTCGACAAAGGGCATCTCCCAGGAGAATTCCGGAAATTGGTCCTGTAAGATGCGCAAAACGATATCTCGTGCCTGGTAGTACGCGCGCAGGATAGTAGCGTCCACCACATCCGCGGCCAGAATCCAACCGACGCTGACCGTGGTTTCGACGACTTGGCTCACCATGCTCGCTCCTATCCAGGCATCTGGGTGGGAGTTCTCTGGGCCCTAGAGGTCAATTGCCCGTCAACGTGTACCCATCGTTGTGCCATCGGGTGTTGCCTGGCAGTGCGGGACCACTTTTGGCCAACATAAGCACATCTGGCCGGTCACTGCAAATGCCGTCCACGCCCAGGTGACGGAGGGCACGTACTACGTTAGGGCGTTCCTCATGCCAAGTGATGATGCCCAGATTCTGGGCGTGGACTCGTTCCACCCAGGCCCGCGAAAGGAGGAAATCGGGACGGGGCGCCGCTTTTTCCCAAGCAGGATGGACGTAATCCGCCGCCGCCTGCGCAGCCAGATCTAATGGATCAACGTCAATATCTCGGAAGAGAATAGCTGTGCTGGCGTGGGGCAGAACACGTTTCACTTCCCGCAACAGCTCGGCGTGAAAAGAACTAAAAATCGTGTGAAAGGTCATGCCCGTCTGACGGACCAATAACGCGGCCGGAATCGCTGTGCCCGGCTCCTTCAATTCCAGGTAGGCGCCGATGGCCAGCTCGCGACACAGGGAAAGGGCTTCGTGCAAGGTAGGTATGTGTTGGTTTTCCGGCAACGGAACTTCCTGAATCTCTTCCAGCGTCAATTCGTGAACGTCGATACCACGGCCTGCCAAACGTTTGAGGTCGTGGTCGTGGATGACGATGGGCACCCCGTCAGCTGTGACCCGGACGTCCATTTCCACCATGTCGGCTCCCATGCTGGCGGCCAAGCGGATGGCAAGAGGGGTGTTTTCTGGTGCGTGGGCCGACGCTCCTCGGTGTGCGATAGCCAACATGGTAAGTTCTTCCTCGGGCAAAGCGCGCTCCAGGTGGTGAACCCAAACCCGCAGGCGGGCTGGGATTAAGCGTTCCATTTCCCGCCAGGGGACGAGAATATCCGGTTTCACGGCAATTTGGCGTGTAAAGCGGAACGTGGGTACAAAGGCTTTGCGCCGTAGATACGTGCGCACCAACCGATCGACACGTGGGGATTTCACTTCGGGCCTACCGTAAAGCACGTTTTCCCACACTCCACCAGCACCGGCCAATCGGGTACAGGCAAGGATGATCTGAGATGCACGACGGGTATGCCACTCCGGCGAGGGGGCCATTGCGTGTTTGCCAGGTTCAGCGTAGACAATGGGGTGCGTGCCTTCCAGGGGAATACTCCCGTCAACTCGCATCTCGTGATACGTCCCGTGCCAGGATGCCTCTACTTTGATAACGCGTTCCTCTTCGTCAATGTATACCCACACGTGTTCCAACTCGTAGAGGTGACCGATATCCCAATCCCACCAGATGGCATATTCGATCACCCGCCACACCGGGGGATGGACGTCAATAGTACGGGGGAAGGAGAGGGACGGACCACTCTGCCGGAAGATTGTATACCCTACCAGTTCTGGCTGGAAGGGTTCGGCCTCATCGGCAAAAATAATGGGTGTGTACCGTTCTGCCAGAGCACGTTGTTGGGTTAACGTCTGTGTCGCGTGCATGATATGTTGCTGTGTCCCCCCCTTTCCATCCAGGTTTTAGGAAAGTTGGTTGGCATAAAATTAGAGCCGTCTCACCCTATTGGAGACGGCTCATCGTCGTTGCACGTTACGTGTGTGAGAGTGCCTCCTACCGCGAACGGAATTGTACGATCCTTCGGTATGGTCGGATAATCCCCTTATGTCAGTGTAGGCATGTCATCAATTCCACAACAAGGATTGTTCCGTATGTGGGTCAAAGAGTTGGCTGTGGTCCAACTGGAACTTCAAGCGCACTTTTTCACCTATCTTCACGCCGTGTCCGGAGGGTACTAGAACGCCCAACAAAGTCCCATCGGGAAGCCGACAATCGAGCAGATCTTCCCGTCCGAGGGGCTCAATGACGTAGATCTCCGCTTCCACTTCTCCGTCAGGGTCGAGGCGGATATGTTCCGGCCGGATGCCATAGATCACCTCTTCCCTTTGTGCCTGTGAGAGAGCTTTGCGTCCCAGATCTTCAGGCAAAGTAATACGGAAGCCGTTCCCCTCCACAATGGCTTGACCGTTCTGTGCGGTCAGACGGGCATTCAGGAAGTTCATGGGGGGACTGCCGATGAAGCCGGCCACAAAGAGATTGCGCGGCCGGTTGTATAGTTCGTCCGGAGTAGCAAAGGCTTGCAGACGACCATCTCGTAAGACCGCGATGCGGTCAGCCATGGTCATGGCTTCGACCTGATCGTGGGTCACGTAGATAGAGGTGATGTCCAAATCATGTTGTAGCCTTTTGATCTCGCCCCGCATGGTGAGGCGTAACTTGGCATCAAGGTTGCTGAGAGGCTCATCGAAGAGCAGAATATCCGGTTCTTTTACCAGGGCACGTGCTAAGGCGACGCGTTGTTGCTGACCTCCTGACAGTTGGGCTGGACGGCGGTCCATGAGGTGACCTATCTGCATCATGTCAGCCACGCGCTGGGCTTTTTCGCGCATGACCTCCTTGGGCACTTTCTTTAGCTTCAGGGGGAAGGTGATGTTTTCGAACACCGTCATGTGGGGATACAGTGCGTACGACTGGAACACCATGCCGATATTTCGGTCCTTGGGTAGGACATCGTTAACCAACCGGTCGCCAAACCAGATTTCACCGCCGGTAGGGCGGTAGATACCGGCCAGCATGAGAAGAGTGGTTGTCTTGCCGCAGCCACTGGGTCCCAGCAGGGCTACGAACTCCCCGCTCTTGATGTGGAGGGTAAGGTCGTCCACTGCCACTACGCTGCCAAAGTGTTTGCTTAAACGTTCTAATCGGACTTCCATCGTGCTCCCCCGCTTTTTAAGCTTGTCCAGATATTCAGGAACATTTCTCCAGGATAGGGGACTCACCTCGTGTTACATTTCCCCTCCCTTCCTCCTGGTCACCTTTGTCCGGGGCTGAGTTTAGACGGTGGTTCCTTTAGTGCCACCCGCGTAGATGTTCAACAGGTACTCCTGGGTGAAGATAAAGAACAACAACACGGGCATCATGTAATACAGCCCCGTGGCCGTTAGCAGTCCGTAGTCCACGAACCGGAAGTCACCCACCAGCCGGCGAAGGAGAACGGAGAGGGTAAAATTCTCGAAACTGGACGTGTAAATGTAGGGCAAGAGGAACTCACTCCACCCTGACAGGAAAGCAAAGATAGACAGGGCAGCAATGCCCGGTCGAATGTTGGGCAAGAGGATTTCCCACCACGTGCGCAACCGGGAACACCCATCAATAAGGGCGGACATCTCCATGTCCCAGGAGATGTTGTCGAAGAACCCCTTCATGATCCACACGCCCAACGGCAGTTCCAGGGCTGCCTTGACCATGATAACGCCCACAAGCGTGTCGTATAGGCCGAGGACCAACAACACGTAAAAGATGGCGATGAGCAACGTGACAGCAGGAAAGGCGTGCAGGACCAGGGTCAATGATAAGAACATGCGCCGGCCGGGGAACTTCATGCGCGAGAGCGCGTACCCGGTAAGGGAA
Source organism: Anaerolineae bacterium (assembly GCA_015490995.1). Taxonomy (GTDB): domain Bacteria; phylum Chloroflexota; class Anaerolineae; order JAADDB01; family JAADDB01; genus S141-23. Next base: position 29,154 of record WFWT01000001.1, on the reverse strand, counting down.
GCGATGAACACCTCAATGGTGGCTACTACCACCGCAAAGACTAGCGTGTTCCAGGTGATACGCCAGATGGATGGCATGTTCGTAAAGCCTTCCCATAGGAATCGCCAGTTGCTCAACGTGAATCCTTGCGGGATGATGCCGTACGTGATTTGGGAGAAGGCGGATTCCACCAGCCAGATGTACATTACCAGTAAGGGCATGGACAGGAGCAACACAATAATCCCGAGAATGATCTGGCCAATGCGGCTACCTGCGTGCTCAGCCATCATAGCACCTCGATCTTAGGTTCTGCGACCATTTCACTGAAGCGGAAAACGCGTAAGTAAACGACAGACGCGATTACACCGATAATAACGAGGATAGCGGCCAGAGCCGCACCAAAGCCGAACTGGACGTTCCCAAAGTAGTTGGACAGGGCGCGGTGATACGCGTATAGGCTCCACACTTCAGTGGTATAAAATCCTGGACCACCATCGGTCAAGAGCAAGATGTACTCGAACGATGCCAGCAGAGAGAGGGTCTGGTACGTGACCACAAAGAGAATAGGCCAGCGAATCATAGGAAGGATCACGTACCGGATGCGTTGTAGGGTACTCGCGCCGTCCACCAGCGCGGCTCGCAAGTAATCCACCGGGATAGCGTGAATGGCCGATGTGAAGATGATCATCCCAAAGGAGGTGCCCACAAACCCGTTGGCCGCGATGACTACCAGCCAGGGTTGTGCGTTAAGCCAGTTTTTGGGCGTGATGCCAAAGGGGGACAGAAACTGATTGACAATACCGTACGGCGCGTCAGCGGTGAACCACGTCCACATAATGGCATAGATCACCGAAGGGGTAATGCGCGGGAGAAGCCAGAACGTACGGAACGTGGTGCCCACCCGTTCGGGAATGTGTGTGGTGATCAGGGAAAGGATCAGGGCCATACCGACGTTGAAGAGAGTGAGGGTGAACCCCACGTAAATGAACGTATTCTTCAGAATTTTCATTGTGGTGCGACTGCGCCAGATGCGTTCATAGTTCTTCAGCCCAACGAAGTTAATGTCGCTGATGGTGGCCACGCTCATGTCTGTCAGGCTGATGAGAATGGTGAGAATCACCGGAATGAAGAAAAAGATGAGAATCAGGAGTAATGCTGGGCCGATGAAAAAGGCAGGGGTAGTGATAGCGCGCAACCGGGCGCGCCAACTGGGTTCCACCTGGAGGGCAGCCCGTTCCGCCACTACCGTTTGTTGCGCCATGCTGTTTCTCCTTACACGTACCTTAAACACTTACCTGTAATTTGCGAGGGCTGTCGTGGCCCTTATCCCTCTAGCGCGTGTTGAAGAGGTCGGCCCGGCGGTCTCGAAACCGCCGGGCCGACGCACATTACCTCAAGTTTACTTGAAGATCACCTTATCGCCGAGAGCAGCCTGCATCTCCTCCTCGACGAAGGCCACCGCATCGTCCACACTCATGTCGCCGGCCATCACCGCAGACAGCGCGGTCCACAGCACACGGTCATATTCGCCATAGTCCGCGCTGTTGGGTTGGAAGTTGGTGTATTCTACCATGTAAGCCACTTCCTGCAGGAAGCGGTTCGCCTTGTAAACCGGGTGGTTGATCTGGGACTGCAGGATGGCCAGGTGCGCGGAGTTCACCGCGTGCCGGCTGTTCAGGTCCGGTGTGGTGGCCAGCGTGATGATGCGGAAGGCCAGATCCGGGTACTTGGAATTGCTGGTCACCATGTACACCAGCGGGTGGGAGAGGGTGGTCGGCTGCAGGCCAGGCTCGCCCGCGGGGATGAGCATGAAGCCCACGTTCTCCCACAGGTAGTCCTCGTTGCCGTCCAGGTACTTCTGGGTCCACTCAGCCCAGTGCCAGGTACCGCCGTTCCAGAAGAGGACCTTGTCCGCCTTGCTTACGGTCTCGTGCCAGATCTTCCAGTCGGTGCCGATGAACCCTTCGGGTGTAGTCTTGTACGTGAAGACGCTGTCATAATGGAACTGGAGCCACTTGCGGAGCGCGTCGCGCACGACGACGAGCTTGCCCGTTTCGGGGTCCTGCATTTCACCACCAAAGGCGAAGTAGATGTGGTAGAAATCTGCGCCCTTCTTGGGGCGGGTCCAATAGCCGTTCCCCTCTTCAATGATGCCCTCATCCTGGGCCCGCTTGGCCAGTTCGAGCATGTCATAGAGGGTGAACTCACCGGCCCGCACCTGCTGCGGCAGCGCGTTAATCTGCTCTTCTGTCCAGCCCCAATCGCGGAGGAGCTTCTTGCTGAAGAACATCGGGCGGGCTTCGGTGTCCTGCGGTACGGCCCACTTCTTCCCCTTGTATTCTACGGCCTTCCAGAGGGTGGGAATAATGTCCTGGTACGTTTCTTCCCAGTATTCCTGAATGTAGTCGTCCAACGGAATAATATAACCGGCCTCACTCCAGGGAGCCACGTCCAGGTGGCTGCTGAGGATAATGTCAGGGGCGTTACCTGCTTGGGCGGCAAGGATGAACTTCTGCTTGTAGTCGCCCCAGTCACCCGTGTCAAATGTCGCCTCCAGCTCCACCCGCACGTTGGACCCCAGGGCTTCCAGGTCTTGGTTCAGGCGTTTGGCCGCGTCAATGAGGTTGTCCCGGCGGTAGAAGGAGGGCTCATCAGGGCCGATAGTCCACGCGGTCAGTTTGATGACCTCGAGCTCCGGCTCCTTTTCGACCTCAACGACCTTGGTGACCTCCTTAGTCACGATCTTCTGCACTTCCCTGGTGACGACCTTCTCCACCTCCTTGGTCACCACCACCGTCTCCCGGATCACCTCCGGTGTTGGGGAGGGACAGGCGACCAGGATCAGCGAGGCGACCATCAACACCGTGATCAAAAGAACCCACCGCATCCGTCGTTTCATTGTACCCCTCCTTTACGTGCGTAAAGGTTTGACACCAACCGCGTAGGAAAGCTGGGGGATGCTTATGAAGGGTGTAAGCGACGTGAGTGCACCTGCTCCGCCTCCTTCCTGGCTAAGTCAGGGGCTGCACACGTTTGCACACACGCCTATTATAATATCAACCGTCGGAGAAGGCAAATTTGCGAAATGCCCGCTGGAACGTGACACCGAGGGCATATTAAGGCGTGCCCCCGGTGCCTGTGCTTCCTCTACAGGTCACGAGATCCCGTGATGATGGCTTGTTGAACTTCGGCAATGGCCTTTTTGATGTTGATCTCTCGGGGGCAGGCTTCCACGCAGTTGAACACACTGCGACACCGCCATACGCCGTCCCGATCCGCCAGGATGCGCAGCCGTTCGGCCCAGGCTTGATCTCGGCTGTCGAAGATGAAGCGGTGGGCCTGTACTATGGCTGCCGGTCCGATATAGTGGGGGTTAGCCCAGAAGGAGGGGCAGGAGGTGGTGCAAGCTGCACAAAGGATGCACTTGGTCGTATCGTCAAAGCGCGCGCGTTCTGTCGGCGACTGTCGTCGTTCCCGCGCCGGAGGGGGATCATAGTTGATCAGGTAGGGCAAGATGGAACGGTATTTGGCAAAGAAGGGTTCCATGTCCACGACCAAGTCCTTTATCACCCGAAAGCCCCGCAGGGGCTCGATCACCACTTTCGGCCCCAAAGTTTTCATAAGCACCTTGCAGGCGAGGGCATTGCGGCCGTTGATGACCATGGCATCGGAACCACAAATGCCGTGGAGGCACGATCGCCGAAACGCGAGGGTGCCGTCTTGGTACCATTTTATTTTATGCAAGACATCTACGACGCGATCGGTGGGTTCCACTTCCACCGTGTACTCTTTCCAGTGCGGTTTAGTGTCCACTTCGGGGTTGTACCGAAAGATGCGCACCGTTGCCTGGAAGACGTCGGCCATAGGCCACCTCCTGTTGTTGCCCTTGCTGGTCGCCCGGGCCGCGGGCCGGGGCGTGCGTTAGCAGTTAGTAGACGCGCTCTTTTGGTTGCCATTTGGTGATTACCACCGGTTTATACCGGAGTTGAATGCAACCGTCCGGTTGGCGGTAGGCCAGGGTGTGCTTAAGCCACTGCTCGTCATCTCGTTGTGGGTAATCTTCCCGGTAGTGCGCGCCCCGACTTTCCCGACGTGCCAGGGCACTTACAGTGGTGACTTCGGCGATGTCCAGCAGGTTAGCAACCTCCCACGCTTCGATGAGGTCTTGATTGAAGGTTTTGCCCTTGTCGTCAATGGCGATGTGCTGGTAGCGTTCCTTCAGTTCTCGGATTTTGGTCAAGGCATCGTTTAACAGCGCTTCGGTGCGGAACACGCCCACGTTGTCCATCATCAGCCGACGGAGTTCCTCCCGCAGGCGGGCGGCGCGCTCCTTGCCACGGCTGTTGCGAATGCGGTCCAGCATGGCCTGGGTGGGTTCCCACGTCTCCTGGGGTAAGGGGGCCCAGTCGTTGGCGCGGGCGAATTCCGCCATGCGTTGTCCTGCCAGTTTGCCGAACACCACAATGTCCAGCAAGCTGTTGGTTCCCAGGCGATTGGCGCCGTGAACGGACACACAGGCCGTCTCACCGGCGGCGTAAAATCCGGGCAGTACGGTGTTCTGCTCATCAATGACTACTTCGCCGTAGATGTTGGTCGGTATACCTCCCATGGCGTAGTGGGCCGTGGGTTGGACCGGCATGGGCTCTTGCATTGGGTCAATGCCCAGGTAGGTTTTGCAGAAGTCGATGATGTCGGGGAGCTTCTTCAGGAGATATTCGGCCGTGACCTGTTTAGGCTTGCCGTCAGGCCCTTGGACGCCGTCCTCCGCGAAGTACTTGTTGACCGTTTCCGGACGGACATCTAAGTAAACGTAGTTTTGACCGTTAATCCCTCGGCCAGCCCGGATTTCAAGGTAGATTGCCCGAGAGACGACATCGCGCGAGGCGAGATCCTTCACAGTGGGGGCGTAGCGATTCATGAAGCGTTCCCCTTCGTTGTTGATGAGCACGCCCCCCTCCCCGCGCACGCCTTCGGTGATGAGAATGCCCAGTTTATAGATACCGGTAGGATGGAACTGGAAGAATTCCATGTCCTCCAGGGGGATGCCTCGGCGAAACGCAATGGCCGCGCCGTCTCCGGTGAGGGTGGCCGCGTTGCTGGTCACTTCCCACACCCGTCCCCAACCGCCGGTGGCAAAGAGAACGCTTTTAGCGTGGAAGACGTGTAGTTCGCCGGTGGCGATTTCATAGGCAACGACTCCCACTACGCGTCCTTCCACTTCGTTGATTAACAAGTCCATCACCTGGAACTCATCGAAGAAGGTAACGTTGTTTTTGATGCATTGCTGGTACAGGGTCTGCAAGATCATGTGTCCGGTTCGGTCCGCTGCGTGGCAGGCACGCATGACCGGTTTGCCCGTACGGTTGTTGGTATGTCCTCCGAAGCGCCGTTGGGCTATCTTGCCCTCGGGGGTGCGGTCAAAGGGTAAGCCCATGTGTTCCAACTCGAACACAATTTCGGGGGCCATGGCGGTCATCAGCTCAACCGCGTCTTGGTCGGCCAGGTAATCAGAGCCCTTGACCGTGTCGAACGCGTGCCATTCTGGGTGATCCTCCTCCATGTTGCCGAGGGCTGCGCCGATGCCGCCCTGTGCCGCGCCGGTGTGGGAGCGGGTGGGGTATAGCTTGCTGATAACGGCCGTCTGGGCGCCGCGGGACGCGTACAGAGCTGCCATCAACCCCGCGCCGCCAGCACCGACGATAACCGTCTCAAACTTGTGGTAGTTCACGGTATTCCCTCCCCTGCACGGTCTTATTCCAATTCCACCACCGGAAAGGCGAAGATAATGTATATACCGGCGAGAAGTACCACAACGTACACCACGACCAGCGTGGAGATGAGGGCGAGGCGCCATCCTGGCTGTCGCACGTAATCCTCGATCACCCAACGGACGCCGTTCATGCCGTGGGTAAACGCGAAGACCAGCATGATCAAATCATACATGCGCCAAAACGCGCCTAGGGGACCGGTCCAACGATTTACGATGGTTTCAAAGGTGATGTTGTCCAGTCCAATGTAGAGGTGCATCCAGAAAAGGTGGAAAAGGACCAGGAAGATCAGAATGAGGCCGGAGATGCGCATGAAGAACCACGACCATAAGGCAAACCCTGCCCCGGGGCGAGGACGACCGCCCGTCTCGCTCAAGTACGTCATAGAGCACCTCCTCTAAAACATGGCTATCGCGTTGATAACCGTCGCGATCAGGGAAATGACAAGAATGACATACCACATGCCTTTGTGATATCGGGTCATTAGTCCGGGCCAGAAGTCCACCAGGATAAGACGAAGGCCATTCAACGCGTGGTAAGTGACGCCGAAGACCAGCATGACCAGAAAGGGCCGGAAGAAGATGCTATGATAGATAAAGAGAAGCCGGTTAAACACTTCCGGCCCAAAGGCAGTGGAGAAGATGTCCAGGATGTGCAGGGTAAGAAACACGGCGACACCGATACCGGACACGCGATGGAGCAACCAAGCCCAGTGGCCTATACCACCTCGGTAGGTGACACCACGCCATACGGCCTCGAGTACGCTCATGTATCACCTCCTGCTTTCGGTCTGCTGTTGAACCTGGTGTGGGGCCAGATGAGGGAAGAGTGTATTGCTCCTTCCGGTTCCGAGGGTACCCTCTATATTATTCTGTGTCCATGTTTTCGACGATGGCCTCGGCAAATTCCGAAGTTTTTAGGAGCGTTGCTCCCTCCATTTGCCTGTGCAGGTCATAGGTCACCCGTTTTTGGCGGACTGCTCCTGCCAACCCGCGCCATACCAGTTCGGCGGCTTCATCCCATCCCAGGTATTCCAACAGCATTTTGCCGGAGAGAATTAGCGAACTGGGGTTGACCTTATCCTGGCCAGCATACTTAGGTGCGGTACCGTGGGTCGCCTCAAAGAGGGCGATCACGTCACCGATGTTTGCACCTGGAGCCATACCCAGGCCGCCGATAAGCCCCGCGGCAGCATCGCTGATGTAGTCCCCGTTCAGGTTAAGGGTGGCGATCACATCGTACTCAGCGGTGCGGGTCAGAATCTGTTGAAACATATTATCCGCAATGCGATCTTTGATGAGGATCTTGCCCGCGGGTACCTCGCCGTTGTACTTCTCCCACACTTCGGCTTCGGTCACGGTGACGTCGCCGAACTCCTGCGCGGCCACCTCGTAGCCCCACTCTCGGAAAGCACCTTCGGTGTACTTCATGATGTTGCCTTTGTGCATTAGGGTCACGCTGCGGCGTTTGCGTTCCAGCGCGTATTGGATAGCCTTGCGAACCAGCCGTTTTGAGCCCTGTTCTGTCACCGGCTTGACCCCAATGGCCGCGTCCGTGGCCACGCGAACGCCCAGATGATCGTTCATGTACTCGATGAGTCGACGGGCTTCCCGGGACTGTGCGGGCCATTCGATGCCTGCGTAGACATCCTCAGTGTTTTCCCGGAAGATTACCATGTCTACCTGCTCGGGGTGCCGGAGCGGGCTAGGGGCACCGGGCACCCAGCGTACCGGGCGCACACACGCGTACAGGTCCAGCACCTGACGTAAGGTCACGTTCAGGCTACGGAAGCCGCCTCCCACCGGGGTGGTGAGGGGGCCTTTAATCCCGACCAGAAAGTCTCGTAGCGCCTCAAAAGTTTCCTCCGGTAAATACTCTCGGTAGAGGTCGTAGGCTTTCTCACCGGCGTAAATTTCCACCCAGATGAGGCGCCGTTGGCCACGGTACGCTTTTTCCACTGCGGCATCCAAAACACGACGCATCGCCGGGGTGATATCCACCCCGATGCCATCTCCTTCGATGAAACACACATAAGGGGTGTCGGGGACCACCAGCTTACCATTGTCCACACGGATCCGTTCGCCACCCGGCGGAACGACGATCTTTGCGTAACCCATTCTTAGTACCCTCCTTGGTTTGTGAGTTATCAGCACTCGATAGATGTCTTGGGCAGCCGACTTCCTGTGGGTCACACCCAAAAGCGTGGGGCAACGTATGCGTGGGCGGCCGTTCTTTTGTGGCAGGTACGCGGTTTAGGGCAACGGCTCTAGACCGGCCCGTTCACGCCAATACGCTTCGTAAATGTCAACCTCCTGGCCGTGAACGTCAGCTGCCGCGTCAGTGCACAACCACACGATCAGGCGGGCCGGGTACTCCGGGGGCAAAAGACGGCCTTCATCCTTTAGGCGGCGAAAATGGTCCAGGTTTTCGGCGCCGAAGTCCGCCTCGCTGGCGGCACGGATGTGCTCTTGCATCCGGGTGTCCACCACGCCAGGCCGGACGCTGTTCACCCGAATGCCGGTGCCCATCAGTTCGGTGGCTAGTACGTTGGTGAAATGGTACAGTCCGGCTTTCGCCGCGCAATACGCGCTCCAGGCTGTAATGACTCGGTGGGCTGCGCCGCTTCCTACGTTCACAATAACCCCTTGGCCGGTGGCCAGCATGTGCGGCACGATACTCCGTACGAGATAGAAGGCCCCTTTCAGGTTGACGTCAATGTTGTAGCTCCAGCGCTCTGGATCTACTCGGTGGACCGGGGCAATGGGATCAATGATACCGGCATTGTTGATCAGAATGTCTACCCGACCGAAGGTAGCTATGACCCGGTCCACGGCAGAGGATACACTAGGCCACGAGGAGATATCCACTGTGAGGGGTAAGCTTTGTCGACCACGGGCCGTAATTTCCTCGGCGACCGCAGTGATCTCGCGTGAGGAGCGCGCCATGACCACCACGTGGGCACCCTGTTCCGCGAGCAACAGGGCTGTTGCCCGACCTAACCCACGCCCTCCTCCCGTGACCACCGCGACCTGATCGGTTAAATCTCCCATAATGCCTCCAGTGCAGGCACCGTTACCCTGCACCAACGCCGCTTATCGCTTACCCTGCCGTCTAGTTAAGGATGCCCAAAAGCGACGCGCTTGGCAAATTCCCGGTGGATTATGGCGCCCGAGCGGTGAAGGTGAGAAGGGTGATGACCTCTACCAGAAGGCACAGTGCGCCGTAGAGATCCCCGGTAAATCCGCCAACACGGTGTCTGAGCCATCGTCCGCTTCCCCAGGTTAAGCCCAGAGCGAGAATAACGCTGAAGAAGCCCGAGGCATTCCCCACGCCTCCGGCCAGCCCACCGGTGAGAAGGGTGGTTATTCCGACTTCCCGTGGTGAGACGTGGGCTTGCATTTCCTGCCCTAAGCCAGTTGGTCGGGCGTAAGGGAACATAACCATCGCCCACGCCATTGCCTGGCGGCCTAATACCGGGGCGATGAGAAGTGGGGGCCCCCATACAGCGGGACTGTTTTGTAGGAGGACCAACAGGGCGGCATACTGACTCAACATCACGACTATCCCGCCGGCGAAGGCAAATGCTCCTACACGTTCGTCCCGCATGATGCGTAAGCGTTCTTCTGGAGAGGTACCACCCCAAAGGCCATCACAGGCATCCAGCAATCCATCAAGGTGCAGTGCACCGGTGATCCCGATCCAGAGCGCGAGCACGAAGGCAGCGGCAACGGGTGGGGGGAATACCGTGCTCAACACATAGGCCGCGCCCGCCAGTATCCCCCCCAGTATCACGCCAACCAGCGGAAAAAACGTGACGGCCTTGCCCAGCTGTTGGGGGGATGGGGTGACCTCCCGGTAGGGTATGGGCATTACGGTAAGGAATCGGAAGGCGAGAATGATCGCCTGTCCCACGTAGCTTCTGCCTCCTTAAAGCACGTGCTGTCGTGCTTACCGGCTGAAAATAGGGGGTAGCACATCGCCCATCCCCACGAGGAATAACGTGCCTACGGCCATGCTGAAAAGACCGGCGACGCCGCCCAGAAGCATGTGGGCCGTGGTATGGCGTCGGGCCTGGTGGAAGCCCAGGGTGGATGTAATGACGATAAGGGTGTTGGATATCAGTAATCCTACCAGGAAGGTGAACACAAGTAATAAGCCCTCACGGGTGCCGGCAGCACCAGCTGCGGCAACGAACAGTAACACTTGGGTGGGGGTTTCTGCGCCGATGCCGTGAATCATGCCTACAAGGTAAGCGGAAAGTACGGTGTACGTTCGGGGGCGACGTTGAGAGCGCGTTTGGCCGCGCAGGCGATAATATCCCGCCTCCAGCCAATCCCACAGAAGAAGCCATCGGCTGCGCCATTGAAAGTCAGCTCCCCGTTCCCACAGTGAATATATCACGTAACCGCCCAGTAAAAGCAACGTGAGGCCCACAACAGGCTCCATTAGGGCATCCACCGAATCGGGCAAGCGGAGGTCCAGCAACACGGCCAGGAGGCCTAAAATTCCTACCACCGTGGCGTGGCCCAGGGCATACACGGTACCCAACCACAATGCCGTTTTACTGCGTTCCTGTGTTGAGGTAATGTCGCTAATAGCTGCAATATGGTCCCAATCGACGCCGTGGCGCAGGCCCAACAGTAAGGTGGCCAGAAGAAGTAACAGTTCCTGTGGTGCGTTCATGGGGCTTTCCTCCGATACAAGAGCGATGAATGGGATAGAACTTTAGGTGTTCCGGTCCGAGACGCCTGCTTCGGCAAAGGTGGCCATTTCGTCGAGCACTTTGCAGGCAGCCTCGGCGATGTGCATGGCCAGGGCGGCCCCTGTTCCTTCCCCCAGTCGGAGGTCCAAGTCCAGAAGGGGGGGTAAGCCAAGCCATTGGAGCATAATTTGATGGCCTTTTTCCTGTGAGCGGTGTGCGGCAATAAGGTAAGGGCGCACTTGTGGCGCCAGGGTGACGGCGATGAGCGCGGCCGCGGTGGAGATAAATCCATCCACCACTACCGGTTTGCGGTGGGCCGCGGCAGCCAGGATAGCCCCCGCCAATCCACCGATCTCAAAGCCACCCACCTTGGCCAACACGTCGATACCGTCGTGCGGGTCCGGCCGGTTCACGGCCAGCGCCCGCTGCACCGCGGCGATTTTGCGGGCCAGGCCGGCGTCGTCCACGCCGGTGCCGCGGCCGACGATCTCCGCCGGGGCCCGGCCGGTGATCGCGGCCGCGATGGCTGCAGAAGGCGTGGTGTTGCCGATGCCCATGTCCCCGGTGCCCAGGATGTCCAGGCCCTTTTCCAGTTCCGCTTCCACCACTGCCGCGCCGTTCAGGACGGCTTGCAGCGCCTGCTCACGGGTCATGGCCGGTCCGCGAGCGATGTTCTCCGTTCCCTTCGCCACCTTCTTGTCCACCAAGTCGGGGTGGAGGTCTAAATCCGCGGCCACGCCCATGTCCACCACGACCACGCGTGCCCCCGCGTGGCGAGCCAAAACGTTGATGGCCGCCCCTCCGTGTAAGAAGTTGTACACCATTTGAGCAGTGACCTCTTGAGGGTAAGCGCTCACCCCTTCAGCGACCACACCGTGATCGCCCGCCATGGTGACAATAACTTTGTGGCGTATCTGGGGGCGTGGTGTGGCCATAATGCCCGCGAGGTGTACGGAAAGCTGCTCCAAGCGCCCTAAACTCCCCGGCGGTTTGGTGAGGGTTTTTTGCCGAGAAGCTGCTGCCTCCATGGCGGTGACGTCCAGCGGGGGAATAGCATCGATCAACGATTGCAGGTCCTTTTCAATCTGCATGGGTCCTCCATCCATTGCGATAGCCGTTCTGCGAAGTGATTCAACCGTGAAGTATACCCGGGAGAGGGGTTTTCCCTCCAAACGGTGTTAACCGGGTGGTGGAAGGGCGGAGGTTCAACGGGCTGAACGCGACAAGGGAATTTGTTCCCCGGGGGGGTTCCGGTAGAATATCTTATGTCCGACATCTGACATGATGCCCCGCAACCCTGTTGCTTGAACGATAAGTGTACCCGGCGCGTGCAACCACTAGTGAGCGGCACCTTAATAGGGCAACTTCAAGGGAGGATACACCAATGACGACAAAAGTGGAACAGGCCCAGGTCATTCGCGGATTGGAAGGGGTCTACGTGTCTACTACGGAGCTCTCCCGGGTGGATGGTGAGCGGGGGCGGTTGTTCTACCGCGGTTATGCCATTGAAGACCTGGCCGAGCAGGGCAGTTTTGAGGAGACGGCATACTTGCTATGGCATGGGCATTTGCCGACCGCGACTGAGCTGGAGAGGTTTTCTCAGCAACTTGCTCAGAGCCGTCGCTTGCCGGCGCGGTTATACTGTGTGCTGTATGACTTACCCCGGGAGACGACCCCGGTCACCGCGATGCGGACGATGGTGTCGGCCCTAGCGGCATGGGAGCCCAACGCGGACGCGACAACGCCCGAGGCGGAGTTGTACCACGCACGGCGCCTGACGGCCACGTTTACCACCATGACCGCGGCTCTGCACCGGATTCGTCAGGGTGAAGAGCCGGTTTTACCCCGAGATGATCTCTCCCATGCAGCCAATTTCCTGTATATGTTCCACGGCCGTGAGCCTTCTGCAGCAGCCGCTCGGGCTATGGACACGTTTCTAGTGTTGTACGCCGATCATGGCTTTAACGCATCCACTTTTACGGCCCGGGTGACGGCTTCGACCATGAGCGATATGTATTCCTCTGTCACTGCGGCTCTGGGCGCGCTTAAGGGCCCACTTCACGGGGGAGCGATGGAGGCGGCGATGCGCCAATTCCTCGAGATCGGCGCGCCGGATAACGTGGACGCGTGGTTTGAACGGGCCTTGAAGGAAAAGCGACGCATTATGGGCATTGGGCATCGGGTGTACAAGACATGGGACCCCCGCGCGCGGATTCTGCGTGAACAGGCACGTATCTTAGCTAGCGAGTCGGATGAACCTCAATGGTTTGAACTGGCTGAACGGCTGGCCGAACGCACGTTACAACATCCGTACTTCCAGGAGCGCCGGCTTTACCCAAATGTGGACTACTATGGAGGACTTGTGGCATACTACCTGGGCTTTCCGCCGGAATATTACACGTTGCTCTTCGCTGTCAGCCGCATTGTGGGCTGGACGGCTCACGTGATGGAGCAGCATGCCGACAATCGGTTAATTCGCCCTCGGGCTTTGTACACAGGAGCCGAAGAGCTGGCGTACACACCTTTGCAGGCGCGATGAGGGGTAGCCTAACGGAGGAGGTGCAAACTATGAGTTTCTTCAAAAAATTGTTTGGGCGCGAGGAGGACGTTGAGCCTGACCGCACGGAGACTGTCACGGACGCGGAGATATACTTTGAAGAGGAAGATGATTTGCCCGGAGTAGCACCTACCCCACCCGGTCGTCAACCGGTGTTGCGTATAGAGATCGATCGTCAGTCCTGTACGGGTATGGCTGAGTGCATAAAGATCGCTCCGGGAGTGTTCGAGCTGGACGATGAAAACATTGCAGTGGTAGTTGATGCCAGCGCTGCTACGCGGGAGCAATTGCTAAAGGCAGCACAGGAGTGCCCTACTCAGGCGATTCGCCTATACGAGTTGGACGGCACCCAGATTTATCCCGACTGGATGTGAGCTCTTCGGCAGAGCGCCTGACCCGGTGGCGGGGGGACAGTGATGGCATGAGGCAATGCTGTCCCCCCGCCACCGCGCGTTAGGCTATCACCTTTTCCGGTTCCCAGACCTGCGCCAAACGCTCGTAAAGACGCCAACGTTCCAGAACCGCGTTTTGCGCGGCCTCCATGAGGCGTTCAAAGGCCTCTGGGTTCGTCTGGCGTAACATGCGGAAGCGTGCCTCTCGTTCCATGTACTCACGTAAGGGGATGCGCGGGGCTTTGGAGTCCAACTGGAAGGGATTCTTACCCTCGGCTTTTCGGCGCGGGTCAAACCGGAACAGAGGCCAGTAGCCCGATTCCACTGCGAGCTTCTGTTGTTCCATCCCCTTAGCCATGTCAATGCCGTGGGCAATACAGTGGCTATAGGCGATGATGAGCGAGGGTCCGTCGTAAGACTCCGCTTCCAGAAAGGCGCGAACGGTGTGGGCATCGTTGGCCCCCATTGCCACCTGAGCAACATACACGTTACCGTATGTCATTGCCATGAGCCCTAGGTCCTTTTTAGGGGTTGTTTTACCGCCCATGGCGAACTTGGCTACGGCAGCGAGAGGGGTCGCTTTAGAGGCTTGCCCCCCTGTGTTGGAGTAGACCTCTGTATCAAGGACAAGGATGTTGACGTTTCGGTTGCTGGCGAGGACGTGGTCCAGGCCGCCGTAACCAATATCGTAGGCCCAACCATCCCCTCCCACGATCCACACGCTCTTGCGCACGAGCATGTCTGCTACAGCCAACAGATCGCGCACACGGGGGTGATCGATGCCTGCCAGGCGTTGTTTTAGAAGGGCAACCCGTTCCCGTTGTGCCTCAATACCGGCTTCATCACGTTGATCCGCGGTTAGGATCGCGTCGGCCAAATCCGGGCCGATTAACTCCCGCAGTTGACGTACCAATTCCCGAGCATATTCCCCTTGTTTGTCAATAGTGAGACGCATGCCCAGACCGAATTCTGCGTTGTCCTCAAAGAGGGAGTTACTCCACGCGGGGCCACGCCCCTCCTTGTTGAACGTCCACGGGGTAGTGGGGAGGTTACCGCCGTAAATGCTGGAGCACCCTGTCGCATTGGCAATGTACGCGCGATCGCCGAAAAGTTGGCTCAGCAGTTTGAGATATGGCGTTTCACCGCACCCAGCACATGCTCCCGAGAACTCAAACAGCGGCTGTAACAATTGCACATTGCGTACCGTGTCGAACTTGATGCCGTTATGTCGTGGCACTTCAGGTAGCGTGAGGAAGAAACGCCAGTTCTCCCGTTCCTGTTCCAGGATGGGCAGCTTGGGGGCCATGTTCAGAGCTTTACGGCTGGGCTGAGTTTTATCCTTGGCCGGACACACCTCCACACACAGGGTACATCCGGTACAGTCCTCGACCGAAACCTGGAGGGTGTACTGCTTGCCTTGACCTTTGAACTCCCGGAAACGCGCGTCCACATACTTGAAGGTGGGCGGCGCGTCCTTCAGGTCCGCCGGATCCACTACTTTAGACCGAATGACCGCGTGGGGGCAGACAAGCACGCATTTACCACACTGGATACAGATATCCGGTTCCCACACGGGCACGTCCAACGAAATGTTACGCTTTTCCCATTGGGCAGTGCCGCTAGGCCACGTACCATCCACAGGCATGGCACTCACCGGAAGCTGGTCCCCTTGTTCCGCGATCATGAAAGCGGTCACTTGCTGGACAAACTGGGGTGCTTCCGGAGGCACCGGTGGAGGCATGGTATGGGTGGACGTCACGCGCTCTGGGTATGTGACCTCGTGGAGGTGTTCCAGTGCCGCGTCCACGGCTGCGAAATTCTTACGCACAATGACCTCGCCTCGCTTGCCGTACGTTTTGCGTATGGCCTCTTTAATGTGGGCGATGGCATCCTCTAAGGGAATAATGTTGGTGATGGCAAAGAAGCACGTTTGCATGATGGTGTTAATGCGCTGACCTAATCCCAACTCTTTGGCCAAACGGTATGCGTCGATGACGTAGAACTTCAGGCGTTTGGCAATGATTTGCTCCTGAACTTCGCGCGGCAGGTGGTCCCACACCTCCTCCGGGCTGTAAGGCGCGTTGAGGAGAAAAGTGGCTCCTTCTTCGGCAATGTCCAGCACACGATATCGCTCCAAGAAGCCGAACTGGTGTACGGCCACGAAGTTGGCCTTTTGGATCAGATAGGGCGCTTTGATGGGGTGAGGGCCGAACCGGAGGTGGGAGACGGTGCGCGCTCCCGCTTTCTTGGAGTCGTACACAAAGTAGCCTTGGGCGTGGTAGGGAGTCTCCTCTCCGATAATCTTGATGGAGTTCTTGTTAGCGCTGACGGTTCCGTCAGCGCCTAGGCCGTAGAACACCGCTCGGGTGACATCGGGTGACTCAATGAAGAATTCGGGGTCGTAGTCAATGCTGGTGTAAGAGACGTCGTCGATAATGCCTACTGTAAAGTGGTGCTTTGGTTGTTCTTTGGTCATTTCGTCGAAGATACCCTTCACCATGGCCGGCGTGAATTCCTTTGAGG
This sequence comes from Anaerolineae bacterium, assembly GCA_015490995.1. Lineage (GTDB taxonomy): Bacteria > Chloroflexota > Anaerolineae > JAADDB01 > JAADDB01 > S141-23. Next base: position 13,233 of record WFWT01000001.1, on the reverse strand, counting down.
AGAGACCATATCGGCCGCTGAGGATGCGAGGCATGTGGTCAAAGGGTGTGGTGCCGGCAGTTAGACCTTCGCTAACTGCAGTAACGACATCTTGATACAGCGGTTCGCCTGTGGCCCCCGGTTCCTTCGTGCGGTCCAGCACGGTGAGGACGCGCACGGTAGGGGGTAGAACTTGGAGGAAGTGAGCTACCGAGAAGGGGCGATACAGTCGCACCTTCACAACACCTACCTTGTCACCGGCGGCTACCAAGTGCTTGACTGTCTCTTCCACCGTTTCTGCGCCGGAGCCCATGATAACAATAACCCGCTCGGCATCGGCCGCGCCAACGTAGTCGAACAGGTGGTAGGCACGACCTGTACGGGCTGCGAACTGGTCCATCACTTCTTGGACAATGGCAGGTGTAGCTTCGTAGAAGGGATTAATGCGCTCCCGAGCCTGGAAAAAGACGTCAGGATTTTGTGCTGTACCTCGGATAAACGGCCGGTCAGGAGAGAGGGCCCGCTCCCGGTGTGCTCGTACGAGGTCATCGTCGATCAGGGCCCGCATGTCCTCTTCGGAGAGCAGCACGATCTTGTTGATCTCGTGCGAGGTGCGAAAGCCGTCAAAGGCGTGAATAAAAGGCACCCGAGCGCGAAGAGTGGCCGCTTGTGCGATCAGGGCGAAGTCGTGAGCTTCTTGAACAGAGCTGGAGAACAGGATAGCCCAACCTGTGGTGCGGGCTGCCATTACATCGCTGTGGTCACAAAAGATGGAGAGGGCGTGTGTGGCCACCGTACGTGTAGCTATGTGGAAGACCGTGCTGGTGAGCTCCCCTGCGATTTTGTACATGTTGGGCAACATCAAGAGGAGCCCTTGACTGGCGGTAAACGTTGTGGTGAGGGAGCCGGTTTGCAGGGCCCCGTGCACCGCGCCGGCGGCACCACCTTCGGATTGCATTTCCACGACCAGCGGTACCGTACCCCACAGATTAGGGCGTCTCTCGGCTGCCCACGCGTCCGCTAGCTCCCCCATAGGAGAAGCTGGGGTAATCGGGTAAATGGCGATCACCTCGTTGGTCATGTAAGCTACCCGGGCAACTGCTTCATTGCCATCAATGGTCACCATTCGCCGTGCCATCTTTCCTTCTCCTCACCTATCGTGATGGTGCGTGTGTCAGCCTGTATGCCACGATCGTCCCATCAGGCCAGGTTACCAGGCAACGGTGGGACGTCTTAGTTAGGATTATAGGTGATACAAATCATACCCTCCAAGTGTAACACGACCTTTCCGTAAATACATTGATGCGCGTCATAAAGTGCTTTTGTTCACAAGGACGGTTTTTGAAAATTGGATTCAATTTATCTCTTTTGTAGGGCCAAATGAAGCTGCAATAGCTGGCCGGTGGGCATGGGGGGATTGTGGTCCCTGTGTGGCTGTGTTACAATCGGCCCCCGAGCCTACAGTCTGTTGTGCTTAAGGAGGGGCAGCGTTGAACTGGCGGCGCCACCTTGTGCTCTCCCTGGGGTTAGCCTTTGGCGTCGTGCTGGTGTTGATGTTGGTGGCAGATGTGCGACGGACACTACAGGTGCTCCAGGGTTTTCAGTGGCTTTATGTGATACCCGTCGTGGGGTTAACTCTGCTCAATTATGCCCTCCGTTTCCTCAAGTGGCACTATTATCTCCATCGCCTGGGAGTGTGTTCCATCTCCTGGGCCGATTCATTACGGGTGTTTGTGGCTAATTTTGTCATGGTGATGACGCCGGGCAAAGTAGGGGAGGTGTTCAAGGCCTATCTTTTGAAACAAGTAACCGGTACCCCGGTGGCGCGCGGGGCTCCTATCGTTTTGGCCGAGCGCTTGACCGATGGGCTGGCGATGGCGCTGTTAGCGACGGTAGGGCTGGCCTCTTATACCGCCGCGCGGGGGGTGGTAATGGTGGTGGCCGCTGTTATGATGGCCTTTGTCCTCGTAGTTCAGGTGCGTTCATGGGCGATGAAGGTGCTGACGTGGGGCGAAGGGCTACCGTACGTGGGACGCATAGTTCATACGCTCCATGTGGTGTACGATAGCACGTATCAGCTTCTGCGCTGGGAGGCCCTTATCCCCGCGGTGATGCTGGGGTTGGTCTCGTGGGGTGGGGAAGGCATCGCGTTTTACCTGATACTGGTCGGTCTGGGCTTAGAGCCCTCGTTTACTTTATTAGCACATGCCGTGTTTATTCTGTCGTTTGCCACCATTGTGGGCGCGGTCTCCGCCTTGCCAGGGGGATTGGGGGCGGCGGAGGGCAGCTTGACAGGGTTACTGTTGTTGCTGGTGACCCCAGATGAGGCGTTGGCAGTAGCAGCGACCCTCCTCATTCGGTTGTTCACTCTCTGGTTAGGTGTGGTGTTAGGGGCAGGGGTGCTTCTCAAACACCGGCATCGATTCTGGCCGGCAGCTGCGTTGACGGCGAGTTCTGGGACCAATGCTCCCCGCCATCACGGGTGAAGGTAAGGGAAAGGACAACGATGGAAGGGTGGTGGCGCGTTGAATTTCACTGTCACACATGTTATTCACCGGATAGCCTGGTGACGCCGGAAGCGCTGATCTTGCGGGCCCGAGCGTTGGGGTTGGACCGGGTAGTGGTGACCGACCACAACACTTTGCGTGGGGCATTAGCCGCCCAGGCTCTCGCCCCCGACCTCATTGTCGTGGGCGAGGAGGTGTTGACCACCGAGGGCGAGTTTATCGCCTTTTTCGTCCAGGAGGAAGTGCCGCCTGGGTTGCCCCCTGCCGAAGCGCTTGCCCGGCTTCGGGATCAGGGCGCGGTGGTTGCCATTTCCCATCCCTTTGACGCGCTCCGGGGGTCGGCTATGGGCCGGGAGAACACCCTGCGGTGGGCGACGGCCGTGGATGCTTTGGAGATATTCAACGCGCGCACACGCCGGGCGGTGTGGGACATAGCGGCCGAACAGTTGGCCCGCGAACACGGTCTAGGTCGTTTTGGGGGGTCAGACGCCCATACGCTTTGGGAGCTAGGACGTGTGATCACCTGGGTACCCCCATTCGAGGACGCCGATAGCCTGCGTAAGGCGTTGCGGCACGCTCGCGTGGAGGGCCGCCGTAGTCCTGCGTGGGTGCACGGGGCCAGTACAGTGGCCAAATTGATGAAGCGGTTGGGCTTGCACCGAGGCTGTCGGTGAAGGGAATCATACATGTATTGAGATCAAGAAGGGAAATATGCCTTAGTTACCGAGAGCGGCGCCGGGCACGTCGCGCGGCGATCTGACGTGCCCGCTGACGGGTTTGACGTAAGAGGGTGTCGACCTCTGCCTCATTCAAAAAGCGCCATTGGCCTGGCTCCAGATCACCCAGCGTCAGGGGACCGAATCGTACCCGGATCAGGCGGTGAACAGGATGCCCAACTGCGGCTAACATGCGGCGCACTTCCCGTTTTTTCCCCTCTTTTAGGACAAGACGTATCCATGTCTTACCGTGCTCTCCTTCGCCAATCACGCTGGCCCGATGAGCTTTGGCAATCCAGTCCCCTAACGAGACGCCCTTTTCCAGCTGTAGTAAGGTCTGGGGAGTAGGTTTTCCCTCCACCATCACGAGGTATTCTCGCTCGAAGCCGTATCGTGGATGAGTGAGGCGGTGGGCTACCTTGCCATCGTCTGTGAGGAGCATTAATCCCTCGGTACGGATATCAAGCCGGCCGGCCGGAAAAAGCGTTCCCGGCACGGGAACCAGATCGCGCACTGTGGGACGTCCCTCGGGGTCAGGAAAATCACCCAGCACACCGGGGGGCTTGTAAACGATGATGTACCTGTATTTCGGCCCTCGCCTTCGTTTAGGTTGTTGGGTGGACATTATGTGTGTGCGTGTTGGGACCGTGGTGGGTACACGTCATCGGTTTACGCTGTCCGGGGAGTGGGAAGTGGCACTCCCCGGACAGCGTAGCTTGGGAGCAGACTTCATTCAGGCGGCATGTTGAACAGGTCGCGCTTTTCGGCTCAGGAGCGGGATCTCGCCCATCTCCCAACTCACCAGGATGGGCACCGCGTTAAATATGGAGGAGTAGGTGCCAGAGAGCAAACCGATCAACATCACGGTAATGAACCGCTGAATGGTCACGCCGCCAAAGAGAAGGAGCGCTATCATGACAAAAATGGCGTTCAACTGGGTGGCTAAGGACCGGTGAATGGTTTCCAGCAAGCTGCGGTTGGCCAAGTTTTCAAAGTTTTCGTGACGATACTTCGGTGCGTTCTCACGAATGCGGTCGAAGACCACGATAGTGTCCTGCACGGAGAAACCGATAACCGTTAGCAGCGCGGTGAGAAAGAGGGCATCTGCTTCCCACCCCAGGAAGATACCAAGGATAGCGAACACTCCGGTGGTGATCAACACGTCATGTACCATAGCGACAATGGCCGAAACGCCGAAGCGAATGGGGTGGGGGACGTTGCGGAAAGCCCACGTGATAAAGAGGAGAATGGCAGCCGAGGCCACCAGCACTGCGATGCCCGCAGCCTGGGTCACCTCACGACCAACTGCCGGACCGATAGAGCGGAATTGCCGTTCCTCAAAGGGCCCGATGCGCTCCTGAAGGGCCTGTATCAACTGTGTTTTGGTCTCGTCGTCCACCGGTTTCAGGCGAATGGCCACGGTGCGGTTATCGTTAAGTGTTTGCACTACCGGGTCAAAGCCAAAGTCGGCCAGCACATCATGTACTTTGCCGGGCTGGACCGGTTGCTCAAATCGCACTTCCCAGTACGCTCCACCGGTGAAGTCGATGCCCAGCTTTAAAGGCGTCCCCGTTGTGGCCGTCAGATATCCCATAGCGATCAGGCCCGGCACAATAATCAGGGAGGAAAACAGATAGTAGTATCTGCGCCTTTGCACCAACTGAAACAGTCCCTTCCACCGGGGGGTACCAGAAGGCACTTTAACATCCAGGAGAAGGGAGTTATTCACAGCATCCTCTGGTAAGCGGTAGAACACAAACCGCATAAACGTGCGGGTAACCCACACGGCCGTGAACATGCTGATGGCGACACCGAGAGCCAAGTTGAGGGCGAAACCTTTCACCGCTGCCGCACCAAAGGTGCGTCCGAACTGGTAGAGGATCAGGCTGGTGATGATGGTGGAGAGGTTCGAGTCGAGGATGGAGGTCCACGCGCGGTTAAAGCCGGCTTCTACTGCAGGGCGGAGAGGTTTACCCCGGCGAATTTCTTCTTTCATGCGTTCAAAAATCAGAATGTTCGCGTCGACGGCCATTCCGGTAGCCAGCAGGAATCCAGCGATGCCCGGTAGGGTCAGAGTAATGGGGATAAGCTTGTAGAGCGAGATGTTCAGCAAGCCGAAGAGGATAAGGGCGAGGTCAGCCAGCAAACCGGGAAGGCGATAGTATACTAACATGAAGAGCAGCACCGCAATGACGCCCACCGTTCCGGCAACGATGCTCTGACGGATGGAATCCTGGCCCAGAGTAGGACCCACCTGGTCGGTGGCGATCACCTTTAGGGGAATAGGCAGGGCACCATAACGGAGCTGCACAGCTAACGCGTTCGCCTCCTCCACGGTGAACCGGCCGGTGATGACCCCTTCACCGTCAGGGATGGGGCTACGGATCACCGGCGCGGAGATTACCTGTTTGTCCAGCACAATAGCCAAGACCCGTCCCACGTTTTCCCGGGTATATTCGGCGAAGATCTCCGCCCCCTCTCGGGTGAGTCTGAACGCCACCTGGGGTTCCCCGGTAGTGGGGTCAAAGGTCACTTCAGCTGACCGGAGGTAACGCCCGGTCAGGATAGTCTTGTACACATAGGCATCAGGCCCCGGGAGCGCCTCGGCCGGAATGTCTGCTCGGGGTTCCGGATCGCCTTCGGTAGTGCGGACGTACTGGCCGGGCTGTACCGGTCTGTCATCCGGCACTTCGATGAATTCCAACAACCCGGTGCTCTTGATAGCGGCGATGGCTTCTTCTGGGTTTTCGATGTCCGGGATCTCCACCAGCAGGCGACGTTCTCCCTGGATTTGGACAACCGCCTCGGTTACCCCGAGGCCGTTAACCCGGTTTTCAACGATGGTACGGACCGCGTCCAGCGCCTGGGGATCTACCGGTTGATCGGCAGGTACGTCAGCTTCTAGCAGGACACGCACGCCCCCTTTCAGGTCCAACCCCATTTTAAAATTCAGGTCGCGACCCGCAATGGTAGGATGGGGAATAGGGAGGGCAATCCACAACGCGAGGGCGTAGAGGATGAGAACGAGAATCAAGCTACGGGCGTATCGGTCCATCGTTTGCCTCTCCTCCAGCAGAGTTCACGTGGGCAGCGGTTAACCCAACCGACCAAGTATAGACCGGAGATGGGAGGCTGTCAAAGCGTACTAGTGCTTGCGCTATGGTCAAAACCTGTACTCCACTACCGGCGAAACTGCTCTGGCACCTTCCCAATCCTAATGGCGATTGACAACCTCTAAAGTATGTGTTATGCTCCTGGTCGGAACCGAGGTTCGACGGTGTATCATGCCATGGACCCCAAGGTGATGTGTGTTTGCCCAATGAGCGTTTATGCCTGAACCCGGAGACACGGGACATTCCCGTGTCTCCGCTTTTTATGGCGTCACAGGCCGTTTCCCGTGAAGCCTTTGGTGGGTTGATGCGCGCTGTAAGAGAGGTGGCCGTCATGACGAAATACATTTTTATCACCGGAGGGGTGGTAAGCTCGCTCGGTAAAGGGGTCACCGCGGCTGCTCTGGGACGCGTGTTGAAGAGCCGTGGTGTTCATGTGTCCATTCAGAAACTGGACCCTTACCTAAATGTGGACCCGGGCACAATGTCACCTTACCAGCATGGGGAAGTGTTTGTCACCGAAGACGGCGCGGAGACCGACCTGGATTTAGGGCACTACGAACGGTTTACAGACGAAAACATGACCCGTGCCAACAACGTGACGACGGGACAAATTTACAATGAAGTCATAGCCAAGGAACGTCGTGGGGATTATCTGGGCGGGACTATCCAGGTTATCCCGCACGTGACCAATGAGATTAAACGCCGTATTGCGATGGTTGGACGGGTGACCGGCGCTGAAGTAGTCATCGTGGAAATCGGGGGCACCGTTGGTGACATCGAGAGCCTGCCCTTCTTGGAAGCCATTCGCCAGATGCGCAAGGATATCGGCCCGAACAATACTCTGTACATTCACGTTACCCTGTTACCGTTTATCAAAGCGACCGGAGAGCTGAAGACCAAACCCACACAGCACAGTGTGCGTGAGTTGCGGGGTATTGGCATTCAGCCAGATATGATAATCGCACGCTCTGATTATCCGGTAGATCAAAGCCTTCGGGATAAGATCGCCCTTTTCTGTGACGTCGCACCGGACGCGGTTATTCCGCTCATTACCGTGGACACTATTTATGAGGTGCCTCTTATCCTTGAAGAGTTTGGAGTGGGGCGTTTTATTCACCATCAGCTCCGGGTCGGCGCGCCGGAGGGGGACCTGGGCCAATGGGCTGCTTGGGTAGAAGCATATAAGCAGCCCAAACCTTCTCTGCGCATCGGCATCGTGGGCAAATATGTGGCCTTGGAAGACGCTTACATGAGCGTACGGGAGGCCCTCATCCATGCTGCCGTTGCGGTGGAACGGGACCTAGAGCTGGTCTGGATCGACGCAGAGGATCTGGAGCGGCATCGGGATACATCGGTGTTTCAGACTTTGGACGGCGTGGTGGTGCCTGGGGGATTCGGTTATCGCGGCGTAGAAGGCAAAGTCATTGCCGCCCGGTTTGCGCGGCAGCATCGGCTCCCGTACCTTGGGTTGTGTCTGGGAATGCAGGTGTTGTGCATTGAATTTGCCCGTCACGTGTTTGGCAACGATGAGCCTAACAGTACGGAATTCGACCCGCACACCCAGTACCCTGTTATTGACCTTATGCCCGAACAGCGCTCTATAGAGGAGCTGGGAGGAACCATGCGCTTAGGCGCGTATCCCTGTCGCTTAGTGCCCGGGACCAAAGCTCATCAGGCGTACGGGGGAGTAGAGGTGGTGCACGAACGCCACCGCCATCGCTTTGAGTTCAACAACGCATTTCGTGACGTCCTCGGGCAGGCTGGGCTTGTGTTTAGCGGACTTTCTCCGGACGGTCAGCTGGTGGAAATTGCCGAAATCGCCGGCCATCCCTTCATGGTGGGTACCCAATTCCATCCCGAATTCAAATCCCGCCCTAATAAACCGCACCCTCTCTTCGTCGCCTTTCTACGGGCCGCGATGGCGTATCATCGCACGCGCACAGAGCCCCTGCTGGAACCGGCGCGTCAGGCCCACCAGTCCGATGTCTCCCTGTCCGGGTGAAGTGGGCGCTGGTAACACCTTGGAGGGGAATCTCACGCCGTGCTATAATCCAGCAAAAGTGGTGTTTGGCGGCGGTCATTCTGACCTGTCGTTTCTTTCCTCAAAAGACTTGGGAAGAACCAGGTCCCATCTCAGGGGTGCGGGGACGGTACGCACAGTGAACGAACGGCGAGGGCTGGAGGAGGGAAGCAATGGCAGGACACAGCAAATGGGCCAACATTAAACGCAAGAAGCAGGCAATGGACGCCAAGCGGGGCAAGTTGTTCACCAAACTGGCCCGCGAGATCCAGATCGCTGCTCGTCTCGGCGGTCCGGATCCGGAAGCTAATGTGCGCCTTCGGCTGGCACTGGAACGGGCGCGAGCTGCCAACATGCCCAAGGAGAACATTGAGCGCGCTATTCGCCGAGGAGCAGGTCTGGAGGCCGGAGGCGAGGCCCTTGAGGAGATCACTTATGAGGCGTACGCGCCTCACGGAATCGCCTTGATGATCAAGGTAACCACCGATAACCGAAAACGCGTGGTCTCAGAAATTCGCCACATTCTCACCAAGCATGGGGGTAGCATGGGGGAGAGTGGCTCCGTAGCGTGGCAGTTTGAGCAGAAAGGGTACATTGTAGTGCCAACAAAGGGGCGGGATGAGGAAGAGCTGTTCACCATGGCTTTGGAAGCTGGCGCGGATGATGTGGAAATTACCGACGATGTCATGGAGGTGTACACCACCCGCGAAGACTTCGCTCACGTTCAACAGGCCTTGAAGGATATGGGGCTGGAAATTGAAGAGGCAGAACTCGCCTGGGTACCCAAGACGCGCATGACCCTGGGACCTGAAGAAGCCCTCAAGGTCATGCGCGTCATCGAGCTTTTGGAGGACCTGGACGACGTCCAGAAAGTGTACTCTAACTTGGAGGTGCCGGAAGAGGCTCTGGCAACCCTTGAGGCGGCGTGACGTGCGCGTGTTGGGCGTGGACCCCGGGCTCGCCATTACCGGATACGGCGTGGTGGAAATGACCCCGGAGGGTGAACTTCGGCCCATTGCCTGTGCGGCCATTCGTACACCCTCGGGGCAGCCTCTAGCCCGACGTCTGGCCCAGTTGTACGAAGCCCTGGTTGAGGTGATACACGATTATCACCCAACCGTTATGGCGGTGGAACGTCTGTACTTTGGCCGTAACGTGACCACTGCCCTGACGGTGGGGCAAGCGCGAGGGGTCGTGCTCTTGTGCGCAGCCCAGCATGCCCTGGAAGTGGTGGAATACACGCCTGCCGAGGTTAAACAGGCCGTGGTCGGATACGGTGCTGCTCCCAAGGCGCAGGTGCAGTACATGGTCCAGACACTCTTGCACTTGGACACGGTGCCCCGCCCCGATGATGTGGCTGACGCCCTGGCCGTGGCTATATGTCATCTTTACCTCTCAACGGCCATGCGCCCGGGACAGATGGCCGAACGCTGACGTTGTCTCTGGTCGCCAAGCCAGGTGGTGTGGTGTGTAACCCGGAGAAGGACATCCCGTATGGACGCGCCTCGTTCCCCGACAGACACACCGGCTGAAGAGCCGTACACACCGGCATGTATTCTGGTGGCGGAGGACGACGTTGCCCTGCGAAACCTGCTGCGCATGTCCCTAAGTGCACTGGGATACACCGTCATCGCGGTGGAGGATGGCCAACAGGCCCTTGAGGCCTTCCTTCGCGACATGCCTGACCTGGTCATTCTCGATATCATGATGCCAAAACGCAATGGCCTGGAAGTGCTACAGGAGATTCGACGTCGCTCCGATGTCCCCGTTATCATGCTCACCGCGCTGGGCCGACCCGATGATGTGGTGAAAGGGCTGTACCTCGGCGCGGATGATTACATCCCTAAGCCCTTCACTTTTAAAGAGGTGGAAGCACGGGTCCGCGCTGCTTTACGCCGAGCTCGCTGGGCCCGAGAACAGCGCCCTCCAGGGGTGTTGCAGGGGTGTGGCGTGTGGTTGGACGCAGCCGCGCGCGAGGTGCGGGTGGACGGTCAACCTGTGCACCTTACCCGGATCGAGTTTGACCTACTGTACTACCTCATGTGTCATCGGGGCCAAGCTGTGGACAAAGCGACGCTCTTCCGGGAAGTGTGGGGATATGATTACCAAGGGGAAAGCAACTTGGTGGAAGTGGCTATCCGTCGTTTACGGATGAAGATCGAGGAGGATCCTACCCGGCCACGACGGATCGTGACCGTGCGGGGTGTAGGGTATAAATTCTGTCCCGATGAGCATTCATAAACACCCACTGGATTGAAGAAGGATAGGGTGACGAAGCTGTAAGCCCGGACTCGTGAGTTCTTGTCGTTTGCGTGTTGAGGGAATCAGAACACCATGATCGCCTATTTACAGGGACGGGTCATTACCTCAGCTGAACAGCGGGTGGTTGTGGATGTGGGAGGGGTGGGCTTGGAGGTGTGGACGCCAGCCTCCCTGGCGGCGGAGGCTACCCCCGGTGCGGAGATGCGGTTGTTCACTCACTTGCACGTACGGGAGAGCGAGTGGACTTTGTACGGATTTGCCACCGAAGAGGAGCGTGATCTGTTTCGGTTGTTGTTGAATGTCTCCGGTGTTGGACCGCGCGTGGCGTTGACGTTGCTTTCGGCGATGAGTGTGTCTGCTATTCAGCGGGCCATTGTGGAAGAAGAGCCTGCCCTGTTAAGTCGGGTGCCGGGTATCGGCCGAAAGACAGCGGAGAAGATTGTGCTGGAGTTGAAGGATAAAGTGTCCGCTGTGCTGGTGACGCCCGAGGGTATTGTCGATGTACACACGGCAGACGCGGACGTGATCGACGCGCTGGTGGCCCTGGGGTACAGCGTAGTCGAAGCGCAGCGGGCTGTGCAGGGATTGCCGCCCGAGGTAACCGACGTAAGCGAGCGTCTCCGATTGGCCTTAAGTCGGTTAGCTCCCCGGTGATGTTGTCCCTCATCCTACAAATTCAGCCGGATAAGGGCTGGGTAATGGATAGCAGGTCGGTCCGTTGGATTTGACAAGGGACGAAAGAAAGGGGTATACTTTGGACGTGCACACGTGTGCAAACCCGTGTCCATCCCCCCAATGCCCGGCGCGGCAGTTCGGGAGGAGATAACGTTTATGGCACCGCAAGCAACAGGGATGCCCGTGGGTCGTTGGACCCTTGTACGCCAACGTTTGGCAGAATACCCTGAAGCAGTGGCGTTCATTAGTTTTTTGCTTATTTTTGCTTTCTTCTCCGTCGTTAATGAAAACTTTCTTACCCCAATTTCTATCTCCAATATTCTCACCTTTGGCAGCATCACCGGGATTGTGGTGATAGGGGTAGCGTTGTTGATGATCTCCGGAGAGTTTGACCTTTCGGTGGGGTCAAACTTTGCGGTAGCCAGTTATGTGTTTGCTATCACGTTAAACGCGGGCGTTCCCCCGGTGCTAGCTATGATAGCTGCCTTGGCAACCAGCACCTTCTTGGGGTTGATGAATGGGGTTGTGGTAGTGTACACCCGTATCCCCTCCTTTATTGCAACGCTGGGCACGCTGCTTGCTTATCGAGGCATCGCCCGGGCGCTGGGACAAGGAAAATTTGCTACTTATAAAGGCGAACCACCGTTTCTCTTCACCATCCTAAACGGTTCCCTGGACCCCTTGAATCAGCTGTTCACTCCGCCGGCCATTTTTCGCATGTCTATTCTGTGGTTTCTGCTCCTTGCACTTATTATGTCATACGTGCTGCTACGTACCCGGTATGGGAATTGGGTATATGCCACCGGCGGAAACCCGGATGCCGCGCGTGCCCAAGGTGTGCCTGTGGCGATGGTGAAGTTGATTAACTTCACCATCGCGGGGGGACTGGCCGGATTAGCCAGTGTTATCCAGTTTGCACACCGTACCAGTGTCGATCCCCTGCGAGGCGCGGGTATGGAGCTCATCGCCGTGGCGGCAGCAGTCATCGGGGGCGTGAAGCTCACCGGAGGGTATGGCACTGTCCTGGGAGCCGCAGTCGGTATCCTCATCATACAGATGCTTGACCAGGGATTGGTGCTATTACAAGTGCCTGTACAGGTGTTCCAAGCGTTTGTTGGATTGCTGATTATTGTGGCGGTTATCAGCAACACCTATCTTGCACGTACGTCGTGAGATTGCTGCTGCGAAGTCGAGTGTAGGCCATGGAAGAGGAGAGGAGGTGATAGTTCGTGAAAAACGAAGGGCACACCATCCTGTAAACCTGAGGACGCACGTCAGGGGAGGGGGATAGTTACAGCACTTTCGCTTAGGGGGCATCAACCTGATGAATGGCAGATCACACCAGAAAGGAGGAGCGTCATGTGGCGGAAGAGTTGGTGGCTGGTTGGATTGTTGCTGGCGATAGCCGTGGTGATTGCGGCCTGCGCTCAGGCCACACCAACACCTACTCCCACACCGGTGCCTGAACAGCCGATGGCAGAACCTACCCCAACACCGATGCCTGAGGAGCCGACGCCGACGCCGGTTCCTACAGAGGCTCCGGAGATGGCGGCACCGGAGGAGAAGCGTTTACGGATCATCATGGTCCAGCACGCGTTGTGCGCGTGGGATTCCTTCTGGTGCACGGTGGAGCAAGGAGCTAAAGACGCGGCCGCTGCCATGAACGTGGATCTGACCATCTTGGGTCCGGATCGGTTTGATTTGGAGAAGACGGCGGCGTTGATTGACCAGGCGGTGGCGGCGAATCCGGACGGGCTGGCGGTGACGGTGACGGACCCGGCGTTGTTCAAGGAGCCCATAATGCGTGCGCTGGATGCCGGGATTCCGGTGGTGGGTTACAATGCGGGTGCCGGGCCGGAGAAGGACGGCATTCCTTACTTGACCTTCATCGGCATGGATGAGTATGCGGGCGGGTATCAGAGTGGCAAGCGTTTGATTGCGGCGGGTGCGCAGAAGGGTGT